>JBAUEX010000195.1:0-4857 GCA_049678845.1 Candidatus Acidiferrales bacterium
CAGTATCAATAAGACCCCGCCGATTTCCACACCAGTGGAAATGTTGTGGAAAACCCTACCCCGCGACCGGGGTTTTGTCGAGCTATCCTATGATTCAATCCCGCGACAGAATCTCCGCCCCACGCGGTGCTGTCGCGAGACTGCTGAGGAGTACGAGCTCTCTGCACTTGTTTAAGTGCGAGCGCGGATTCTGCCTAAACGGAAGCAAAGGAGCAAGAGAAAACTGCGCAAGGTCGGTGCGCGTCATTCACAGTTCATTCACAGCTTTTCCACAGCGTCAAGCTTCGTTAATTTCAGCGAGAAAGTCCTTGACTTCGAGGCTTTCTCTGATCAGTTGTAATTTCGCAAATTTTTCTGCACAGGCATTACCTGCGGGGAACCGAAACACGCGAAGCACAACACAAACGGCGGGCGGTCTGACTCTTCTACTGTGCTGAAGACTCGGAATCCTGCAGCAGCACAACGTCCGAATCGTTGTGGAAGCGGCGGACTCCCAGCGTCTTGCCATCGGGTGACCAGTGAAACTCAAATATTTGTTGAGAGCTGAAATTCGTTATCTGACGGCCCTTCGAGCCATCCAGCGGGTGGACCCACACATTGTCCACTCCATTTTCGCGCACAACGTATGCCACCGCTTTTCCATCCGGAGTGAATTGCGGTCCCGGTGGTCCTGCGATGTTCGGGTTGGGCTCCAGCAGGCGCTGCGGAGAGCTCGCGCCCGGACTTACACTGACAATCACAACCTTCTGCTCGCCTTTCCTCGTTTCCGGATCGGTCACTGATGCAAGGAACGCCACCAGCCTCCCATCGCCGGATACAGCCGGCGCGCCGCCGGCATAGATGCCATTTGGAATCGACGATCCCCGAACAATTTCCGCATGGCCGCCGCCAATCGGCACGCTCATCAACTGATCCGCAGTGTTATCCAGATAATAGACTCTCTTTCCGTCGGGGGAGCAGACCGGTTCGGTGGCATTCTTTTCATTCGTCAATTGAACAAGGTTCGAGCCGTCCGCGTCTGCGCGCCAGATGTTCCTCACGTTCGAGTTTCCCGAGAAACCGGCAAAGACAATGTAGCGTCCGTTGGCGCAGTCCGACCCCGAGGAGGGCAGCAACGCGGGATCGCTAATGAGCATTCTTCTTGCGCTCCCATCAGCGCCAATTTTCACAATCTCGCCCTTTTCTTCGAGCAACAGAACGCCGTCAGCCGCCCAATTGAAACCGTTGATTGGCTGCTCTTGCGCAAGCGCCTGGCCCGGCGCGCTCTCCTGGCTCCGCGAGCTGGGAAGTAGATCGAGTTCTCGCGTGACCTTAGCTTGCACCGTAGCCAGACTCTTGCCATCCGCCGACAGAGTAAGTGTCCGATAAGCGTTCGTATCCCGGGTAAGGCTTTGAAACTTCCAATCAGGAACGGAGACGAATCCGATTTGCCCTCGACCGATCCCCTTTCCGATATACATCATCAACAATCCGCGACCGTCAGGCAGCCACGCCAACTCGAACATCCGCTTGTCGTCGAACCGCGCAACAGAACGCGCTTTCCCGCTGGACACATCGAGCGTATCGATCCCGCCCAAAGCGTTGCCGGGCTGAAACAGACTTTCGGCGATGTTTTTACCATCGGACGACCACGCCAAAAACTGCGGCGGGCTCTGGCCCGGTTCGATTTGAAGCACCTTTTCGTCGCCGCCGTCGATATTTGCCGTAAGGATCCGCCACTTGCCAACTTCCGGATCGTTGGCGCGCATGTATGCCACGCGCTTGCCGTCCGGTGAAAATGTCACACCACTATCAATGTCGCGGACGATCTCCTGCGGCATCCCGCCCAGCACCGGGGCGCGATACAGATTGAATTCCGTGCTGACATTTGATTCTGCCTGTCTGAAATAAACGTAATTCCCGTCTGGCGAAAAGGCGAGACTCTCGTAAGACACGGCCGCGGGAGCGACGATTTGCGTATTACTCGACGTGGGTACGTTGCGCAACCACAGGCTCTGCTTTCCGTTGTCGCTTTGTGCGCTCAGGATGTATTTGCCGTCCGGCGAGATGGCGGCGCGCAGGACTGTGCCCGAAGTTGTCACCTGATTGATGCTAAAACTTTGAAACGGGGCGGGCCGCGCGCGGTTCAGGAATGCATAAATTCCGTAACTTGCCGCCACCGATAGAACCACAACAATGATAACGATTACACTCAGACTCAACTTATGCTCGCGCGCCACGGCGGCCACCGCCGAAGATCCCGACGCCTGTGTTCGCGCTGCACCGCTTGCGGTGGCGGGCGCGGAAACCGACCCACTGGAAGGGGCGTCAAGCGTCCCCATTGCGGGAATCCCTGTTGCCGTCATGGATGGAGACGATTCCATGCCGCTGACCGCGCGCCGCCCGGAATCCGAATCGCGCTTCATCCGTTGCACATCCGTGCGCAAATCCGATGCGTGCTGATAACGCAGCGGCGGGTCTTTTTCGAGAGCCTTATTGATGATGCGCTCCATCTCCGCCGGAATCTCCGGGTTCAGGCGCACCGGCGAAACAGGCGCGCGATTCAGAATTCCATCGAAAATCTCCGCCGAAGTGCTACCGGAAAACGCCTGTCGGCCGGTCGCCATTTCGTAGAGCACTACGCCGAACGAAAAAATGTCCGTGCGCGCGTCAAGCTCGCGTCCGCGCGCCTGCTCGGGCGACATGTAGGCCACCGTCCCGAGCGCCGTACCCGGACTTGTCAGATTTGTTTCCTCTTGCGTTCGAGTCATGCCCGCGGTCATGGAATTTGTTGACGCGCGCATCTCCATTTTTGCCAGTCCGAAATCGAGCACCTTCGCCTGCCCGCGGTCCGTCACGAAAATATTCGCCGGCTTGATATCGCGATGAATAATTCCTTCCGAGTGCGCGGCGTCCAGCGCGTCCGCTACTTGTATGGCAATTTCGAGTATCGCATCCAACGGCATCGGCCCATCGGCAATGCGATGCTTCAGCGTTTTGCCTTTCAGCAGTTCCATGGCGATGAAGGGCTGGCCTTCATATTCGTCAATCTCGTAAATTGTGCAAATGTTCGGATGGCTGAGGGCTGATGCAGATTGCGCTTCGCGTTCGAATCGCTCCAGCGCTATCCGATCTTTTGCGACATCCTGAGGAAGGAATTTCAACGCAACGAAGCGTCGCAGTTTTGTATCTTCAGCCTTGTACACCACGCCCATTCCGCCGCCGCCCAATTTTTCAGCGATTCGGTAATGTGAAATGGTGCGGCCGATAAGAGTCTGTGAATCCGCCATGCGCTCCTTTTTGAGGTCCGGTTGGTGCGCAACCGCAGCGCATCTTAGGCTGCGCCTCAGACGAAGTCAATTTATCCGGTGATAGGCACACCGGGAACGCGTCTTTTTAGACTGTTTTTGCCGATCTGTCGCTTACGGACATGCAATACAAAACTACCATCTAACCGTGTGTTTCTAAATGGGATACGGCGCATCCAAGAGCAAGAATTGCCTTGTCCAATGCCCAACTTTCCATTACAATTCTGGTGTTACAAAACACAATTTTTTGCAGTAGCTTGTGGTACCGGCAGACCTCCGTGCCGGCAGTTAGTTTCGGCCAGAACTGGAGGTGTTTTCTTCGCGCTCGCGCCAGAGCGCGTCTAAGAAAAATTCGCCAGCCCGCTTGAAAACGGCCCGCAAGGGGCCATCAGTCTTCGCCGCGCGCCACCGGATCCGCCGGAGCGGCGCGGGATGAAGCGAAAACCCTTCGAGCTTCAGCTCGCGTTCGTAACAAACGCGCTGAGGCCAATGGGCAAGGCAAGTGTCGAGCCCGTCCGCGACCGCCTTCCCGATTCGAAATCTAGGAGCACCAGAGAATGGGTGAAAAAGAAAATACGCCTGCCAAGGGCGCTGGGCATAAGTACGACGCCACTTCCATCAAGGTCCTTGGCGGCATTGAAGCTGTGCGCAAACGTCCCGCGATGTACATTGGCTCGACCGGCGAGCTCGGTTTGCATCATCTTGTTTGGGAGGTTTGCGACAACTCGGTCGACGAGGCGCTCGCAGGCTATTGCGACGAAATCAACGTTGTCGTCCATGACGACAATTCGGTCACCGTCACCGACAACGGCCGCGGCATTCCCGTCGACATGCACGCCACGGAGAAAAAGCCGGCCGCCGAAGTCGTCATGACGGTTCTTCACGCCGGCGGCAAATTCGACAGCGACACCTACAAAGTCTCCGGCGGCTTGCACGGCGTCGGCGTTTCGGTCGTCAACGCTCTTTCCGATTGGCTCGATTTGGAAATTTGGCGCGACGGGCAAGTCTGGGAACAGAGCTACGAAAAAGGCCAGCCTACATCGAAACTGAAAGACACCGGCAAGACCAAAAAGACGGGAACCAAGATCACTTTCCATCCCGATCCCTCGATTTTCGCCGCGACCACTTATAGCTACGACACTCTTTCGCAGCGTCTGCGCGAGCTCGCCTTTCTCAACAAAGGGCTGACAATCACGCTCGAGGACGAACGCAGCGCCAAAAAAGCCGAGTTTCGTTTCACCGGAGGCATCGCGGAATTCGTCAAGCATCTGAATCGCGGCAAGCAAGTTCTTCACGACTCGCCCATTTATATGGAAGGCAAGCGCGACACTGTCGACATGGAAATCGCACTGCAATATAACGACAGCTACGCCGAAAATGTTTTTTCGTTCGCCAACACGATCAACACGGTCGACGGCGGCTCGCATCTTTCCGGTTTTCGCTCCGCGCTCACGCGCACCATTAATTACGCCGCCAGCTCTTTTGGGATGCTCAAGGAGCAAAAAGACGAAATCTCCATCACCGGTGACGACGTTCGCGAGGGCCTCGTCGCTGTCGTTTCCGTAAAATT
>JBAUEX010000196.1:0-3765 GCA_049678845.1 Candidatus Acidiferrales bacterium
CGCTACGGCGGTGCAGATTATCGGCCGTGCGACGCAGGACTCAGAGGCATTGCGACATTTGCTTGAGGCGCCGGCGCCTTGGCTTGAGAATATTAAAGGGCGCTTCGATCTATTCACTCGCATGCTCTTTAGTTGCCTAGTGGATGCCGACCGTTTGGATTCGGCTGGCCGCGAGCCGGAGCAACGCAGGGACTGTTATCGCCAACTCAAAGGGAGGAATTAATGATGAAACGCAACTTAAGCAGCAAGCGCTTAGCAGGTTTATGGAGTGGACCCCATTTTTGAGACAGCCAGTTAACCCCTGAAAATCATTGAAAGGGGAAAAACTGGAAGATGAAGTCTCGAAGAAAATTCAGCAAAGAGTTCAAGCAGGAGGCGGTGACCCGCCTGAACGGTGGACAGAGCGTGGCCGAGGTCGCCCGCGCCTTGGAGGTGCATCCCAGTGAACTGCACCGCTGGAGGCGGGAGTTGCAGGAGCACGGTGCGCGTGCATTCAGGGGTGTGGGCAAAAAGCGCGCCGAAGAGAGCCAGGTGGCCGAGTTGGAACGGAAGGTCGGCCAACAGGCCATGGAGATCGATTTTTTAAAGCGAGCCTTGCAGCATGTCGAGGAACAGCGCCTGCTGCGGGCACTGAACAACGGCGCGCATTCTACGGACAGGTCGAAAAAGAGGTGAAGACGGAGACCAGGTTGAGCGTGATTCGGATGTGCGAGGTGGCGGGATTCAGCCGCGCGGGCTACTACCGGTTTCTGGAACCGGAGAGGCCCGCGGCGGCGGACATGGATCTGCGCGACGAGTTGCAGAAGATCGCGTTGGAGTGGCCCAGCTATGGAAGCCGGCGGATCAAGAAGGAACTGAAAGCCCGCGGCTGGGAGGTCAATCGCAAGCGGGTGCAGCGGTTGATGCAGGAGGACAACCTTCTGTGCGTGGTGAAGCGGAAGTTCGTGGTGACGACTGACTCGGCGCACGGGCGGAAGGTCTATCCCAATCTGGCATCGTCGCTGATCCTGACCGGTGTGAACCAGCTCTGGGTGGCGGACATCACCTACATCCGCCTGGAAGAAGAGTTCGTCTTCCTGGCAGTAATCCTGGATGCGTATTCGAAGCGGGTGATCGGATGGCACCTGGATGATGGGCTCGACGATTCCTTGACGCTGACCGCGCTGCGCATGGCATTGCAGGAGAGAACGGTGCGGCCTGGATTGGTCCATCATTCCGACCGCGGGGGACAATACGCGAGCGGCGATTACACGGACTTACTGAAGGACAACGGTATCGACATCAGCATGAGTCGCAAGGCGAACCCTTGGGACAATGCCGGGTGTGAGTCGTTTATGAAAACCCTCAAGCAGGAAGAGGTATACAGAACTGAATATATGAATATGATTCACGCTCGTGCTGAGATCGGCGAGTTCCTGGAGAAGGTCTACAACGAAAAGCGTCTGCACTCGGCGCTGGACTACCGTTCACCGGTGCAGTTTGAGCGTACGCTGGTGACGCGCACGGAGCCGGCAGCCGCGAGGGTTTCGGCATGAAGGTTCCACACAGGGGCGGGCGGGGGGCGCGATCACGAGCCCGCAGCAGAGATGTGACCATTGCGGGGAAGGAGAAGATCGCGCCCAGGAAAAGGGCGGGCGGCGAGTTCCCGCACCGCACATGCGAGGGTGCGGCGGAGGTAATCGTCCGGGTGGGAGTGTTGTCGCGGAAACCCCGGACTGCCGTGGCGCAGGACAGTAGCGACTTGTGGAGCGGACCATCCACGTTGGAGCAACTCCTTGGCGATCCACTTATCGGCGGTGCTCCAGTCGGGCTGGGGGAAGCGTTCCAGAATCCGCAAGCGGTGCAGCCAACTGGCATAGAGGTTGGCCGCAGCAGCGGCTACGGTGGAACCAGCCGACCAGTCCGTGCCAGCGGCATCGGGGTGCGCGGGTGCCGCCAGAGAAACGTGTGGCGCCAGCGCCAGGCTGGAGTGACTGCCCAGACTGTGCTCGGCCGCCTCCAGCAACGCCGCTGCTTGGGAAGCCAGGCCGGCGTGAGCGTACAGTACCTTCACCCAGGGCGAGTAACCCCCGTTGCGTCGCGTCGGTTTCTGATTGGTGAAACCGCCCAAGCGGCCCAGATGACGCCAATCGGTGCTGGCCGGGTCGCCGCCGTAGACCCGGGCCAACTGTTTGCCGATCTGGCTGGCAACTGCAGCTTGGATGGGTGTGGCACTGACTCGCACCCAAGCCTGAAGATTGCCGGGACTGGTTTGGAGCACCACACAAGGTTCGTGACCGGCGGCGCGCATGGTTTTCACAACGGCTGGGTTAGTCTCATCCAGATCGACGAGGATATAACCGGGATTGCGCTCCTCTGCGTAGGGATGGAGGTACACGTCACAGCCTTCCCGGTTGCGAACGCGCAAGAACCTGATGGTGGCCGGATGGGTCAGTTGGGAAACGGTCCACAGCCGCTCTCCGGGGAATGGTCTGCGAGTCTGGTAATGGATGAGACGGACGAGATAAAGGTCGTGAGGCATAGCCGCGAGTTGGCGGCGCATGGCCAGCAACGTGAGATTGAATCCACGGTCGAACATGGACCCAATTTTGGGATCGAACGGACCCGCCGTACAATGGATTCTCAGCGGACGGCGAACAGTGGGTTAACTGGTTGTCTCACCCTTGGGGTCCACTCCTAAATTCCGAGAATGCTCCAATCGACATCTCTAACCAACTGATTCTATTTGATTTCTAACCGGACACTAGTGATGCGGGATATAAGAGCGGGAGACCGAGCAACATTCTTCCTGCTGGGAGCCGCGATCGGCGCGGTGGCAGCACTGCTGATGGCACCCGCGTCAGGTGCACGCACTCGCCGGAGATTAGTCCGCGAGGGAAACGAAGTCGCGGATGACCTGATCGACGCGGGCAAGGAGCTGATAGAGAAGTGCGAGGATCTTTACGAGCGCAGCGAGGAACTGGTGGGGGATGCGGCCCACGAGCTGTCCGGGAAGTATCGCGCGCTGCATGAGCACAGCAAGCATTTGCTGGACGAGGCCGAAACGATCCTCCACCGCCTAAAAAGAGCGTGACCGGCTGGTAATTGAGAGGGACGTTATCGTCTGGCGACTCGTAGAATTGCCCGGCTGCCGTCAGACTCCTGGGAAACGGCGCTCGAGGAGCCACCAGTGGCTGGTCCCGGCGCTTCCTCCAAGCCGACTTCAGGGGGCTCTTGGCTTCCACTCCGCGGAATGCGCGTTGTGAGGCCACTGCGGCGCAGATCCGGCAGGACCATCCTGAGACCCGGCGAACTCGTCGGAATCCAGTTAACAGCACCCCGAATCGACCGATATTAGGCTCTCTTGAGGTTGCCTGCCGATCTTGAACCTCAAAACGGTGGAGCGTCAGGTGGACGAGTCGCTGGCTTCGGAGCGAATGATCGCGACCCTCTCCACGGTTTTCGGGGTTCTGGCGACCGTACTTGCGATTCTGGGGCTATACGGCGTCACGGCCTATACCGTGGTGTGCCTTCGGTAAGGCTGCATGACTGATGCGGCGCCGCTCTGCTACGGTCGAAATAGTTCGGTAGGTATATAGGATCGACCGATGAAACAAAATGCCGGTGTGGTTCCGAAGAAGATGGCGGATCTGCGCCGGCGGCTGGAGCATTGGCGGAGCACGCATAAGCGGCGCGGACGGATCCCTGAGGCTCTGTGGGGCGAAGCCGCAGACTTGGCACGAGAGCACGGCGTATATCAGACAGCACGGGCGCTCCGGCTGGAAT
>JBAUEX010000197.1:0-7890 GCA_049678845.1 Candidatus Acidiferrales bacterium
GCTTTACTTATCGTCCGCCACGGCTTCGTGGCCTGGGGCGCTGCTGTTCTTGAGATATTTCGCATACCACGCGAGATAACGCTCATAGCGATCGCGCTGGAAACTGGGCCGCTGAATCCCGTGAAACTCATTGGGATAAATAATCAGCCCGGTAGGAACGTTGAGGCTGCGCAGCGCTTCGTACATTTCCTCGTTGCCGATCATCGGGACGTTGGCGTCTTTATCGCCGCTGAAATAGAGCGTGGGCGTCTTGATGCGGTCGGCATGCAAAAACGGATACGAGATCTTCTGATACGTTTCCCAGGCTTTCGGATTCCACGGCGGGCCGATTTCATTGTCATATTGAATGATGTACTGATCGACGCCGTAAAGAGCCACGGTGAATCCTGTGCCCGCACCGCAGGTGGCGGCTTTCAAACGCGGATCGGTGGCGATCATGTAGTCGGTGAGGATGCAGCCGTAGCTCCAGCCGCCCACGCCGAGCTTAGCGGGATCCGCAACGCCCATGCTGATTACGTGATTGATTCCCGCTTCCAAATCCATGACTTCATCGTGACCCCAGTCGGCAAAAATCGCGCGCTGGAATTTTTGTCCGCGGCCGGAACTGCCGCGATAGTTGATGTTGAGGACGGCGTAGCCATTGGCGGCGAAAATTTGCCGTTCAAAGCTAAAGGAATGCGAATCCTGTCCATTGGGGCCGCCGTGAATGCGCAACAGCAGCGGCACTTTCGTGCCTTGCGTGTATCCCAGCGGATAAGTCAGCAGGCCGTGAACATCAGTGCCGTCGGGAGTTTTGTATTCGACGTCTTCGGTCTTGGCGAGATCCAGTTCCGAAAAAAGTTTGTCATTCTGATGCGTCAGTTGGCGCAGCGTGCCGTCTTCCAAGGAATAAATTTCCACCGGCTTGGTATCGCTGCCGGTGAGAGCCACCAAACAGCCCTTTGAATGCGACATGGCGCCGATGACAACCGGCGGCTGAAGCAATCTCTGCACGCTTTGATCGGCGATATTTATCGAAATGGGATACTCCGAGCGATCGCTCTCTTCCGCGACCACAATGGATTTGCCGTCTTCGCTGAAATAGGGCGAGGAGACGGAGCGGTCGAGTTTCTCGGTGAGAATGGTTGGAGCGGCCGAACCATCCGCGGGCACAATTGCCAGATGGCTCATGCCATAGGCGTCCCACTTTTTTTCGTCGCCGACGAGGAAAGCGATCGATTTGCTATCGGGACTCCAGGCCAGGCGGCCGCGCGTGCCGCGCGTCCCATAATTGGTGACCTGTTTTTCAACGACACCCGACTGCGCATCGGCAACAAAAACTTGCGGGATAGGATCGCGGTCGGGGTGAGGATCGTGATTGCTTAGAAACGCGATGCGCGTGCCGTCGGGCGACCACACCGGACCCGATTCATCGAAATCGGTTTTGGTGAGACGGTCCAATTTTTTCGTGGCGATATCGAAGAGGTAGATACGGCTGTGGCGATTGCTGAGCAGGTATCCAACGACGTCCTGCCGGAAATGGTAGCGGTCAATCACAACCGGCTTGGGAATATGCGGGGGCGCGCCGGGTTTTTTCGCGGCTTCCTCCGCTTCCGCTTCGGGGTCGGGATCCATGACGACGAGCGCGAGGCGCTTGGAATCCGGAGACCATTCGTAGGCCTGCAAATGGCCCTTCACTTCCGTAAGCTGCATCGCTTCCCCGCCCTCGCGATTCAGGAGCCAGACCTGCGTTCCTTTGGCTTTGCCGGGACGCCCGGAAGTGAACGCCAGATATTTTCCGTCGGGAGACCACTCGGGCCCGCCTTCCGATTCCTGGCTCTCGGTGACCTGAAGGTCGCGCGAGCCGTCGGTCCTGACCATCCAGACATGGGAATTGTGCTTGTCCGTTTTGGCGTCGATGGTGCTGACTGTGTAGGCGACCCACTTGCCTTCCGGAGAGCACTGCGGGTCGCGAACGTCGCGCGTGCGCGCAAGATCGTCCAGATTGATGGGACGGCGCGTCTGCGCATAACTTGGCGCGCACAAAACCAGCGCGAACAACCCAGCGACCCAAAATGCGGCGAGGCGCAGCGGCAAGCGATGCATCGCGGCGGTGCGCGTAATGGGATTATTGAGTGAAGAAGTTGACGATGGCTTGACGTTCAATGTATGCCCCTTTGGGTCTGACTTGACGCGTACGTATTCGGCCGTTATTCCGGAATTATCCTATTGTTGCACTCCATCAGAACTGATACCGGAACGAAAACTGGAACGTTCGCGGGCCGTTCAACTGGCCGATGGACTCAAGCGTCTGGAATCCGCCGGGTCCGGAGTTAGGCACCAGGAAACATTGTTGATTTACCGATACGCTGTCGCCACAGGTCGCACCAACCGGACTGTATTGCGTCTGAACGATTCCCGAACCATTCTGCACGTAAAAGTTTGGATGATTGAACAGGTTGAACACCTGCGCCTGGATCTGAATGCTCTGTCGCTCCGTGATATGGAACGCGCGTGCCAAGCCAAGATCGATTTCCTCAATCGAGGGGCCATAAAAGCGATCGAGTCCAATGCCCGGACTTGGCCCCAGACCGTTAATTCCCAACGCTGTATTGCCAGTTGATTCGTTGAAGGCACTGTCGTTGAGATTGGCGTTTGCACCGTTGCAATTCACAAAATTAATTCCCGTGCATGCGCTGTTGAGCAAGGACGCGTAAGGACGCCCCGAATTGAACTGCATCACAGTACTCAGAGTCCAATCCGAGAGAACGTGGCGTTCCATCATGTTCGAAATACCGGACGCGTCGGGAGCGTAAACCGCCGCGATGGAGAGTCGGTGCCGCTGATCGAGCAGCGATGGCCCGTGTGTGTCCTTCAAGTTAAACTGATTGAAGAAATCCACGCCTGTTTGCAAATTTTTCGAAAACGTATACGACGTCATCACCGACAATCCGTGCGCGACTCTGCGCTGCAGTTGAGCGTAGAACGAATTGTAATTGTTTACGCCGGGACTGATCAGGGCGTTGATCTGGCCGACGGCAGAAGTAATCAGCCCGTCCGTCAGCAAGCCGCTGTCGAGATTCGATCCAGTAGTCGTTGGGCCGGTGCACACCGAGGCGCTCGGATCCGGAGATCCCGATACGCCCTGGCCGACCCCTGCCGGGCACACCGTATAGCTTGTCGTCCCGGTAGGCGGGATCAGGTTCTTGTCGGAGGCGCTGGAGGCCACCAAATGCACACCGTGCGTCCACATCGTTCCCACCGTGAGCGTCATGCCTCGCGCCAACTGTTGCTCGATCTCGAGACTCGATTCAATGACGTAGGGAGTCTGAAATCCAGGATCAACAATTGAAATGTTTGAGGAGCCTGCAAACGACGACGTGTTAGAAAAGAAACTCGGGAACGTTGGGGTTTGCTGGTTGGGCGCAAGAGTGTTGTCGAAACCCACAAACGTGCTCGCTTGCTGCGTCGCCAACCCGTTGGAAATCACTGAATTCTCGTAATTGAGGCCGTCGAGAATTTCACGGAACAGACCAAAGCCGCCGCGGACAACGGTCTTGTCAAAAGGCTGATAAGCAAATCCGATTCGCGGCGAAATGCGATTGTATTGGTTCGGAAACTGGCCAGTCAACTGCGCGACCAGCGGGCTGCCGGTCGTCGTGTTTGCCGTTGGCTGAGGATAAATCTGAAAGTCCTCCCGCAGACCGAAATCCAGTGTGAGTTTTCTGGTCATCTGGAATTTGTCCTGCCCGTAAAATCCATAATAGGGAAACGTAAACGGGAACGCCGGATTGCCGCCGTTTTGCGTGAAAAAGGCGTAACGCCCCAGCGCGAAGTTAGTGGGATTGCCGAACGCGTAGGTTCCGTTGAAGTTTCCTGGGAAAAAATCGGTGACGTGGGTGCGATCGAAGTCAAAGCCGAAATTCAAAGTGTGTCTGCCGGCGATGTAAGTGACTTGGTCGCTCAACTGCCACTGAAATTCCTTGTTGTCGCCGCGGGAAAATGTGGGGTTGCCCAATTCGAAAAATTGTGGCGAGAAAAATTCAATCTGCCCCAGCGTTGTGGGGGCAAGGCCCGACGGCGTTTCAATTTGTTCGTCGCGCAAAAAACTGACGTGCGCGTCGTTCAGCAGTGTTGAGCCAAACGTGTGCGTCCAATGCATGGTCGCATGGTGGTCGCGAACGAAGTTGTTGGAAAGAGACTCATCGCCGAAAGTGGCGACAGGGTTGAAGGTAATCTCGCCGCCAGGGGAATTGAAGCGGCTGTAGTTGTAGACGAAGGTCACGTGGTCAGCGTTCGTCGGCTGCCAGTCGAGCTTCGGGAAAAACGATACGTTATCCGCGCGGCGCGCCCGCTGTCCCAGATTTCGCGCAACGGCGCCGATGGCGTTCGCCACCTGCTGAAGATACGAAGGGTAATTCGGATCGGTCGAGGCAGGAGGAGTGCCGAAACTTCCGGGAACCGGATAGTTCGCGTTTGGCGCAGGCAAAACTGTGCCGGCCGGCAGCGGATTGCCGTTCGAATCGTTAAAGGACGTCACGTTGATTCCCGTGAATCCCGCATTAATGACGGAAATGGGCTGCTTACGGCGCTGCTGTTCGTAGTCGAAATAAAACCACGCCTCGTTGTGAATCACCGGCCCGCCCACGTCCGCGCCGAATTGCTGCAATACATCGATAGGCCGCGACAGTCCATTCGCTTTGTCAATCGCATCGTTCGCATTGCCAACGCCGGAGTTGCGGTTGTAATAGAAAGCGTCTCCATGAAATGCGTCCGTTCCGGATTTTGTTACCGTATTGACGAATCCCGCGCCCGCCCCGCCATACGCGGCATTGTAGGGATTATCGGAGACTTGGAATTCCTGAATGGACTGTTCGCCGAAAACGTAAGGGACGCGGGTGCGACCGCGCGCGTCGCCAAAATAATTGCTGGTCGCGTTCGCGCCATCCACGGTGAAGGAATTCGCGCCGTTGCCGTTCGCGTATCCCGAATCGCCTCCGCCCTGCTGCCCTCCCATGCTCACCAGGCCGAACTGGCCGTCGGCGTTTGCGTTGGGCGTGAGAAGAACGAAGTCGGTGTACCGCCGACCGCTGAGCGGGAGGTTGCTGATCAGGTTTTCGTTGACGACCGTGCTGACGGTGGATTCTGTTGTGCGCAACAACGGCGCTTGCGCCGTCACGGTCACCGATTGCGTCACCTCGCCCACTTGCAACGCGATGTTTTCCGCCGTGTTCTGCCCTACTTGGACCAGAACGCTGTTGACAACCGTTTGCTTGAAGCCCGTTTGACTGACGCTGAGGCCATACATTCCCACGCCGAGCGAGGAAAAGTTGTAAAACCCGGACGCGTTAGTTTTGGTTTTCGCTTCGACGCCGGTCGCGGCATTGCTGGCCGTGATCGTCGCCCCGGGAACTGCCGCTCCGCTCGCATCGGTCACGACTCCGGATATGGAGCCGCCGGAAATTGCGTTTTGGGCGCGCGCGCTTTGGTGCACAGCGAGCAATAGAAACAAAGAGGCGCCGAGAATGAATCGTTTCTTCACGATGCACCTCGAAGATAAGGAGTTCCCGCGTTCATCAGGGATGAGTTCATGCAGTTTGACCGCGGGAATATTATGCTTCGCAAATAGGCTTGTCAATTCACGGCGGAAACGGGGCTCACCAGAACGCCGCCAAGGAGCGCCGCGAAAGGGTCGTGACACACCTCTTTTTTGGGCGGCGCAAGAGCGTACGAAGATTTTCGTTGACAGTACGAATGTCTTCGTAGTATACGGGTGCGCATGACCTATCCAACCAACGCAACACCGCAGAAACCGACGGCTTCCGAACTGGAAATCCTGCGCGTCCTGTGGGAGCGCGGGCCATCGACGGTTCGGCAAGTCTATAAAGCGCTCAACGAAAAAAAGGACACCGGGTACACGACGGTCCTAAAACTTTTGCAGATTATGACCGTCAAAGGAAGTGTCCGCCGCAACGAAGAGCAGCGCGCGCACGTGTACGAGGCTGTCGTGCCCGCGGAAGAAACCAAGCGGCAGTTTGCCGGAGACGTGCTGCAACGCGTGTTCGCGGGCTCGGCGAAGGATCTGATGATGCACGCGCTGTCGGCGCGGAAAACCTCCCGAAAAGAACTGGAAGAAATGCGCCGCATGCTGGACGAATACGAAAGGAAAGTGCGATGAGCGATTTTGCCAATTGGTTTTCGCCAACCGTGATGCGGCCGCTGGGCTGGGCCTTGGTGCATTTTCTGTGGCAGGGACTGGCGCTGGCGGCGCTGCTGTCGGTGGCGATGACGGTCTGCCGCAAGGCTTCGACGCGCTACGTGGCGGCGGTGGTGACGCTGCTGCTGATGGTGGCCGCGCCCGCTATCACGTTTTTTGCCCTTTGGCATGACGAGTCCGCGACATCCGCTTCGTGGATTGGCGCGGTTTCGGCGTCTGCCGTTTCGCTTTCGCATCGAGTGAGCGCATTGGCGTCTTCGAGTGCCGCCGGCGCGCAAATCCGGTCGTCGCCACGGCCCGATGTCCTTCTCTGGTTCGTCGAAGCGTGGTTCTTGGGCGTGCTGTTTCTGAGTCTGCGAACCGTGGGAGGCTTCGTTCTGATTGAACGCATGCGGCGCAAAGAAGCGCGGCCCGTGAGCGCGAACCTCAACGAGCTGTGCGTGTCGTTGCAGCGCCTTCTGCATCTGGACCGCGCGATCCGTTATTGCGAGTGCAGGCGATTGGAAGCGCCGGCGGTGATTGGCTGGTTCCGTCCCGTGGTGATGCTTCCCTTGACGGCGCTGACGGGGCTCTCCGAGGAGCAACTCAAAGCCGTGATTGCGCACGAACTCGCGCACATCCGGCGGCTGGATTGCTTTGTGAATTTGTTCCAAGTGGCGGCTGAGACGCTGCTCTTCTACCATCCGGCGATTTGGTGGGTGAACAAGCGCATTCGCAGCGAGCGCGAGAACTGCTGCGACGACGTTGCCATTTCCGTTTGCGGCGACGCAGTGGAGTATGCACGCGCATTGACGCTGATGGAGGAGTCGCGCTCGGCTCCGGCGTTGGCGATGGCCGCGAATCGCGGGCCGCTGGCGTCGCGCGTCGCGCGCCTGCTTGGCCTCGGCACGATTGGAAGCGGAATCCGCGTGGCGGGGTTCGCGGTCAGTTTTGTGTTCCTGGCCGGAGCGCTTTTTGCCGGCAGCGCATTGCTCGGCGCAGCGCATGTTTCTTTTGCGTCTACTTCCCTACCGGTGCATGAAAACACGGAAACGGATCTTGCTGGCGGCGTTTCCGCTAGCGGTTCCGCAAAGAGCGTGACGCCCGCAGCGGCGCGCGCGCGGCGTGCGTCGGTGAACGCGCACACCATTTCAGCACTCCAAACCAGCGCGAGCGGCGACTCGCAAGCGGCTGCTAAGCCCGTCACACAAGACGCAATGCAAAATGGCGACGCGGAGCAGAGCAAGAGCAGCGGAGGCTATCTGGCGGGACTGAGGGCGGAGGGCTTCGACAATCTGAGCGCCGACGAAGTCATCGCCATGAAGATTCAGGGCGTGACTCCGGAATATATTCACGAAATCCACGCACTGGGCCTGCATCCGAGCATTGATCAATTGATTGGCATGCGCGTTCAAGGCATGACGCCGCAATATATCCGCGAGATGCGCGCGGCGGGCATGGACATGAAAACGGACGAACTGATTGGCATGAAAGTCCAAGGCATCACTCCCGAGTACGTGAAGAATATGCAAGGGCTGGGACTGAAGCTCACTCCGGATGAATTGGTGGGGATGAAAGTGCAAGGTGTGAGCGGCGAATACATCCGCGACATGCGCGCGGCGGGCATGGATGGCGGCGTGGACCGTTTCATCGGCATGAAAGTGCAGGGCATCACACCGGAGTATGTGAAAAAAATGCAGTCGCTAGGACTGAAG
>JBAUEX010000198.1:0-9282 GCA_049678845.1 Candidatus Acidiferrales bacterium
GTGCCAAATTCGATGTACTGCCCGACGTAACAGCCACAATCAAAATGAACAGGAGAATGGCCCAGGTGACGGCGCCGCGATGAAGGAAGAGCGAAATGACGAGGGCGAATGCCATGTAGACGATGGCGCCGAGGACGAGAAGCACGTAGGCAACCAGAACGAACTGCCTGGACGCACCGCCAGCGACAACTCCGATGGTGGCGGCGGGAAGAAGACACGCAAAAACAAAGTAAGCCATTAACGGCGCTCCGAAAAGCTTCCCCATGGTCAACTCAAACGGAGAAAGACGAGTGAGGCGCTGAAAATCAAATGTGTTTTGATCTTTTTCGCGCTGGATAGCGTGGATCGAAGCGACGCCGCCACCGATTACCAGCACAGCGGCTTGAATCCAGAGAATGGTGTGCAGCAAGCCCTGCCCGCCGCCGTACACTACGTTCGCACTGTCAGCAGCAAAGCCGCCGCGAAGGAAGGCGTAAATCAGCGACACCTGCAGCGCGGCGCAAAGAGCGGCCGCCGAAATCATCCGCTTCGGCCGCAACTGGATCCGTGCATTCCGTACAATCTCCGGATTGGTGAACAGGCTCATCGCAAAGCGCTCACATCACTTCCCCGCCGGAAAGCCGCGCGTAAATCTGCTCAAACGACTCCGACGATCCTTCCACGGCGCACACGGGCGCTCCGCTCATCACCAAATCGCGCACCAGCGCCGCAAGGTCTGCGTCGCTTCCCGCAAAATGAAAGTCCACGCTCGACGATCCCGCAACCACGCTCGATGACGGATGCGCATCCAACACACCGTCCCGCGTTGACAGCCAGCCCAGTAACTCGTCGCCCGGCGCCGCCACGCGAATGCGCAGCCGCCGACGCGCCGGTCCTGCGCCCTCCTGCATCACCGCGGCAAGTTTGCCCGCGCGCAGCAGGTGGCCCTTTTCGAGAATCGCCACTGAAGTGCAAATTTCCTCAAGGTCCGCAAGAACGTGCGAGCTGATGAGAATCGTTTTGCCTTTGCGATTCAAATTCTTCAGCAGATCCTTCAGCTCCACGCGCGCCTTTGGATCCAGACCCGAAGCAGGCTCATCGAGCACAATCACCGGAGGATCGTGCAGCACCGCGCGCGCAATCCCCAAACGCTGCTTCATCCCGCGCGAAAGCCCTTGAATAAAAGCGTCGCGCTTCGTTTCGAGGCCCACCCAGCCGATCACTTCCGTGACGCGCGCGGGAATCTGCGCGGCGGGCATTTTGTAGGCATGCGCGAAATAGTCGAGATATTCCCAGACCTTCAGATCGTCGTAGAGCGAGAAAAAATCGGAGAGATAGCCAAGAAATCGCTGCGCATCTTCGGGACGGCGCTCCACGTCGATGCCATTCACTTCCACGCTGCCGGAAGTGGGCATCAGCAATCCGCAAATCATTTTCAACGTAGTGGTTTTGCCCGCGCCATTGGGGCCAACGAAGCCGAAAATTTCCCCGTCGCCGATCGTAAGATTCAAGCGGTCTGCCGCAACCACTTGCGCCGGATTTCCCTTCACCGGCGGCAGGTCGTACTCTTTGGTCAGGTTTTCCAGGCGAACCATAGGCGATCAGGTGCGAATGCGCCGGATTGTGTACGCGATTCGCACAGCTGTCAATGCGCAACGCGAGTGGGTAGCCGAGTCCGTTTGAATTTTCTGGATCGTGACACAAAGAGTCAAAATGCAAACTGACGCAAGACCGGCGGGTGAGGCAAGTTCCCCAAGCAACGGGAAAGTCTTCGCTTGAAGGAAATGCGCTGAGAGAATATGCTGCGCGCGAAACCCGAATTGTGACCCGAGGAATAAGATGAAAAATATGACGCGAAGAAGATTTTGCGTGGGAGCGCTGGCGGGAGGAGTAGCCGCCGGCGCCGGCAAAGTCTTTGGCGCGACTTTGCCCGCAAGCGCGAGCGAAGCGGCCCAGCCGCAGGAATTGGCAAAGCGGCAGCCGGGTCCGATAACCGGCAAGCGCCCAACGATTATTTCCGCGCATAACGGGCTGCGTCACCTCGACGCCGGAATGGCCGTGCTGCGCTCCACCGGCGACACGATGGACGCCGTGCTTGCCGTCGTCACACCCGTCGAAGACGATCCAAACGACAACTCCGTCGGCTACGGCGGATTGCCGAATGAAGACGGCGTGGTGCAACTTGACGCATGCGTGATGCACGGGCCGACGCGGCGTTGCGGCGCCGTCGGCGCCATCGAGAGAATCAAGAATCCAGCAAGAATCGCGCGCGTGCTGATGGAGCGCACGAATCACACCTTTATCGTCGGGCGCGGCGCAACAGAGTTCGCCATCGATCAGGGATTCGAGCCGATGAACTTGCTCACCGACAAATCGCGCCTTGCGTGGCTGGCATGGAAAGCGTCGAGTTCGAAAGACTGGCGTCCGGGCCTGGACGCGCCCGATTTCAACAAGCAACTTGCCGAGCTGCTCGACACGCCGGAACGCCAAGCCTGGGCGCCGTGGATCAGGCAAGTCGTCGCGCATCCACCCACGGGCACAATCAATTGCCTGGCGGTGAATGAAAAAGGGGAAATGTCCGGCACGACGACGACTTCGGGCCTCGCATGGAAAATTTCAGGCCGCGTCGGCGATTCGCCCATCATTGGCGCAGGACTTTTTCTCGATCCGGATGTCGGCGGCGCGGGTTCGACTGGGCGCGGCGAGGAAAATATTAAAATCGCGGGCGGCCACACGGTCGTCGAAATGATGCGCCAGGGAAAGTCGCCGACCGACGCGTGTCTTGAAGCGCTCAACCGCGTGGTGCACAACTACGATTTCGACAAGTCGCGCCTGAAAATGTTCGATCTCCAGTTTTACGCGTTGAATCAAGACGGCGTCTACGGCGCGGCAACGCTGTGGTCTTCCTACAGCAACGGCCAGCCCATGACCTACGCAGTGCATGACGGAACGGAAGCAAAATCGGTGCCGTTCACTCCCCTATTTCAAGGCGCCGGCGGCGATTATTAGCAGATTGCAGCACCACTGACGTCGGCCCATTGCTATCCTTCGCCGGAATGCCGGCATTTCTTGTTACGCTAGCTCACCAATGGACCGGGCCAACATCGTAATCATCGGAGGCGGCGTCGTGGGATGCGCGATCGCGCGCGCCGCTTCCGCAAAGTGGAAAGACATCTTCCTTCTCGAGCAAATGCCGAAGTTGGGTATGGGCGCGAGTTCCCGAAACAGCGGCGTAATTCATTCCGGACTGTATTACACGCCTGGCTCGCTCAAGGCATCTCTATGTGTTCGCGGCAATAAACTCACATACGAATTTTGCGCCGCCCACGGCGTCCCGCATGGAAATACGGGCAAGCTCGTTGTCGCCACGTCGCGGGAACAAGAACCAAAACTCGTTGAACTGCTCGAGCGCGGCCGCGCAAACGGCGTCGAAGGCTTGCGTATCATCGCCGCCGCGGCGATTCGCGCGCGCGAGCCGCACATCGCGGGAACGGCGGCGATCGAAGTGCCGTCCACGGGAATCGTAGCCAGCGAGGAGCTGGTCAGGGCGTATGCGCGAATTGCCGTCGAGCAGGGCGCCGACATCGTCACCCACGCGAAGGTCGAGAAAATCAGCGCAAAAGGCGACCTGACTCGCGTCACAAGTTCCGCGGGCGAAATCGAAACGCGCTGCCTGGTGAATAGCGCCGGACTGTTTGCCGATGAAGTTGCCGCACTCATGGGCTCGCCGATGGCGAAGCATCGCATTTATCCCGTGCGCGGCGAGTATTGCGAGATTGTGCGTGCTCGCAGCGCTCTGGTCCGCGGCCTCGTCTATCCCCTGCCGCATCCGGAAGGCTTGAGCCTCGGCGTGCATTTGACCAAAACGCTGTGGGGCACCGTGCTCGTCGGACCCACGGCGCATTACATCGCGGACAAAAATGATTACGAGAGCAACCGCCCGCCCGTCGAGGATTTCGTGCGCATGGCCCAGCCGATGTTGCCCGAAATTCGCGCCGAAGACTTGACGCCCGCCTACACGGGAATTCGCGCCAAGCTCGCGCCGCCGGGCAGCCATCAGGCAAGCGATTTCATTATCGAGCGCGATCCCCAATTCCCAAACGTCGTGCAGCTGATTGGCCTGGAATCGCCCGCGCTGACGTCGGCAGGCGCTATCGCCGAGCGCGTGATCGGGTTCCTCTCAGATGTTCTCCATTGAAGAGAGGGCCGCTTGCGCCATAGCGAAGCTCGCCTCAATGAACCAGCGCTGACGCGAACACCAGACGCACGCCGCGAGCTTTGAGTTGCGGCAGCGCCTGTTCGAGCGCGGCGATTGTCGCCGGATGCGGGTGGCCAATCGCAATCGCGGAGCCTTCTTTTGCAGCGTCGCGCTCGGCGAGTTCGATCTGCCGCAGAATTGCTTCGCGAGTCTCGATGTCGTCGAGGAAGACGTTGCGCGATGCCGCGCGGACGCCGGCCTGCTGCGCGGCCTCATAGGCAACCGTCGCGGCAGTTGTCCGGCTGTCGATGAAAAAAAGATTCCGCTCCCGAAGTACGGCCATCACGTCGGCCATCAACGCAGGATCGGTTGTGGCGCGCGATCCTTCGTGATTATTTATGCCCGCGGCGTGCGGAACGGCCTCAAGCATCTGCGCGAGCAGGCGATCCACTTCGCCGGCGCCCATACCCACGCGCAGCTCAACAGCCTCGGGCTTCGCCGAGTTGCCCTCGAATTCCATCGGCAGATGAAGCATTACCTGGTCGCCGCGGCGGAATGCTTCGTCCGCGATTTCTGCCGAGTGCGGCTGGCTCGGCAAAATGGAAAGCGTCAGAGGATAACGAAGCTTCAGAAGCACTTCGGCGGGCGCGAGATCGCTGCCCAGATCGTCAATGATGATGGCGAGTCGCGGGCCGCTTCCCGCCTCGGTCCTGGTTCGATTCGCATTCGTTGCATCCGACACGCTGATGTGAATCGATTGTGTGCGGCGGCCGTTCAGCAGGTAATCGAAGCGAATCACCCCGGAGGAACCGGAGCGCGGAACGCGCGCTAAATGGTAACGCGCCGCGGCGCGGTCGAGCGCGCTTTCGACCGCCGGAACTTTTGCGGCGTCCGGCAATGTGACAAAAACATCATCGGCGACAAGTCGCGCTCGTTCACCCTGGCGCGCCCCTATTTCGGGGCGAATGACGATCTCAGCGTCGCGTCCCCCGGCCTTTTGCGCAGCCGCCGACAAGGCGCGCGTGATGGAACGAAGCTCGGATCTGCTGGGCGGTTTTTTCTGACAACCAGCGGCAAAAAACGCAATCGCCAAACATAAAAAGACGATGCGCGGGACGAAAGAATCGCTCCGGCGAGTTTGAACCTGCGCGCCTTTCACCGCCACGCGCGGATCAGGCGGCCTTCGGCGCGGTGGCAGGAGCTTGGAGAATCTCGATGGCTCGCTTTACCACCGGATCATTCGCGGACGGAAGTTGTCCCGGAGCGGGCGGAGCAAGTTGGTCCTGATTGAGCTGCGCGATGTCGTCCACGGCTTGCGGGTTCACTTGCACCGTGGGCTCAACGCCTTCCTTCGGAATCGATTTGCCGTTGGGCGTGAAATAATTGGCGACCGTGAGAATCAGCGCCGCGTCATCGTCCAAAGTAATTATCTTTTGCTGCGAAGCCGTGCCGAATGTTGTTTCGCCGACGGTATCGCCGCGATGATTATCCGCGACCGCCGCCGCAAGAATTTCCGCGGGACCCGCCGTGCCATTCGAAATCAGCACGGTCATCGGTCCTTTCCAAACAGTTTTGGAACCGTCGGCCGAGAAAGTCTGCGTCGCGACGGTCTGGCCACGCAGCGTCGCAATTGTGCCGGAAGTCAGAAAAAGCTGCGCCGCATCAATCCCTTCGCTGCTGGGACCCGAAGCGCAATCACGCAGATCCAGAATCAGTTTTTTGGCGCCCTGGCGCTCGAATTCCACCAACTTCTCGCGAATTTGCTTCGTCGTCTCGGGCTCGAATGCAGGAATGCGAATGTAGGCAATGTCGCTCTGCATTTCTTCCTGAAGAACGCGCGGTGGCTGAAGTTTCGTGTAGGTCATGGTCACGCTGAATGGTTGCTGCGTGCCGCGGCGAATCACATTCACTTTGACGGTTTGCCCGGGCTCGCCAGTCAACAACACTTGTGCCTGGCCAATGGACATTTCCGTGGTCGAAAAACCTGCGATCGAATCGAATAGGTCGCCATCGCGAAGCCCGGCCTTCTGTGCGGGACTATCCGGGAGAACGGAAACAGCGACCACGTAACCGAAGCGCTTCGAAATGAACACACCGATCCCGCCCTTCGATTTGTCGTCAACCTTCTGTTTGTAATCGGTGTACTCGAGCGGGCTCAGATAGCTGGATTGCGGATCGAGGGAATCGAGCAGCCCATGGAGAGCGCCGGAAGTAACCTTGTGAATGTCCGGCTGGTCGACGTAGTTGTCCTGAATGCGCTGCAAGACTTCGCTGTAGACGCTAAGGGAAATGTATGACTTGTCGTCGCCCGTCTTCCCCTTGACGTAGCCGACCGCCACATATGCGAAAATCAGCACCGACAGGACAATCACAACCTTTTTCCAAAATGAACTCATGTGTTTTTCCCATGCCCGGTGCTTTGCCGTTCCGCCAGCAAACAGCCGACTCGAGCGAGCGTTGATTATAGCATCCCCGGGTGCCTTTATCAGTGCCTCTCAAGTGCGCCCCTTCGCGGGGTAAGTGCCAGAATGTTTCGATGCTCGGGGCTTGGCTGCGGATGGCTGGGAGTAGGCTTTCTGTTTGAGCAGGCCGACGCGACGCGTGTTGTGCTTCCCCAATTTTTGGTTCAAGAACTTCCGGGCCAATAGATTCTCTTCCCTTGTCTATCCGCCGTGCCCGTCGGTGGCATCGGATTCGTCTTCGTGGGCTGAGGCGATGTAAGTCTGCGAGATACGGTCGTGCCAGGTCATGCGATCTTCGTCCCACAGCGCCCAGACGAAACCGAGCAACAGTGTTGCGCCGGAGAGCAAATAGCCGAAGCTCCGCCACAGAAGCTGTCGCGTCTCGGGGAACGTGCCGTCTAGGGCGACAACCTCAAGTTTGCCTGCACTCATCCCGGGGGTCGAGCCTGAAAAAAGAGTGAACAGGCAGAAATAAATCGCATAGATCAGGAAAAATGTAGCCGCATACACCGCCAAATCCATGCGCACGAAGCCAAGCTGGCCGCCCATCGAGCGAAAAAGACCGAGAAAACCTATAAACACGCTGGAGACGATGGCCGCATCCACGGCGCCCGCAAGGCGACGGTTGGCCAGCTCGGCAACGGGCAAACTTGCGCCGCCAGGATGCAGCCGGTAATTTTCAACCACGGAGAAATCCAGCTGCGGCTGCGAGACGTGAATTTCCACCCGCTGTGTCGGGCGAAGGCGGGCGAGCGTACGCGGGGCCGTCGCTGTGGTGATTACGTCGGGAGAATTATTGTGGCTGAAAGGCAGAGCGGGCTGCGACTCCTCTCCCGCTTCCGATGGATGTCGGCGCGAGCGGTAGACTTCCAGTCGTCGGGCAACCTCACGGCGCCATTCGGGTTCTTCAGAAGAGGCCGAAGCGCGCATCGGAGCGGGAGAGGGCTGGGCAACCGCAAAAGCAGCCTCACAAAACGGGCACACGTCGACCGCTTGGTTGCTTACCGCGCCACATTGCGAGCAGACTTGAATCACCGGTTCGTTTTGCGCTGCGGACCGGAATCCCATGAGGAACGAAAGCATGGTAGCAGATTGACGCCGCACCGATGCATAGAAATCAACCACCCAGTGTCGCGAATCAGATAACGCCACCGATCGGGCGTGCGCGCTCGATCAACGACCATGAGACGGTCATCGGTCACCGAGCAGAACAACAAAACCCGCCGCTACAAAATTGGCGCGGCGTGTTAGGCTCCTAGATTCTTCCTGAACGATGCGCGATTGTGCCGAAAACCGCTTCCTGTCCCACACCGGTAAACGAACGATGGCGACGCTACTGCTGTTGACATCGCCGCTGCTCCCATTTCGCTGCGCAAATGGGCAAACCCCCGGTCGCCCGCAGACGCGGCCGCGAACCCAAAACAGCGAAATGATTCTCGAAGCGGATACCCAGAAGCAAGCCGGAGAGATCTTTTACGCCGACGGCCACGTCGACATTTTGTATGGCAGCGTCCGTTTGCGCGCCGACCATGTTCAATACAATGAAGACACAAAAATGGCCGCCGCGCGCGGGCACGTCCAGTTCGATTATCAGATGCAGCACATGGACGCGGATGAAGGAACATTTAACATGAAAACCGGCCGCGGTTCCTTTCGCAACGTGCGCGGCACCGTCACTGCCCAGCACCTGTCTAATCCCAGCGTGCTGGTCAGCCCTAACCCGCTCACCTTCGCGGCGGCCACCGTCGAACGCACTGACGACAACACGTTTGTGGTGACCCATGCGTGGGTAACGGTCTGCAAGCCGGACAGCCCGCAATGGAAATTCTATGCTCCCAGGGCCGTGATTCATTTGCAGAAATCCGTGGCGCTCAATAACGCTTCCTTCCGCCTCTTTTACGTGCCGATCATTTATCTCCCGTACGCTTCCGTGCCCATCGCCAGAAAGCTCCGCCAGTCAGGGTTTCTGGTTCCCGAGGTCGGTGACACGACGGCAAAGGGATTTGTTTTCGGGGACTCGTTCTACTGGGCGCCCACCGAATGGATGGATGCGACCATCGGAGCGGAATACCTAAGCCGTCGCGGCTGGAGCCAAACAGGCGATATTCGTATGAAGCCATGGCAAAACGCCACGCTCACCGCCAGTTATTTCGGGGTCGTCGATCGCGGCATCGCCGTGCCCGGCGGAATCGTCACCAAGCAGGGTGGCCATGAGGACCATGTTTTTTTCGACGCCTTATTGCCCGGCGGTTGGCGTGCTGTTGCGGACCTCGATCAGCTGTCGTCTCTCACGTTCCGCCTCGCCTTTTCGGAGACATTCGAGCAAGCCGTCAACTCGGAAGTCCGCAACACCGCATTTCTGACAAAACATATTGACGGCTTCAGTGTCAGCCTTGCCTCCCTGAGTTATAAAAACTTCTTGAGCGCGCAGCCAGACACAGCAATCGATTTGCGGACCGCGCCGGAAGTTCGGGTGAGTTCCGTGGACCGCGCACCGTGGCAAAGACTTCCGATCTATCTGGGCTTCGATTTTTTTTCAGACGCCATGCATCGCGAAACGAATGTCCCGCCGGGATTCAAGACTCCTTCGTTCGTGTCGCGAACGGAATTTGCACCAAACGTGACCGTCCCGCTGCACTGGGG
>JBAUEX010000199.1:0-2482 GCA_049678845.1 Candidatus Acidiferrales bacterium
GACCGCGTCTGCTCATCGAGCATTTTCGTGTACGGTTCAATGTTCACGTATCTCCCGCCCGGTGACACACTCTCAAGTGCAGAAAACAGATTTCTAGTCACCGCTGTCGGCATCACCTTCGTGCGAACGAGCAGCCCATCCGGCGCTGGAAGAGCCGTGCCTTGCTTCTCGGCTTGCCTCAGCGGGACATAGAATTGCCCCGGGGCTCCTTGGCGAAGAGACACCGTCGGCCACGCGTCCGGAACAACGCCCACTACCTGCGCGCATGCAGTCTTGATGCTCGTCCTCATGCATTTTCCGAGCGGGTTCTGGTCTGGCCAAATCGAGCGAGCAATGGACTCGCTAACGACCACGACCGGTTCAGATCCTTCGGTGTCGGAATCAAGCAACGGTCTGCCTTTCAAAATGGGCGTCCCGGTGGTTCGGAAGTAGTTTGGGGTTACCGCTCGCGGTATTGCTGTCCACTGAACCGTCTTGCCTGAATCCGACCTCTCGGTAAACGTCAATTCAGTCATGATGGTCAACATGTCAGCCAGGGCGGCGTCGGCCACGCCCGGAACTTGCTGGGCGCGTGCGCGGAGCCGTGCATAGGTGGCCCCGAGCGCCATCGACCCCTTGGAAGCCTGGACCACAGGCAGATCTAAAGTCACCTGAAGCAGGTGGTTCGGCTCCAATCCCAAATCGATGGCATCGACCTTGCTCAAGCTGCGTATGAGAAGTCCCGCGCCTACCGCCAGGAGCAACGCTAAGGCGATCTGTGCTACGACGAGCGTCCAGCGCAGCCCCGTCCCTTCTCGCATGCGTCCCTGCTCGCCTCGCCTGAGTGTCTCGGCCAGGCGCGAGTTGCTTCCCCGCCAAGCTGGAACGAGTCCGCTCCCGCAGCCCGCTATGGTGGCCAGTGCAGCCGCCAAGGCCAGCAATCGCCAACTCAAAAACCTGCCCTCGTAGAATCCCTCTGGCAGGAGGAAGGCACGAACTAACGGCTGAAACATAAGCGCAACCGCCAACGCCGCCAACCCTCCGGCCAAGCCCAGCAGCAATCCCTCGGTCAGCACCTGCCTCATCACTCGTGCGCGCGTCGCGCCCAAGTGTTGCCGAATGGCCATCTCATGCCTTCGTTGCGCCATCCGCGCCAAGCCGAGGCTTGAGACGTTCGCGCACGCAATCAGGAAAACGATCAGGGCCACGCCTGCGATCCATAGCGAGACGCGGCCGTTCGAGGAGAGCGTCTTCCATCGGCTCCCAAACAGTGGTTTTACACTAACGACTTGGTCGTCCCCCAAAGCACCGCGCTGCTGAAGCAAGCTTGTCAGCTCCGCGACGGCTTGATCCGTGCTAGCGCCCTTTCGCAATCGCCCAGTGGTGGTCAGCAACAGATTGGACAGCGGAATTTCGCGAAATGCGCAAATGGGCAGCCACGCATCCACTTTGAGGAATCCCGTCCCGGTAAAACCTTCCGGAGCGACGCCGACTACGGTCCGTTCCTGTCCGTCGATCTGAACTGTACGTCCCAGCACCTTCGGATCGCTTTCAAATGCTTTTTGCCAAAGGCCGTAGCCAAGAACGACCACTGGTTGGCTACCAGTCGGCAAATCTTCTTCCGCGCTGAACCACCGTCCGAGGGGCATGTGTCCGCCAAGCACTCGCAAATATCCATTCGAAACGTAGCTGGCGTAAATCGGCTGCGCCGCGACGCCCTTGCCGAAGCCGACCTTCACCCGCAGCGCCTCCGCTGCGATATCGACTAAGCGCGCGTTCGCTGCAAGCCGCCGATATTGGTAGTAAGAAAGAACGGGCTGCTGATTCGGCTGCAGTTTCGTGACCAGCCCCGCTTGGACGAGCTGCTGCGGCGCGCCCACGTGCTTTGGCATTTGGAACATGAGCGCATCCACGACGCCTAGCATGGAGATGTTGGCGCCGATACCTAGGGCGAGTGTGACGATGGTGACGGCAGTGAAGCCGGGCGATTTGCGCAGCACGCGCAAGCCGTAACACAAGTCCTGCCAGGACGCCTCAAGAAGGGATTCCCAACCGGCAGAGCGGACGCGTTCCTTCGCGGCTTCGAGACTCCCCCGCTCCAGACGCACCGAGCGAAGCGCGTCCTTCTGACTCCTGCCCTGCTTCACGCTTTCCTCGGCGGCCATCTCCATGAATCCGCGCAGCTCTTCGTCCAGTTCCCGCTCAGCGCGTTTCTTTTGAAACAACGATCGAATTCCGCTGGCTATGTTCCGCAGTAATGGCATGGCCGTCTAGGAGGCCTCCAGGATTCTGGCGATCGCTGCCGCTTGTCTTCCCCATTGCCGCTTTTCGCTGTTGAGCCTCTTCCGTCCCCGCTCCGTCAAGATGTAATACTTTGCTCGCCTGCTATTCTCGGTCTCTTTCCACTCACTTCTGATCATCCCATCTCGCTGCAGCCGTTGAATCGCCACAAACAGCGAACCCGCATTAACCCGGAACACGCCTTTGCTCATCTGTTCGATGC
>JBAUEX010000200.1:0-10086 GCA_049678845.1 Candidatus Acidiferrales bacterium
GTCCAGAGGAGAATCAGGGCGACCGTGGATCCGACCAGCCCCGCCAGCAGGGCGCGGATGGGGATGCGGCGTTCGTAAGCGAGAGGCTTCACAGCCCGTATTTTTGCAACCGGCGATACAGCGCGCTGCGGCTCAAGCCCAACGCTTTGCTGGCATGGCTGACGTTGCCGCCGTAGCGGCTCATGGCCTTTTGTATCAAAGCGCGCTCCACATCTTCCAAGCCCATATCCTCGATCCGCAAATTCCCCTCGCGCACGGGACGCAGCCCCAGATCCCCGGCCCGCACTTCAGGTCCTTCCGCCAACAAAACCGAACGCTCAATGGAGTGGTCGAGTTCACGCACGTTCCCGGGCCACGGATGCTCGAGCAAAAGCTTCATGGCCGTTGGTTCGAAACCTGTGAGATCTTTGCGATAGCGTTGCGCCGATTGTCGCAGAAAATGCAGCGCCAGGAGTGGGATGTCCTCTTTTCGCTCGCGCAAAGGCGGCAGATGAATTTCGATCGTATTCAAACGGAAAAGCAAGTCTTCGCGAAAGCGGCCCGCCTCCACTTCCGTTTGCACATCCGCATTGGTCGCGGAGAGAATGCGCACGTCAACGCGGCGCGTTGTGGACGATCCCACGCGCTCGAGCTCTCCGGCTTCGAGTGCGCGGAGCAGTTTGGCTTGCAGATTTAGAGGGACGTTCGCAATTTCGTCAAGGAAAAGTGTTCCTCCATCTGCGAGTTCGAAACGCCCCACGCGGTCCGTTTTGGCATCGGTGAACGCGCCTTTCACGTGCCCGAAAAGTTCGCTCTCGAAAACGCCCTCGGGGAGGCCTCCTGCGTTTACCGTGACGAACGGCTTCCCGGAACGGGACGACAGGGCCTGTAACGTCCGCGCAATCACTTCCTTTCCCGTTCCGTGCTCGCCAGTGATCAGAATGTTTGCGTCGGACGGGCCCACACGCGTCATTAGCTCCACGACCGGACGCATCACGGTGGATTCGGCAATCAGCACAGGGCGCCCATCGGCTCGCAGGAGGCGGTTCTCGGCCTCCAGTCGAAGACTATGGCGAATCGCGCGGGCAAGCTCGATTTGCGTTCGGAGAACGGCCAGCAAGCGCGCGTTTTCCCACGGCTTCTGGATGAAGTCCTTGGCTCCCCGGCGCATGGCCTCGACCGCCAGATTCAAAGTGCCCCACGCCGTCATCACGATCACAGGCACGCTGCCGTCGCGTATGCGGATTTCCGTGAGCAGGTCGAGTCCTTCCTGGCCGGAGGTTGTGTCGCGGGCGTAATTCAGGTCCATGAGAACGGCATCGAATTCGCGTGTTTCGAGCACCGTCAACAAGGCAGCGGGAGATGCCACGGCATCTATGTCGAAGCCTTCCCCTTTTAGCAATAGGCGAAGCGCTTCGCGTACGTCCGGCTGATCGTCAGCCACAAGCACGCGAGAACGATGGTTATCGGCTAATGTCATTCAGTCTGCCTCTCTAGCTCGGTCGGAACTCTGCCGCATCACTCGTAACGCAGGGCGATGAGTGGATCCACTTTCGCGGCGCGCCGCGCGGGAATGTAGCACGCGAGGAACGCGATAAACGCGAGCACGACAACTACAATGGCGAACACGACTGGGTCGGTGGCTTGTACGCCGTAAAGTTCGTCGGAGAGAAGTCTCGTGGTGGCGAAAGCTCCCGCGAGGCCTACGATCAAGCCCATAACCGTCAAAAGCATTCCCTGGCGCACCACCATCGCCAGCACCTCGCGCGGACGCGCGCCCAGCGCCATGCGAATGCCGATCTCATGCGTCCGTTGGCCCACGGAATATGACATCACGCCGTAAATGCCCACGGCGGCGAGTATCAGCGCCAACGTCGCAAAGATACTCATGAGGGTCATCAAGAACCGCTGAAACGCGAGCGAAGTCGAGAGAATTTGCTCCATCGATTGAATGTGACCGATGGGCAAGTCCGGCTCAGCATCGTGAACCGCGGTTTCCACGGCCTGGCTCAGGCTCAGTGGCGGCCGCGTGGTACGCACAACAATCGAGACCGGAAACCAGGCCTGGAATCCTTGAATTTCGCCGGGGTCCTGCGCCAGCGGAATGAAGAATGTTGCAGGCGGAGCCTCTCCGAGCTGCGATTTCACGTCACCGACGACGCCGACGATTTCCCGCATGGTCCCTCCTCCGTTGAGGCTTTGTCCGATGGGATTACGATTGGGAAACTTCTCGCGCACGAACTCCTGATTGATGATTACGACTTTCGCGGACTCCGGGGAATCGGAATTCGAGAAAAGGCGCCCTTCGAGTAACGGAATTCCCATAGCTCGGAAGTAGTCAGGACTGACGGAGCGAATGTCGGCGGAAATGCCATGAGCTTCACCTTCCGAAGGAAGCCACGCGAAATCGTTCCCGCCGTAATCCAGCGGCAGGCCTTCGCCCACCACCGCAGCGCCCCGTACGCCGGGAATCCCTTGAACTTTGTCCAGAAGGCGCTGGTAAAACCGGGAGATCTCAGCCGATCTTGAATTCATTTGAGCAGGAGTCACGGTGTCGGACAGGGGCGTGAAGTTTTGACCGGTCGTCCAAGTTTGCAAAGTGAGAATCGGGCGCGGATCGAAGCCCGGATTCGTGTGCAGAAGATTCGTGAACGTGTCGATCAGCAGCGCCGCTCCTGTCAACAGCACCAAAGAAAGCGCGATTTCGGAGACAGCCAGCGCGCTGCCGAGCCGGCGGCGGCCTGTACCCGATGTTGCGCGGCCAGCGTTCTCTTTCAGAGAATTGTTCAGATCCGCTTTGGAAGATTGAAACGCCGGAGCGAGACCGAAGAAGATGCCGGTCAAAAGAGAAGCGAGCACCGTGAAGCCCAGCGCCCAGCCGTCCAGGAAAATTGCATGTGCCCGAGGCAGGTCCGTCGGCGCCAGCGCCAGGAGCAGGTCGAGCCCCCAATAAGCAAAGAGCAATCCCAATGCACCTCCCAGAACGGCGAGCAGCAGGCTCTCTGTGAGCAGTTGCTGGAACAACCGCCCGCGGCCCGCTCCCAATGCCGTGCGTATCGCAATTTCCTTGCCGCGCGCAGCCGCGCGAGACATCAGCAAGTTGGCCACGTTGACGCAGGCGATGAGCAGCACAAATCCGATTGCGCCGAAGAGAACCAACAAAGGGGTCCGGTAGCCAAACGAAGCCATGGTGCGAATAGGTTCAGCGCGAAAGGAGGCATGCGCTCGAGGGGAGAACCGCTGCGACGGGAACTGCCTCACGAAGTCCTTCATGGCGATGCCGAGGTAACCGTTGGCTTGCGCGGTTGAAATGCCTGGCTTGAGGCGTGCGATGACCGTGTAGTTGATACCGCCGCCCATGGATTGGTCAACCTGGGCAATTGTTGTCCACAGATCGATGGAGGTGTCCGAATTTCCGCGCAAGCCAACGTTCTGAAAACCTGCGGGCATCACGCCGACAACGGTGAAAGGCTTGCTGTCGAGAGAAAGGGTTTTGCCGACGATGCCCGCGTCGGCGCCGAATTGCGATTTCCATAGACCGTAGCCGAGGATGGCTACGTTCGGGCCGCTGACGCTGTCTTCGTCCTGCGTGAATTCACGCCCTAGCATAGGCGGCACGCCCATCACGCGAAAATAGTCTTTTGAGACGCGCAAGGCGCGCACGCGCAATGGCTCGCTGCCGCTGGAAAGATTGAAACCGACACCCGTGGTGTCGGCCACGTAGGAAAATGGCTCGCCGTGCGCTCTCCAGAAATCGAACTCGCGCGCGTCGAAGCCGGAGTAGTCAAGCTGCCCGTTGTAGCTGATGGAGATTTGCGTGATGCGGTCGGGCTCCGGGTAAGGCAGCGGGCGCAACAGGACGCCGTAGATGACGCTGAACATTGCCGTGTTCGCGCCGATGCCGAGCGCCAGCGTCAGTATGATAAGCGCAGTGAAGCCGGGGCTCTTCCGAAGCGTGCGGAAACCGTATCTAATGTCCTGCCACAGAGTCTCCATGCCGAGCACCCCGGGAACTTGAGGCACGTGCCTCGCCTAGTTCAGTGTTAGGCGTAAGCCATCATATTTTGAGGAGCTTACCACAAGACGTCGCAGTGGTGCATTTGGGTAGAGTGTCCGATTCCGGACAGAGCTGTGCCCGAAATGAACAGCATCGATCTGCCAACGGAAGCTACCGCCGTCACTCGTAGCGCAAGGCCTGCACGGGGTCGACTCGCGTCGCCCGTCGCGCGGGTATGTAGCATGCGAAGAACGCCACCAAAAACAGCAGTACCACCGCGATTATCGACGATGCCAGATCGATCGACTTGATGCCGAACATCGCCCCGGAGAGCGCGCGAATCAGGCCAAACGCCGCCGCAAATCCTATGATGATGCCGATCAGAGCCAATCGCACGCCTTGGCGAACGATTAGGTGCACAACATCCCGGGGCTGCGCTCCGAGCGCCAATCGAATGCCAATCTCGTGCGTGCGCTGCTCCACTCCGTAGGAAATCACGCCGTAAATTCCGATTCCGGCCAGAATCAGAGCCAGTGCCGCGAAAAAAGTTAGCAAAATCGCATTGAGTGACTCGCTTGAGACCGATTCGGAAACAAGTTGCTCCATGGATTGGATCTCCGTCACGGGTTGGTTCGGGTCGACCGCTTGGGCCGCTTGCCTTGCCGCGCTGGCAAGCAATTCAGGTGGCCCGCTGGTGCGCAAGACAATCCGCATCATCCGTGATGGAACCTGGAGATAAGGAAGATACAGCTGTCCGGTGCTCTGATCGCCCGGTTTCCGTTCGCTCGTGTCGGCCACGATCCCCACGACTATCAACCAGGCGTCGCTTGCTCCCGGCCGCCACGGTACGGATTTCGATTCCTGCAAATGGAGGCGCACTCGTTGGCCAATGACGTTCTGATTCGACCAATATTGTCCCGCGAGGGTCTGATTGACGATCGCCACACCCTGAGCGTTCTCATTGTCTGTATCTGTGAAGTAGCGACCGCGAACGAGCGGGACTTGCATCGTCTGAAAATATTGGGGATCGATTATACGGTAATGGGCGACAAATTCCTGGCGAGGCGGCGGGGAAGCCCGGCCGGCAATGTCAAAATTGACGAAGTCAGTCCAGGAAGTTAAAGGCAAGAAGTTAATGGCGCCGGCCGAATTGACACCGGGTAGTGCGCGCATCCGCTCGATGAGCTGTTGGAAGAATTCGCGTGTCTGGGCGGTGCCTCGATGGTGCGAGTCGGGCAGCCAGATTTGCATCGAAAGGAGATTCTTCGGATTGAAACCCGGATTGGAATCGAGCAAACTGCGGAGGCTGCGAATCAGTGTGCCCGCGCCGATCAAAAGAACAAGCGACAATCCGACTTCAATGATTGCGAGAAAGTTTCGGGTAAGGCGCCGCTGCATGCCGCCGGTGGAACTGCGTCCGCTTTCCTTTAGAGACTCAGCTAAATTCGTCTTGGAGAATTGGAAAGCCGGAGCCAAGCCAAAAATGATTCCGGTGAGAATCGCAACCCCGATGGTGAAAGCGAAAACGGTTCCATTGATCCCGACCATATTGATCCGCGGTATTTCATCGATCCCGCCGGCGGGAGGAAGAATGGCCGGCAGAATCTTCAGGCCGCCATACCCGAAAAGAAGACCGGCCGCGCCGCCTACAAGTCCTAGCAGAATGCTTTCAGTGAGAAGCTGGCGAACAAGCCGCGGCCGTCCCGCACCCAAAGCCGACCGAATCGCCACTTCCTTTTCTCTGCCAGCCGCTCGCGCGAGCAACAGGTTTGTCACGTTGGCGCAGGCAATCAGTAAGACCAGACCAACCGAGGCCAGCAGCAGAAGCAAAGGGTCCCCGAAGCCGCGGCTCATGAGCTCGTGCATGGAAACCACGCGCGTGCCTACTCCCTGATTCGTGGCCGGATATGCCATCGACAGGCGGCGGGAAATGTCGTCCATATCCGAATTAGCCCGCGCGATCGTGACATCGGGTTTTAGTCGTGCGAAAACAATCAGCGAAGGATTGTCGCGGCGTATATCGCTGGCGGCCAGCGCGAGCGGCACCCACACCTCGAATTGGCGGCTCAGGCCTAGGAGGTTGAAATCAGCTGGGAGCACTCCAATTACGGTGTACGGATTGTCGTTGATCGTTACACTATGACCCACTACGTTCGGGTCAGCGGCAAAGTGCCTCGCCCAGATTGCGTGGCTGATGATTACGACGCGGTCATGTCCGGGCTGCTCCTCGTCAGGGCGAAATGTCCGGCCCACCAGGGGCCTGACTCCAAACAAATCAAAAAAGTTGGCAGAAACGCGGCCGCCCCAGACTTGTTCAGGCTCGCCCGCTCCTGTGAGGTTGAACACATCAAACTGAAATGCACTAATGCCCTGAAAGACCTGATTTTGTGCACGCCAGTCGAGAAAATCGCCCGGCGGAGTGCTACCATGCTTAATCTTTCGATTGCTGTCGGTCTCCCACACGTTGACCAGTTGTTGTTGGTTTGGGTAAGAGAGTGGCCGGAGAACGACGGTGTTTACGATGCCAAAAATCGCGGCGTTGGCGCCGACGCCGAGGGCCAGAGTGGCAACGGCGATAAGCGTGAAGGCCGGACTTTTACGAAGCAAACGACCGCCATACTGCAAATCCTGCCAAAAGGTGCCCATTTGTACCTTGGGTAAGCGTCGCGGTGGTTCAGAAAGCGTTGTGCGCCGGTTATGCTGGCAGCCTTATAGATCATAAGTCAATACCGTTTATTCTATTCATGTCTGAGCGCCGCCATGGGATCCACTCGCATCGCGTCTTCCGCGCCGCGCCGCGTTCGCGCCTATGCCCAGCGCCAGCGCCCTCGCTCCCGGGCTTTTCCTCAGCACGCGCCATCGGTAGCGAACGTCCTGCGCCAATGTGTTCATAGTTCGAGCCTCCGAATGCTGACCGTCAGTCCCGACGTTGCAGCCTGCTAGCTGACAGTCAAAACGGTGAGCGTCGCGTCGTCCTGAAAGTTTTCTCGGTTAAACTCGGCGATTCGGCTCAGCACATTTTTTTGAATCCTGGTTGCACCGAGCGCGCGGTTTTCCTCGAGAACAGCCAACAATCTCATCTCGCCGAATTCTTCTCCGTGACGATCGGTAGTCTCGGTGATTCCGTCGGTAAACAAAACCAAGCAGTCGCCTTGGGTCAGAGCAATTTCCGCTTGCTCGTAGTATTGCCCCGCGGAAATGGAGAGCGCCTGGCCGCCACAGCTCAAGCGCCTGACGGAGCCGTCGCGCCGCATCACAATCGGTGCGTTGTGGCCGGCATTGGTATAAAGCATTCGCCGACTCTGCGCATCGAAGACGGCATAAAAGAAAGTAATGAAGCGATCGGGCGCCGTGTTTTCGCCGACCAGGCGATTCACGCGTTCCGCCAATTCAGCCGGATTCAAATTCTGCGCGGCCAGACTACGCACTGTCGCCTGCAGATTGGACATCAGCAGCGCGGCCGCGAGTCCTTTTCCGGCGACATCGGCGATGCAGAGCGCAAAGCGATTGGCGTCAAGCCGCAGAACGTCGAAATAATCGCCGCCGATGCCGTGAACGGGTAGCCATGCGCCGGAAAATTCGCAGCCGGGGATTTCCGGAATTTCTTTGGGCAGAAATCCGAGTTGTGTTCTTTGTGCTTCTTCCCAATCTCCGTCTTCGTGTGCATGATTGCCCGCAGTGCCATGTGTCTGATTTTTCTTCGCCGCGCGCGCGCGCTGCCCCTTCTCGATCTCGCTCCGAACGATGTTCAGCAGTCTGGTGTTGTTCCACGGTTTCAGGACGAAATCTCGCACGCCCTCGCGCATAATCTCCACCGCCAATTCCACGCTGCCCCAGGCAGTCATGGCCACAATCGGAAGCATGTCGTCCAATTGATGAATCTGCGAGAGCAGGTCGAGGCCTTCCTGGCCGGACGTGGTATCACGCGCGTAATTCAAATCCATAAGTAGCAGATCGAAGGAGCGGCGTGACAGCGAGCCAAGCAAAGCGGCCGGCGAATTCACCATCTCGAGTTCGTAGCCTTCTCCCTTGAGCAGCAGGCGCAACGCTTCGAGCACGTCCGTTTGGTCATCGGCGACAAGCACGCGCAGTCCTGCAGCCGCCTCGGCTGTCGAGCCCGTTGCAGAGTTAGGTTCTGCTGGCACGGCACATTCCCAAACCACTTTCTTACCTCGTATTTGGCGGCGTCCGAATCGTCGCCAACTGCAGTTTTGAGCAAGGGTTAGGCCCGGCCCCAAGACAGTAGGGCAGCTTGTGCGCCAATCCCGATAGGCCCTACTTCTCTGATTATAAATGGCTTATGTGTTGGCTAAGGCTTCCTAGAGCGGAACTTCGCCCGCTTGCGGGACTTCGCTGTTGCGATTCCGGACAGTGGCTCGAGTGCCCGAGAGCGAACCCACTACTTCCGCCGCGTCGCTCGGGGAACGAGCGTCGGTTTACGAGAAAAAATTCGCGTCAGGCTCTAGTCGCTTGCGGGCCACCCTCGACGATCCAGCCGTCCGCCAGCTGAATTATCCGGTTGCCGTAGGCCGCCCAGGCTTCGTTGTGCGTGACCTGAATGATCGTGGTTCCTTCGTCATTGAGTTTCTTGAGGAGATCCATGATCATTTTGCCCTGGCTGGAATGCAAGCTGCCCGTGGGCTCGTCCGCTAGAATCAGCTTCGGATTTCCGATGACCGCGCGGGCCACGGCAACGAGCTGCTGCTGTCCGCCCGAGAGCTGATTGGGGTAAAGGCCCTTCTTCCCGACGATTTGGAAGCGGTCGAGAATGTCTGCCACCATGCCGTCGCGCTCGGACTTTTTTATATCCCGATAGGAAAGAGGCAAGTCGAGGTTTTCCGCGACGGTGAGATTATCCAGCAGATGATATTGCTGGAAAACGAAGCCGATGAATTTCTTGTGTAGTTCCACGCGCTTGCGATTGTCGAGTTTATGCACTTCATGGCCGGCGAAATCGAATTGCCCTTTCCAGGAACCGTCGAGCATCCCGACAATGCCCATCAACGTGGATTTGCCCGCTCCAGAAGGACCCATAATGGTGATGAATTCGCCCTCGCGAATGTCCAGGTTGATGCGGCGCAGCACCCACGTCTTCCCTGCGCCTGATTCATAGAACTTTTCAACGTCGACCATTCGAATCACGTGTCATCTCCCGGAAATGGAAACCGCCAATTTGTACCGACTAGAACGCCGAGCGTCTCTTTGTTTTCAATCGCTTACGCTCATTTCTAATCATTTGCTGTACCGATTAGAAATGTGTTCCGTTGCGCCACCTATGCGCTACATCATTGATAGCGCAGCGCAATCATCGGGTCAACTCGCATCGCGCGCCGCGCCGGAATGTAGCATGCCGCCATTGCGACCAGCATTAGCAGCACTGCGACCGCGGCCAGAGTCGCAGGGTCGGACGGACTCACGCCAAACAGCAAACTGGACATCAATCGAGTCAGGGCCGTTGCCGCTAAGATTCCAGTTGCTACGCCGAGCAGTGCGAGTTTCGCTCCGTGCCCCAGAATAAGTTTCAAGATTTCGCTTTGCGCCGCCCCTAAAGCCAGGCGAATTCCTATCTCGTGTGTGCGCTGGCTAACCGAATACGACATTACTCCGTAGATTCCCACGGCCGCCAGGAGCAACGCAGCACCTGCGAAAACGCCAAGCAATACCAAGTAGAGACGCCGTTGCGCGATTGAATCAGAAAGCACTTGTTCCATGGTCGCGATTTTTGAGATGGGCTGATTCTTGTCGACGGACCAAATCTGGCTCTTCACGGCGGAAACGAGGCGCAGGGGATCAGTGTCGCCGCGCACGACAATCGCGTTGAAGTTCACGGGGAATTGGGAGTATGGCCAATAAATCGCCGGTCCGACTGCCGTGTCCAGTCTGTTGATTTTAACGTCACCGGCGACGCCAACAATTTCGCCGGTCAGGGGCGGTCCCCAATCCTTCATTGTTATGCGCTTGCCGATGGGACTTTCGTTCGGCCAAAACTGACGAGCCATAGTCTCGTTAATTATCATGACGCGTGCGGAGTCTTGGTTGTCGCGTTCCGTAAATTCGCGGCCAGCCAAAAGAGGGATCTGCATGGTTTGCAGGTAGCCGGGGTCTATAAC
>JBAUEX010000201.1:0-12982 GCA_049678845.1 Candidatus Acidiferrales bacterium
GAACGGCCCTTACCAGGAGGCCTCGCTCCAAGGTGGAGGACATGCCCGCCCAAGCCCGTGTCGGAATCTAGCCCGGGCTCGCGGGGCCGTTCCCGCGCTGCGTAATGCATCGCGCGGGGGCGGAGGGCTCTAAATCGCACGCGAGCTACCGGTTTCAGAACGTAAGCTGCATCAGGAACTGAATTGTCCGCGGACCGCCCGCGAGGATCGCCGAGGGCTCGGACAACGACGAATTAGCATAGGCAATGTAACCTGGCGCGCCATTACTGCCTACGCTCCAGTTCGAATGGTTGAATGCGTTCAGGAAATTCGCCTTGATGCTGAGGTGAACCTGTTCGTAGATGGGGATGGTCTTGGTCAATGACAGATCGGTATTGACAAACTTCGGACCATGGAAAAACAGCAGGGTGCCAATGACGCCGGGTGTCGTCTCCGGTTGGATCCCGCTGGAATTGAAATTCGGGTTAAGCCAATAGACTGGCGCAGACGGGTTCGACGTGGTGTACACACCAATGTTCTTCTGCACCTGACTGTAGTTCACACCGTTCAGAGCCACGCCGCCGTCTTCGTTGTTAAAGCTGCTCTGTCCGCCTTGGAGCCAGAACGGAATGCCGGAGTGAATCGTGACGATTCCGCTGACGTTCCATCCTCCGACGATGTTGTCTAGGATGGTGTTGTTCATGCTGAAGCGCTGGCCTTTTCCGGTTGGCAGGTCGTATGAAAAATAGGTATTGAACACGTGCCGCATATCATTGTCGGATGGTCCCTTGTTCAGGCCCATATTCCGCAGCGAGATGTAATTTTCCTGAGCGGTATCGGTGAAGTAGCTCAGGAAGCGACTGCCAAGGGACTTACTGAACGTGTAGTTGGCGCCCAAAGACAGCCCGTGGCCGACCGGATGCCGCACGGATATCTGCAGAGCGTTGTAGGTGGAACTGCCCGGGTCGGAAAGAATGCTCGCCTGCGCCCCGGCTGCGTAGGGATTGGCCTCAAAGAAGTTAATCGGATACGTGCCGCCGCTGTTCCCGCATGGCGAGAAATTAGCGCCGATCACGTTGCAGAGGTAAATGGGGCTGCCAGCGAACGTGGTTGCCAGTGCCCCCGCCTGCCCGGATTGCACATCGAAGATGAAGCCCGAATTCGCGTAACCATTAGAATCGTTCGCGCTCGTTGTCACGCCGTTGCCGCTGAACGCGGCATCGAAAATTGGCGTGGAAACGACACCTGGGTTACCGGTGTTGTCGGCGAATGTGGTGCCGCCATTGGCTACAAGATTGTTGGCTGCGTTCTTAAAGTCATTGAGGAACGCAGGCTGGCTGGCATTGATTTCGTTCAGGTTGAAGTCCTGCCACATGTGCACCGCATGGTTACCCACGTAGTTCACTTCTACCACGGTGTTGCCAGGCACTTGCCGCTGGATGCCGAAATTCCACTGCTCAACGTAGGGTGTCTTGATGTTCGGGTCCACTGTACCGTAACTCTGGCCTGTGAAGGTGAGTGCCGACATGGGGACCGAGGTCTGGAACGTTGGAGGGAACGATGTAGCGTTCACTCTGGCGTCGAGAGTCGGATCGCTGAGGAACTGCGAACCAGGGGGGAAAGCGCCAGTCGGTATCCCAGGATAGTAGGCAATACTGTTCGTGTCTCCCGGATTCGTGTAAATGCTGACGTTCTCGAACGTTTCCCAGCCCTCGTCGTACGACGCGATTGAAGCGCCGCCACGGATGACGGTCTTGTCGCCGCCGAAGAGCTTGCCGAGGAAGCCCTCGGTGAAATTCGGATTCCAAGCAAAGCCGAAGTTGGGATTCGGCTGGATAAAGTCGCCACTATAGGGATAGGGCCGCAAAACCACCTGCGGATTCGCCACGCCATCGATCACCCCCGGGTTAAAGAGGGTCCGCGAAGGCCCCAGCAGATCGAGCAGGGTCGGGTCGAAATACGAGTCGTTGGTATTGTGAACGGCGCCGGAGAGCTGCCAGCGGAAGCCGTAGTTGAACGCCAGATGAGGCCTGGCGCGCCACGAATCTTGAAAATAGAGACCGCCCACTGTTTGCGCTTCCTTGGCCACCAGCCCTTCCCCCGGCACAAATTGGCCTGTGGCCAGGTTGACGTAGTTGTTCCCAAAAACGCCGCTGAGCCGGCCTGTCAGCGTGGCATAGAGCTGCCCGGCATTGTTTAGGTCGCGGTTACCGTTTGCCGCGCTGATGTTGGGGAAATTCGCTGCGGTGAACATGCTCGCTGCAGGATCGCCTCCTGCGATGCCCATGGAATAAGTGGGGGGGTCATTGATTTGCAGCTCATGACTGTTCGAGTAGCGGATGTCCCCGCCGAGGTTGAAGGTGTGGTTCCCGTGCGTCCACGTCAGCATGTCCGAGGGATTAAACGATGGGTTGTTTCGGGGAATTGGAAGAATGAAACCCGGAACCAGGCTGGGAACGCCGAATACTAGGGAGTTGTATCCACCGACGAGCCTGCCACCTTGACCCTTGCCGAAAGGATTCGAGACAGCGCCTGGATTGAACTCCTCGACTGTGCTCTCAATGCCGAAACTGGCGGTGTTGAACATCGTGGGCGAGATGGTCCAATCCACCTGATTCGACCACGTGTAGTAGGTGGACTTGAAGCCGTTGCCGGCGTATGTGGACCCGGGCCAGTTCGGCATGTTGGCAATGTTGCGCCAGTAGAGGTCCCAAGTATCGCTCCAGTGGATTTTGGGAGTGATATTCACGTCGAGACGCGTGGTTGGATACCATTGCGTCGTGTTCGTCGGTCGGAACCATACCAGATTCTCCAAGTATTGCTGGTTAATGGTGTATAGCGCGGAAGGGGTTGTCGCAAGCGGGACCAGAGTACCTTTCGAATAGTAGCCGGAAATCTGGCTGAGGATCCCCGCCACCGTCGGATCGGGAGTTGCAGAAAATCCGCTATTCGACGCCAGCGTATACAAGTTGGCTGTGCAGGTCAGTGCCGCGGCGTCGCAACCGGTGACCCAGGGTGGCGTCGAAGACGGAACCGAAGTGACATCGTAAGTGTACAACCCGCTTGCCGCGGTAGAAGTCAGCACCTTGTTGATAGGGTAGCTCCCGCCAGGCACCTTGTTGTATTCGAGGTGGACGAAGAAAAAAGCTCTTTTGTGCGGCAACAACGGGCCGCCAAGGTCACCACCATAGAAGTTGTTGCGGCTTTTCGGCAGCTGTCTTCCCAAGGCATTGTTCGTGTAGCTGTTGGCGTTGAAAAAGCTGTTCTGCGCCTGCCAGAACGCCCTCCCGTGAAATTTGTCGGAGCCGCGCTTGGTGACAAATCGAATCTGGGCCGCACCTTCCGCGCCCGCGTCGGCGGTGAGGTTGTTGGTGGACACAGTCGCTTCCTCGAAGGCGCCCTCGCGAAGCGGCGCGGCGGTGAAAAAGCCAGTCGAAAAGGTGCGGTAGCGCTGGAAGTTGTTGTTTGTGCCGTTCACCGTGATGTTGAGGGCAGCGTTGGGCAAGTTGTCGAAGGTCGTGTAGCGCTGGTTGTCGGGATTCGCCGCGCCTGTCACCAGCGTGGCGAACTCGAGCAGGTCACGGCCGTTGAGCGGAAGATTCTCAACAAGTGTCGGATTGATCGTGGTGGAAATCGTGTTCTGTGTGGTCTTCAACACCTCCGCTTGTGCTGACACCTCCACCGTCTGACTGGCAGAGCCGACCTTCATTTTGATTTGCACGTTCGTCGTCTGCGCCGCTTCGACCACGAGGTTGGCATAGACCGTCGTGGTAAAACCGGTCGCGGTCACTTGCAGTCGATACGTGCCCGGCTGCAAGCCAGGAATTGTGTACGCGCCAGAACTGCTCGCCGTCATGGTTCGACTGAATCCGGTCGATGGGCTTGTGATGGTGAGGGTTGCGCCAGGTATGCTCGCGCCGGAAGGGTCGGTAACAATGCCCGAAACAGTTCCCGTCGTTGCGACCTGCGCATTAGCGAGGCCAAGGAAGAACAAGAAAAACGCCAAACCGGACACAACTCGCCGGTACATTTTTGTCATCACGCCCCTCCCTCCGAGAGTTGGAATTGAGACAGTAATGCAGGTGGGAAACTGATCGAGACTGCCATTTGTGGGCTGATCGAGGAAATACGCATCACGCAAACCCACCCGGACGGAACGGAGTATATGCATACAATATGCAAAGTCAATAGGCATATTGATCTTGCCGAGTCTTGAGGAGGCAGGGGAGATACCCGACGAAGGGGCAAACTCCTTCCATGATAGACGCGGTATGGGAAACTGGGTCACTACACGCCACTGGCGGGGAACGACTCCCGCTCTGCATGTAACAGTAAGTAGCGATTGACGCGAAAGGCGCCCCATCTTATACTTCCGGATTGAAAATGAATGCTGTGACGGCAACGCGCTATTCTTATTGCAGCTTTACTTACCGCTATCCTTACGGGGTAGCGGCCACGGTGAAGCGCATGCGCGAGGGAGTTGAGTGGATGTAACAGCAGAGCGCGGGTAAAGTTCACCGAAATTGGCCGCAAACCTCGAAAAGGGTTTGCGGCTTTTTTTTTGCGAACTTGGATTGCTTGTGAAAGACGCGTGCGGCTCTTGCCGCAGCGGACACCCAAAAGGGACGAACAAGGAGGGCAGTGGGTCAGTTTGAATTTGACCGCTATTGTCACGATAAAGAAAATTCAAACTGCCCCACTACCAAAAGGAGAAGTGAGATGACACTGAACGACCATCGAAGAAGGATCGACGAGCTAGACCGCGAGCTTGTCCGTTTGCTGAATCGGCGTGCGCAAATGTCGATTCAGCTCGCGCAGATAAAAAGAGAAACAGGACTGCCCATGCGCGATGAGGCTCGCGAGGAGGATATTCTTCGACACGCTCAGCGCTGCAATCCCGGGCCGCTCGACGCTCCAGCGGTGGTTGCGATCTTTCAGCGCATCCTCGACGAGTCGCGCCGCGTTACCGCGGAATTGCTGCTCGAACCCGCCGGCGACGCGGCTGATTCACCGCGAGGCGCACGATGACTTCCCGAGTTAGCCGGGTAATGGGGCAGTTTGAATTTTGACTCTTTGTGTCACGAACAAGAAAATTCAAACTGACCCAGCGCCTAGCGCAAGCGCGGTTTGCAGCGTTGCCGCGCGATGCAGTACACTCGTTGGTTCAATAAAATTGTTCGAGTGAAATAGTCCAAACCATTTTGCGAATCCGGGAGACTGTTTGAATGCTCGTTGTAATGCAATCCCACGCCACTGAGGAGCAGGTTCGCGCTGTTTGCGACCGCATTGAATCGCTCGGCTTGCGCGCTCACCCGATCCCTGGGTCAAATCGCACAGCTATCGGCATCACCGGAAATTCCGGAGCCATCGATATCGGCTCGCTCGAAGCGATGTCCGGGGTTGTTGAGTGCATTCCCGTCAGCAAGCCTTATAAACTGGTAAGCCGCGACGCCAAAGAGGAAAACACCGTTGTGCGCATTCCCACGCCCGCGGGAGAAGTGTGCATCGGAGGCGCGGCGCTGGCCATCATTGCCGGCCCCTGCGCGATTGAGACTCGCGAGCAGACCATGGCTGTCGCGCAATGCGTCAAGGCTGCCGGCGCGCATCTTTTTCGCGGCGGCGCGTACAAACCACGCACATCGCCCTACAGTTTTCAAGGATTGGGCGAGCCGGGCTTGAAGATTCTTGCGGAAGTCCGCGAACGATTCGGTCTGGGCATCGTTACGGAAGCAATTGACAACGAGAGCCTCGATCTGGTGGAGAAATACGCCGACGTGATTCAGATCGGCGCGCGCAACATGCAGAATTTTTCTTTGCTCAAAAGGGCAGGCAAAGCCTCGAAGCCTGTGCTTCTGAAGCGCGGCATGTCCGCGACGCTTGACGAATTTCTGATGGCCGCCGAGTACATTCTTTCGGAAGGAAATTATCAGCTGATTTTGTGCGAGCGCGGCGTACGCACTTTCTCGGAGCATACGCGGAACACACTCGACCTGAGCATCATCCCCGCGGTACAGTCGCGGAGCCATTTGCCGATTCTGGTGGACCCGAGCCACGGCACCGGCCGGCGCAACAAAGTGCTGCCACTCTCGCGCGCGGCGATTGCCGTGGGCGCCGATGGATTGATCGTTGAAGTGCATCACGATCCGGACCACGCCCTTTCCGACGGCGCGCAGTCGATCGTTCCCGAGGAACTCGAGCAATTGATGAAAGAAGTTCGCCAAATCGCCTCGGTCGTTCATCGCACGCTCAACTAGCCGGCCCGTGGCCACCCCGTCATCGCTTTTGGCACAAGCCCCGCCGCGTAAGCGCAACTTCAAGTGCAATATCCGGCTCGTCTTTGTTCTGGTGATTCTGCTGGCGATTTCGATCGTCGAAATTGTCCGCGAACATCGCCCGTCGATCCTGCTGCCCGGTGTGCACTTATACGCCTACGTCGCGAACACCGCAGATGGCACGCTCACAGCGATTAACCTGGTGAGCCTGACGGCGGTTGCCACCATTCCGGTAGGTCCCTCGCCTAGCGGCATACGCGCCCACCCGAAACGCAGCGAAATATGGGGCGTCAGCACTTCGGGCGGGTACGTATGGGTACTGGACACGCGGTCGAGCCAAATCGTCGCCCGCGTTCCCGTGGGAGCAAATCCTTACGCAATTGATTTTTCACCTGACGCGAAACGCGCCTACGTGGCCGCCTCCGGTTCGGACACCGTGGTCGCGATCGATTGCGCTTCACGTCAAATCGTAGCGCGCGGCCGCGCGGGACGCCGTCCGTGGATCGCCCACGTGACGCCCGACGGCGAATTGGTCGTTGTGACCAATCGCGGTGATTCGACCGTGTCTTTGCTCAATTCGCTGACGCTGGCGCCTGTTGGCGTAGTGCATGTCGTGCCGCAGCCCGAGCAGATTTCCATTCTTCCCGATAGCTCGAAAGCGTTCATCTCTTCGGGCGATTCGGATCAAATTTCCGTAGTCGATCTTCGCAAGCCCGAGTTGATCGCTAACCTGCATCTCGGCGGCTCCGCGGGCAGTTTCGTTCTGAAGAAGGACGGCGGCGAACTCTATATCCCTTCGCCCGATGCTCACGGACTGCTCATCGTCAACACGTGGACCAACGAGGTTGGCGATTACGTTCTTCTTGGCTCCGCGCCCACGCGCGCCGTTCTTTCTCCTGATGGGCAGTTTCTTTACGTTGCAGACTCCGCCGCGTCCGAGATCGTCCCCATCCAGATTAATTTCCGCCAGGTCCTGAATCTTGACGTCATCAAGACAGGCCAGCAGCCCCAAACACTGGAATTCACGCCTGTCGGCGGCATGTTGCTGGCGGTGGACACTGCTTCGGATGACCTCGCAGTGGTCCGTACGGTGGGCTGCTCACAACCGGGCAGCGCAGCAGGCTGCTTGATCGCGATGATTCCCGTGGGACGCAGCCCGCGGGACCTGGCGATCAAACAGTATTGATTCCACGCGGAGAAGAGCAAGCTATTGCAGAGGCCATGCGAATAAATCCGCACCAAGCGACACTTCGATGAATCCCACGGGGGGCAACACGTCGACGGGCAATCCGTTACGCCAGAGGGAGACGCTAAAGCGCAGCGTTTTCTGCCCGGCCAGCAAAAATAAGTCCTTCGCTACACTCAGTTCGATGATTTTACCCAGCGCCACTGAGATTTTTCGCGGCGTGTCTTGCGACACTGTTTCTTTTCGTTCAGCGGATAAGCCTGCCACGTTGCCGTTGTGCACGCGCGCCACAAGCTTCATCTCCGAGTGATCCTCGAACACAAATCGAAATTCGTAATCGCCGAGTTGCTCGAAAGGCTCTCGCAGCGAGTCGACGCGCAGATAAAACCAGTCCGCGCTGAATCCGTAGAATATCTCGCCGATGCAATGCACCTCGCCGTGCATGGTCCCGTCTTGGCGTTGCGCGGCGTAATATCCGGCTCCGAGCCATTCAAAATAGGAAGTCACGCGGCCGTCCACTTCCACGTTCAGCCAGTCCGTTGGTGGCACAGGACGCGATCGCAGCAGAACTCTCTTGATCGGGTGCGCCAGGGCTTCGGGAGCCTCGCGACTCAGGGCGGAATAAACCTGCACTAAATGCTTCCGGTACAATTCGTCGAATTCCTGATCGTTTGCTGAGCCGTGTTCGGGCCCATACCACCAGCACCAATCGCTTCCCTCGGCGGCGAGCAAGGCCTCATACGCAGCAGGAAGATCCTCGGCGGGCGCGGCATCTGGCTTGCCTTCCTTGCCGGCTGCTTGAACTTTCGCGTACAGTTCGCGCGCGTCCCGCAGCAATTCCCACGCGCGAATGTCCTCCGCGTCTCCAATCCAAATATTGAAATTCGCGTCGATCCACGAACCGGGAAAAATCCCTTCGAGCGTACCCACCTCGCCAGCTTCCGCAATCGCTTCAGTGGCGGTCAGCGCGCGAATGTCGGGATCATCATCAATGCGTCTGTAGAGCTGTCTGAGAAATTCCCTTCCGCTCTCCGGATAATATTCCCACGCGTTTTCGCCGTCCAAAATCACCGCAACCGTCGCCGGCCTCGACCGCGGTGTTCGATCGCCAATCAGGCGCAAGCGCCGGTGAAAATCCTCGGCGGCGGCCGAGGCGTCCATGCGCGAATAGACGAAACCGATTAAATCGGACAAATAGTGGTCACGAAAAAATCCGTGGATTTCCCTGCCGCGAATCCTGAATTTCCAGGGCGAATACAACTCGTGCGCGTTTTCCGGAAAGCCCGCGCCATCGCGCCAGAATCCGATGTTCCGCGTTCGTCCAAGAATGCCCTCGTCGGTCGCAAACCAGCGGAAGCCCAGTTCCGCGGCGATGTCCAGAGTCTCGTCAGAAACCGAACCTTCCGAAGGCCACAGTCCCGCTGGATGCCGCCCGAAAATGTCCCTGTGATAATGGCGCGCGCGAACCAGTTGTTCCTGCGCGTCCTCGGCGAACCGAAACGGAGGCACGAGGGCCGGCGTGTAGGGATTGGCGACCCGCGCGATTTGCGAATCGCACAGCAGAGGAAGTATCGGATGGTAGAACGGCGTAGTCGAAATTTCGATTTGCCCTCGTTCAGCGGCAGCGCGGTACTCCGGCAATACACGCGCAACCAACTCCGCCTGTTTTTCGCGCAGGGCTTCCTTGTCCGCCTCGGTGTAATCGGCGCCCTTCGTTGCCAGCGCGGAAACGATCGGGTCGCGTGCCAAATACTCTCCATCCATCCACGCAAGCTGCGACAGCAATTGCAGATCCCGCCAGTCTCGGGTGCTGAATTGCGCTGCGGCCCGCTGGCCCGATCTCTGCGCCGACTCAAATAGTTCAACAAAGCGCGGCCACCGGCTCATCAGATGCTCAAGGTTCACCTGAAACGCGCGATGCAGAATTTCGCGCTGGTCGGCCGGCGTAAGTTCATCCGCGGCTTTGAACGCCGCACGAAACCACGGATCGTCAAAATCACCGCTCGCGTACTCCTCAATTTGCTGCGCCAGCGAAGGAACCACATTGAATGTGGCGTGCACGCGCGGAAACTCCGCGAGCGTGCGCACCATTCCCCAATAGTCTTTCAACGCATGCAGACGGGTCCACGGCAGGATGTATCTCTTCGTTGCGGGATCCCGGTATTGCGGCTGGTGCATGTGCCACAGAAGAACCAAATGCACCCGGCTCATGCTCGACGACTCTCCGACGACTCGTACGCCATCGTGCTAGAATGACACCGCGCTCCCATGCGCATCCTCGACCGATACGTCTGCCGCGAAGTTGCCTCCCACGCATTGCTGGGTCTCGCCGTTTTTACTTTTGTTTTCTTCGTGCCGCAGCTTGTACAACTCATGGCGCTGGTCGTCCAGCATGCCGGAACGGCCGGCGAAACGGCGCTGCTCTTTCTGTCTTCGCTGCCGCCGGTTCTGATTTTTACGCTGCCCATGTCCATGTTGGTGGGAGTTCTCATCGGCCTGGGCCGTCTCTCCGCGGACAGCGAAATCGTGGCCCTCAACGCGAGCGGCGTCAGCCTTCGCCGCTTGCTCGTGCCCATCGGGGCTATCGCTCTGACGGCCACCATTCTCGCTTTCGCCATCACTCTCTGGCTCGGCCCGCGTTCCCTGCGAACGCTGCGGTCCCTTGAAACTCGTCTTCGTACTTCGCAGGCTTCTTTCGCTGTGCAGCCGCGAATCTTCGACGAACGATTCCCGCACGTAGTTCTCTATGTGCAAGACGTCGGCGCCTCCGGCACACGCTGGCGCGGCGTTTTCCTGGCGGACTCGAGTTCCTCTTCGGGCTCGAAGGTAACCTTCGCAAAGGACGCCATTGTAGCCGCCGATCCGCAGCAGGACAAGCTCACACTGCACTTCGACGATCTTTCGACTCACGAATTCAACCCAAAAGACCCGGAGCGCTACAATCTTTCCACCTCCGCTGCTCAATCGATGGACATCTCACTCGAAAATGCCGAGGGGGCTTCGCAGGGCCCGCGAAAACTTTCCGACAAAGAGCGAACCGTCCGCGAATTGCTCAACATCAAAGGACCCGGCTGGCTGGACGCGCGCATCGAATTGCAGGAACGTTTCGCCTTTCCTAGCGCCTGCCTGCTCTTCGCTCTCCTCGGAGTACCGGTGGGAGTCCGCCCGCGCCGCGGCGGCCGCGCTGCAGGCTTCATACTTACCGTGCTGCTAATTTGCGCCTACTATCTGCTGTTCGTCACCGGCGTCCATCTTGCCGAGCAAGGTTCTGTTACGCCAGCTCTCGGCGTCTGGACGGCCAATATCGCAACGTTGCTGGTCGGTCTAATTCTGCTGCGTCGCATCGAGCAGATACGCCCCGAGGCGCGCTGGCTCGACCACCTTCGCGACGTTTTCCTTCGCAATATCGGCGGCAAAGCCCGCCCCTCGACAGCCGCCGCAGTCCCGGCGCCATTGCCGAATGGCCGCGCACCGCTATACGTCGGCGAAACGCGCCCTGCCAGATATAAAACCAGCGCCTTCCCTTTGATCTTCGATGTCTATCTTCTTCGCACTTTTGTTTATTGGCTCGTCCTGATGCTGGTCGGATTCATGATTCTATTCGACGCGTTCACTCTCTTCGATTTACTCGGCGACATTTCCCGAAACCACATTTCGATTTTTACGGTCGCAAGTTACTTTCTCCATCTTCTGCCCATGATGGTCTACCAACTTCTGCCCTTGGCGGCCCTAGTGGCCACGCTGATTACGCTGGGCATTCTCTCGAAAAATAACGAGGTCACTGCATTCAAGGCTTGCGGCATCAGCCTGTTTCGCCTGGCGCTTCCTTTAATCCTCGCCGGTATCGTGCTCGCGGGAGCCATGTTCCTTCTCGACGATACTTTCCTTCCCTACGCCAATCAGCGCCAGGACGCGATCCACGACCAGATCAAGGGCCGCCCGGCGCAAACCTATTACGAACCTGCTCACCAGTGGATCTTCGGAGAAAACGGCAAAATCTATAATTACCAACTCTTCGATCCGGATCACAATTTGTTCGGCGGGTTGAACGTTTTCGAACTCGATCCCGCGAATTTTCAAGTTCGACGCCGCGTCTATGCGAGCCGCGCTTCGTGGGAGCCGAGCGTGAACGCCTGGGTCCTCGAAAATGGCTGGGTCCGGGATTTCAGCGGGTCGTCCATCACGCATTACGCGCCGTTTCGCGTGGCTTCGCTTCAGGATATCTCCGAGCCGCCGTCCTATTTCAAGCGCGAGGTGTTCCCGTACTACCAGATGAATTGGTGGCAGCTGAGAAATTACATTCGCGGCCTGCAGAAGGCCGGCTTTGACACTTCGCGTCTCTCCGTGGAATGGCACAAGAAGTTCGCGTTTCCGCTGATCACCGCCATCATCATGTTCCTTGCGATGCCATTTGCTTTTCTGGTTGGCGCACGCGGCGCGATGGGAGGACTGGCTCTTGCGGTGGGAATCGGGATCGTCTACTGGGCGACCGCCGCGCTCTTCGAAGCGATGGGTGCAGTGGGACAACTGCCGCCATTTCTCGCGGCGTGGGCCCCTGACGCCATCTTCGCTTTCGCGGGACTCTACTTTTTCCTAAAGATGCGCACGTAGCGGATAATTAAAGTAATCCCTGAACTTCCAACACCACGTTTCGAATCGCAGACTATTTCAAAATCAGGGATCGCACTTTCTGAAGCACCAAATCGATTCCTACTTCGTTGTGTCCGCCTTCCGGAATAATAATGTCGGCATGCCTCTTGCTGGGTTCGACGAATTCAAGGTGCATGGGCCTTACCGTTTTCTGATATTGCTCGACAACGGACTCAAGGGTGCGCCCGCGGTCGCGTATGTCTCGCACAAGCCGCCTGATAAATCGGAGATCAGCGTCCGTATCGACGAAGATCTTTATGTCCATCAGGTTTCGCAGCGCCTCGTTTTCGAAAATCAGAATTCCCTCCACCAGAATCGCCGGCCGCGATTCCAGCCGCGCCGTTTCCTGAACCCTCCGGTGCTGCGTGAAATCATAAACGGGCCGCTCGATGGATTGGCCCTCTTTCAACCGCCTGACGTGCTCGATAAACAACTCCGTATCAAGTGCGTTGGGGTGGTCGAAATTACGCTGCGAACGCTCCTCGAGGGGCAAATGCGACAAGTCTTTGTAGTAGTGATCCTGCTGAAGGACAAGCACTCCGCTGTCTGCAAGCTCCCGCGAAAGCCGGTTCGTGATCGTGGTTTTCCCCGATCCCGTTCCGCCGCAGATTCCAATAACAAATGCCGAAGAGCTCATCGCGCTTTGCGTTTCCTGTTTTTCTTCGCGGCTTTCTCTTCAATCACCGCCTGCGCCGCGGCCAATCTGGAGATCGGCACACGGAACGGCGAAGCGCTAACGTAATTCATGCCCACCTTATGGCAGAATTTCACGCTTGGCGCGTCTCCGCCATGCTCCCCGCAGATTCCCACTTTCAATTTCGGCCGCGTTTCCCGGCCGCGCGCAATCGCCCACTCGATCAACATTCCAACGCCTGACTGATCGAGCGTCTGGAAC
>JBAUEX010000202.1:0-2998 GCA_049678845.1 Candidatus Acidiferrales bacterium
GCGTATGGGTCGGCCTGGTCGCCCTGGTCATGGGGACCATCTTGGGCTTCGTTTGGGAGCATCGTTTGACTCATCGCTTCGCGATGGCCGACCCGAAAGTTCTCGTGACGTTGATGGTGCTGGTGATATACGCCGTGTATCTGCGGATTGTTCGCGCGCCGGCATGGCGGGGTGCGCGTGCGGCGCTCGTTTGCGTGTGTAATTTCGCCGTTGTGCTGTTCAGCTACACGATTGTGAATCTGTATTTCACGAACTTTCATCGCTATTTCTGATGGCTATCAATTCCATTTCGGAACGCAACGCCGAAGCGGCGCGAGGCCGTGCCACCATTGCGCTGATCGGCTGCAACCATCGTACCGCGCCGGTCGAACTGCGCGAACGCGTGGTTTTCACGCCGGAGCAGGCGGTGCGCGCCGCAAATGAGCTCTGCCGCATGGGTGTGATTGAGGAAGCCGTGGTTGTGTCCACGTGCAATCGCAGCGAGCTGTACGGCGTTACGTCGGAGGGGAGCGAATCGGCTCCCTCGGCGATGGTTTCGTACTTCACGGATTTTCATAAGCTTTCTCCCGCGGAATTGAACGGGCGATTGTATCGCCACGCGGGGCCGGAGGCGGTGCGGCATCTTTTTCGTGTTGCTTCCGGAATCGATTCGATGCTGCTCGGCGAAGCGGAAATCCTGGGTCAGGTCCGCGAGGCGTATAACCGTGCGCTCGAAAATGGGTCGACCGGCCCAGTGCTGAATCGGCTCTTCCAGGGAGCGCTTGAAGTGGGAAAGCGCGTGCGTACGGAAACGCAAATTGGCGCGCGGCCGATGTCCGTGGCACTGGCGGGCGTGAAACTGGCGGAGCGTGTTTTCGGAGAGTTGAAGGGACACCGCGCGCTGATTGTTGGCGCGGGCGCTGTGGCGGAGCAAGTGGTCGAGCATCTGCGGCTGCGCGGAATCGGTGAACTGCGCGTGGTGAATCGTTCGCTTGCGCGGGCGGAGGAACTGGCGAGACGCGTGGGCGGCCAAGCGGGGGATTGGTCAAATTTCGAAAGTTTGCTCGACCAACCAGACATCATCGTTACTTCCGTTTCCGGCTCGGAACATGTGTTGACGCGAATGCTTTTGGAACGAGCGATGGCGGCGCGATCCGGGCGCGCGATTTTTGTGATTGATTTGGGAGTGCCGCGCAACGTTGATCCCGACGCGGAAGGGCTGTACAACGTCTATATCTTCAACATCGACCACCTCGGTGAAATCGTCGAGCAGAATAAAACGGCGCGCGAGGCGGAACTTCCGCGCGTCGAGACGATTGTCGACGAACACGTGACGAAATTTCTGGCTTGGCAATCGAGCCTCGAAGCAGCCGGATTGCTGGACGCGTTTCGGGCGCGCCTGGAGGCGGAGCGGCGAGCGCTCCTCGCTGCACATTTCGCGAATGCCGATGGCATATCCGAAGGCGAACGCGCACGTTTCGAGCAGCTCACCGAGGAATTGATCAACAGGATCGTTCAGGTTCCCTCGCAGCGTTTGCGCCATGCGCGCAAGCTCCGGCGTCCGGTGGAAGGGCTTGCCGCATTGCGGGATTTCTTCGGCCTTGACGCCAGTGACGAGGAGGACGAGTCTTGAACCGTCTGCGAATCGGGAGCCGGGGCAGCAAACTGGCTCTGTGGCAGGCGGAACACATTCGAACGCGGCTGTCGAATGATGGCGGGATTGAATCGGAAATCGTGATCATTAAAACCTCGGGCGATAGGTTTCAATCCGCGTCCGTGACGGCAATCGGCGGGAAGGGCATTTTCATCAAGGAAATCGAGGACGCCTTGCTCGACGCACGCGTGGATATCGCCGTGCACAGCATGAAAGATGTTCCGACGGCGACTCCGAGCGGCCTGTGTTTTCCGGCGGTGACCGAGCGGGAAGACCCGCGCGATTGTCTGGTTTCGCGACGCGGTGAATCGCTTGGAACATTACCGCACGGTGCGCGTGTGGGGACCAGCAGCTTGCGGCGCCAATCGCAGCTGCGATATTTTCGCAAGGATTTGCGGGTGACGGAAATGCGCGGGAACGTCGATACCCGCTTACGGAAACTCGAGACGGGCGAATTCGACGCGATCGTTGTGGCCAAAGCGGGACTCGACCGGCTGGGTTTAAGCGATAACATCGCGGAAGTGATCGCTCCGGAAATTATGCTCTCTGCCGTGGGGCAAGGCGCGCTGGCGATCGAAGCGCGCGAAAGCGATGAATCGTTGCGTGAAACCCTGGCTTCATTCGACGATGGGGAAACACGCGCTGCGGTCACAGCCGAACGCGCACTGCTTGCCGAACTCGAGGGTGGATGTCAGGTTCCGCTGGGCGCGTGGGGACGCATCGAGAGGGGCGCGTTGCGGTTGGATGCGCGCGTGCTGGCGGCTGACGGGTCGGAATCTATCGCGGGTAACGCGAGCGGTCCAATGGCGAACGCCGAAGAAATCGGGCGGCGCCTCGCGCGCGAATTGTTGGACGGAGGCGCGGGGCGGCTGCTGAGGCTGGCGGGAAGGAGCGTCGGTGAAATCTAGCGGGCCAGAAAATGCGTTGTTGGGAAAAAAGATCGTTATCACGCGCTCTCCGGGCCAGGGAGAGGACTTGCGGGCGGAGTTGTCGCGCGGAGCAGGTGCGCACGTGATTGAGTTGCCGTGCGTGGAGTTTCGCGAGCTGGAAGAGACGAGTGAACTCGATCGAATGATTGGCCGGCTGGGCGAGTTCGCATGGCTGCTTTTCACCAGTCAGAATGCCGCGAGATTTTTTGCCCGGCGCGCGCGTGCGTTGGGATTTGATTTCGCGCGACTGCCCGAACCGCGCCCGCGCGTTGCGGCCATTGGTCCGGCAACCGCCGAGGCTGCAAAAGCAGAGGGATTCCCGGTGAATTTTGTTCCAGACGCCGGAACGGGCCGAAGTTTTGCAGGGAACTTTACCGACTGCGTGCGCAGCGTCGCGGGAATGGAAGTAAAAAATCCAGCGGTCGGATTTGTTCAT
>JBAUEX010000203.1:0-9119 GCA_049678845.1 Candidatus Acidiferrales bacterium
ATGCTCGAGATTCTGCGGCTAACGCGCAGCGGCCAGTGTCCCTGTCCCGAAGTGGTCCGCTGGACGGCGGAGCGGGCGAAATCCATCGAAGAACAAATCCGCGAACTCTCCGCGTTGTTGCAGAGGCTCAACCGGATTCGCCGACAATGGTCGCGAGAGTCGTGTTCGCGCGGCAGGTGCGGTCAGATTTGCCACCTGGTCGCGGAGTTGCCGGAATGCAATTCTCATCGAGGAGGAAAAAATGCGAAAAGTCTGGCTGGCTCTGACTGTTGTCGTGACGGCACTTGTTGTGAGCGCCCTGCCAGTAGTCGCGGCGGCGGCAAGTTGCTGCCCGCCCGGATGCCCCTGCTGCCCGCACTAGGCCGCAGGCGCGCCACAAATCATGCGTAAAACGCATCGCGGATTCGCTCCAAGTTGTTCGGCGCGAATCCGCGATTCAGTTTTCAACGATCAGCTCTCGACTGCCTTACTTCTTCGCCGCCGCGTAATTCTGATTAATCTGCTCCCAGTTGACCACGTTCCACCACGCCTCGATGTAGTCCGGCCGACGATTCTGGTATTTCAGATAATAGGCGTGCTCCCAAACATCAATGCCCATCACCGGTCTTGCCCCGCTCATCAGCGGATTATCCTGATTCGGCGTCGACTCAATTCCCAGCTTGCCGCCCTTGATCTGCAACCACGCCCAGCCGGAGCCAAATCGCTTCGTCGCCGCCTCATTGAATTTCGTCTTGCATTCGTTGAAGCTCCCAAACGTTGACTTGATCGCCTCCGCGATTTCGCCTTTTGGCTCCCCGCCTCCGCCCTTCTTCATTATCTTCCAGAAGAGCGAATGATTCGCATGGCCGCCGCCATTGTTGCGCACCGCAGTGCGGATATTTTCCGGGACGCTATCGATTTTGCTGATCAGTTCTTCCACCGACAGCTTCGCCAAATCGGCGTGACCTTCGAGCGCGGCGTTCAAATTCTTGACGTACGCCCCATGGTGCTTGTCGTGATGGATTTCCATGGTCTTCGCGTCGATATACGGTTCGAGCGCGTCGAATGCATAGGGCAGCGGCGGCACCGTATACGGAGCAGCCTGCGCGGTTCCTTGAGCTTCTGTCATTTCTTCCTCCTCAAATTGCTTTCGTGCCCCATAATTATAACCCCGCTGGGTGCGGCGACGTAAAGTACGCAATTTCCCTTACAATCATCGCAGCGCGGAACAAAAACCAATAGGAGCGAACATGCCAACCACCGCCCATCTTGAAAAGCACTTCACTTCCACGGCCGCGGTTCGCGACATCGTCATCGGCATGGCCGACGGCTTGACTGTCCCCTTCGCTCTCGCCGCCGGACTCACCGGCGCCATCGCGTCCACGCGCATCGTCGTCACCGCCGGACTCGCCGAAATCGTCGCCGGCTCCATCGCCATGGGCCTCGGCGGCTACCTCGCCGCCAAGACCGACTCCGAGCATTACACTTCCGAGCGCCGCCGCGAAATCGCCGAGACCGTCGAAATTCCCGATCAGGAGCAGGAGGAAGTCGCCAAAGTTTTTCGCGGCTACGGCCTCGCCGATGAACACGTGCAGCCCGTCGTCAACGCCATCTGCTCCGACCAAAAGCGCTGGGTCGATTTCATGATGCGCTTCGAGCTGGGCCTCGAAGAGCCGGAGGCTTCGCGCGCCGGCCGCAGCGCCGGCACCATCGCCGGGTCCTACATCGTTGGCGGACTGATTCCGCTCGCTCCTTACATGCTCGTCGGACAAATTTTCACCGCGCTGTCCGTCTCCGTCGGCGTCACGCTCTTCGCCCTCCTGATTTTCGGCTTCATTAAAGCGCGCTACACCGACGTCGTCCCCTGGCGCGGCGCCCTGCAAACCGCCCTAGTCGGTGGCCTCGCCGCCGCCGCCGCTTTCTTCCTCGCCCACCTCGTCAACCTGCGCTAACCGTTTCTTTGGAGTGCGGCGGCTCGACGCCGCCTTGTTTTTCGCCGGGTGCCCCATCGACTCGACACGCGGCATTGGCGAAAACTTTTCGTTAGGGTATCCTCTTGGCCCATGCTGGATTTGGGTTATTTTCGCGAGCATCTCGACGACATCGAGCGCATGTTGCGCAACCGCAACGCTCGCCTCGACCTCGACGCCTTCCGCAAACTCGACGCCGAACGCCGCGAGCGCATCACCTCCGTCGAGCGCCTGAAGGCCGAGCGCAACAAGGGCAGCGAGGAAGTCGGGCGGCTGAAAAAATCCGGCCAGGACGCGGCCGCGCTCATGTCGCGCATGAAGCAAATCGCCGAGGAAATCAAGCGGGAAGACGAAAAAATCGCCGCGCTCGACGAAAAGCTGCGCGACTTCATGCTCTCCGTTCCGAATATTCCGCACAGTTCGGTTCCCGTCGGCAACGGCGCGGAAGGCAATGTAGAAGTCCGCCGCTGGGGTGCGCCGCCGAACTTCGATTTCGCGCCTAAACCCCATTGGGAACTGGGCGAAGCGGCGGGAATTTTGGATCTGGAGCGCGCGGTGAAAATCGCCGGCACTCGTTTTGCTCTGTATCGCGGAGCGGGCGCGCGCCTCGAACGCGCCCTCGCGAATTTCTTTCTCGACGTCCACACGCGCGAGCAAGGCTACACCGAAGTGCTGCCGCCCTTCCTCGTCAACACCGCATCGCTCATCGCCGATGGCAAGCTCCCGAAATTCGCCGGCGACATGTTCCATCTCGAAAACACCGATCTGTGGCTCACCACTACCGCGGAAACCGAATTGACCAATCTCTATCGCGATGAAACGCTCGACGACGCTCTTCTCTCCATAAAAGTTTGCGCGTGGACTGCGTGCTTTCGCTCCGAGGCGGGCGCGGCGGGGAAAGACACGCGCGGCATCAAACGCCAACATCAATTTCAAAAAGTCGAGATGTTCAAATTCACCCGGCCCGAGGAAAGTTACGACGAACTCGAAAAAATGGTGCGCGATGCGGAAGAATTATTGCAGCAGCTCGGCCTGCACTATCGCGTGATGCAGCTTTGCACCGGAGACATGGGATTCGCCTCCTCGAAAACGTACGACATCGAAGTCTGGGTGCCCTGGTCGAAGGAATTCATGGAGATTTCCAGCTGCTCGAATTGCGAAGCCTTTCAGGCCCGGCGCGCCAGCATTCGTTACAAGCCAAAAGGCGGCGTCAAAAATCAAAAATCCGAATTCGTGCACACGCTAAACGGCTCCGGTCTGCCCACCGGACGCACCTGGATCGCCGTCATCGAAAATTTTCAGCAAGCCGACGGCTCCATCCTAATTCCCGAAGTCCTGCGCCGCTACATGGGCGACGACCACATCCCGGCGCGTAGTTGAACTTGCAAAAGTCCCGCACAATAAAAAAAGGCGCGACCTCTCTCGAACTGAAAATAACAATCAATTCGATGCGCGCCGCGCCTTGAAAAAATAAACTGCGAAATCTACATTCCTCCTGCGGTCTTGATGCTGTCCACCTTGATTGAGCCGTCTTTTCCCACTTCGCCCGTCAGCGTAACTTCGCTGCCGATCGCTGCGTCCGTCACGGCGTCCTGGTTCGAAATCGCATAGACTTTCTGCGTCTTGGTATTCACGAACACATACTTGTCGCCTTTCTTGATGCACTCCTTCGTGCACTCGGCTTTTGCGGCGCTCGCGTCCTTCGCCCCGCACATACTGTCGCTGATCCAGCCCGTCCACGTATGCGACTTCGCATTCGCGGTCGAAGCCAGGCCGAAAGTAAACAGCATCACGGCGGCTAAGCCGAGAACGTTCGACAGCTTCTTCATGTGATCCTCCCTGTGAATTGTGGGGTTGCTGCTGGGCTTCCGCCGGCCTTCATCCCCGCCAACGGTGCTCCCCGTGTCGTTAGGAGTACGCGGGGCCAGTGGGTTTGGATGCCGGAGAATGGGTTTAAGGTCATCGCGATTCTAAACTAACGCCCGCACTAGAGGGTGCCAACGAGCACCTTCGGGCCCGTCGGAGCGGGCTTGCCGCCCTTTGGTTCGACGGTCACGCAGAACCATTTGCAATCCATCCCTGTCGGGACTTTCGCCAGCATTTGGCCGTTGTGCGCCGCTGCGGGCATGAAGACTCCGGCGCTCACAGGATTACCCGTCACTGGGACAGCCCACATCTGATACACCTTGTCAGGCGGCGGTTCGGGCAGGTCGGCGGTGTAGCACATCATTCCCATGCGCGGATTATATTTCACGGAACCCCACGCTTTCGGCATTGCGGGCGTCGCGTCGAGTTTCACGGTTACGGTGTCCTGCGCCGCCAGCACATTAACCAGCGCTTGCGCGTGTTGCGTTTGCTCCTGATAAGTTTGCGTGACTTGCTGAATCTGTTGCAACTGCTGGTCCAGGCGTCGGTCGCTAATCCACAGAAATATCGTCGCGATAGCAAGCGCCACAGCCGCGGGAGCCCAAATCGTGTTCCACCAAAGCCCGGACGGCCGCGCTTCGCGGACCCGCACCGGCGCGATGGTTGAGGATTTTTCCGCGCGCACTTTCTCGAGCAGCCGCTGTTTTACAGCCGTTGAAGGACTTTGCGGTGGCGCAGCAAGGGCAAGCAGTGCGATGCGGCCGCGCGCTTCCGCGAGTTTTCGCGCGCATTCCGGGCATGAATCGACGTGCGCCTGGATCGACGCCGACTCTTCGCTGGGAAATACGCCGAGTGCGAGAAGCTCGAATTCCTCTGCGCGAATTGGATGACCGTTGGTCACGCGAGTGCCTGTTTCAAAATTTCCACCCCGGAGCGAATCCGCGTTTTCACCGTGCCGAGAGGTGTTGCCAGATGCTCGGCAATTTCGCTGTGCGTCATGCCCTCGAAGTAGGCGAGTTCGATCGCTTCGCGCTGGCCGTCCGGCATTCCGCTGAGAATAGACTTTACGCGTCCAAGCAATTGATTTTGCGCCGCAGCGGTTTCCAGACTGCACGGCAGCACGACGCTGTTCTCCGTAAGCTCTTCGTCGTGGCGGCTGCTCCGGCGGCGCAAACGCGAAATCGACCGATTGCGCGCGGCAACTAAAAGCCATCCGGGCAGAGAACCGCGCGCGGGATCGAATTTTTCCGCCGTGTGCCACACCTGGTAGAAGAGATCTTGCAAGACTTCCTCGGCCGCGCCAGAATCGCGAAGAATGCGCGTGGCCTCCGCAAACACCAAACCGCTGTATCGGTCGTAGAGAGCAGCGAGCGCTAATTCGTCCCGTTGGACGACCCGCTCGAGCAGCGACCAATCCGAATCGTTTTGCTGTTCAGCGCGTTGCGCTCGACTCACTTTCCCTCAGCCGCTCTTATTGGAATTACGCCGTTCGCGACGCAACCGGATGTTATTGGCGATGGACCGTTTTTCACAAGTTTCCTAGAGCAACATGACGCGCAACAGGGTAGCCTCCGGCAACGCAGGGGTCAAACTGAGTTTGGGCGAAAAAGCCGTATGGAGGCTCAGGGCGTGTGTTTTCATCGCACTTTCCGTATAAGCGACGTGTTTCTAATAGTTTACGCAGCACCTCGCGAGCTAAACCCTTTGCATTCTGCAGCTTTAGTACCTGCACACAATCTGACGATTTTGCCTGCTTTCAATTGACTGCCCAGGGCGGGTTGAATAAACTTCCAGCCGGAACCTACTTACAATACGTGCCATAGAGTTCACGCCGCGCATGCAGCGGCGGTGGACAGATTACGGCAGGCATCGTTGAAGTTGCTGGGACGAATTTTTCGCTACTTCGTGTGGTTTGTCGTCACCGCGGGAGTCGCGTGGGCGATGAAAAAAGCCGTTGATAGGGCATCGCGCACACACTCCTACGGCGGGCATGAACCTGTGCGCGTTCCGCCGCAAACGGCAGGGAAAGAACTTTTCCGCGATCCGGTTTGCGGCACGTATGTGGCGGAAGACATTTCTTATCTTTACGAACAAGATAAACAGAGGTTGCATTTCTGTTCGCGCGATTGCATGGAACATTATCAACACGATCTTCAACATGCTGACGCTCGAGCGAACCGGCTAGCAGCCGGAGCCTAACAGCAGCCCAGGAGGAACGACCGAATGGCCCTAAGCGCCAAAGCGGTTCCCCAAGCGATTCCGCGGATTGCGCCGCGCGAAGATCTGAATATTTTTCGCATTTCGCAAATCCAGTTTGATATCGCGGCGGAGCATTTGAAACTCGATGTCGGCTTGCGACAAGTGTTGCGCACGCCAAAACGTGTGATGGAAGTCTCCGTGCCGACGAAGATGGACAACGGGCAGGTGAAAGTCTTCACCGGCTACCGTGTCCAGCACAACATTGCGCGTGGTCCGGCCAAGGGCGGCGTTCGTTATCATCCCGGCGTAACGCTCGACGAAGTGAAGGCCCTGGCCATGTGGATGACCTGGAAAACCGCGGCGGTGAATATTCCGTTTGGCGGAGCGAAGGGCGGAATCATTTGCGACCCGAAGCGCATGAGCAAATCGGAACTGGAGCGCATGACGCGGCGTTATACCTCGGAAATTCTGCCGATCATCGGACCCGCGCGCGACATTCCCGCGCCGGATGTTTACACGGACTCACAGACGATGGCGTGGATGATGGACACCTATTCGATGGTGGTGGGCTATTCGTCGCTGGGTTCGGTGACGGGCAAGCCGGTTGCGCTCGGCGGCTCGGAAGGACGCAACGAAGCGACCGCGCGCGGATGTTTATTCGTGACCGAAGAGGCATGTAAAGTTAAGAAAATGAACTTCCGCGGCGCGACCGTGGCGATTCAGGGATTCGGAAACGCGGGCTCGATTGCGGCGCGCCTGTTCACGGAGAAAAAAGCGAAAGTGATCGCCATCAGTGATTCGCGCGGCGGCGTTTACAATACGCGCGGGATCGATCCGTTTAAAGCGGCCCGCTATAAAGAACGCTCAGGCACTGTGGTGGGAATGCCAGGGACTTCGCGCATCTCGAATGACGATTTGCTGACCATGAAGTGTGACATTTTGATTCCCGCGGCGCTCGAAAACGTGATTACGCTGAATAACGCCGACCAAATCAAGGCGAAAATTATCGCCGAGGCGGCCAACGGTCCCACCACTCCGCATGCGGATGAAGCGCTGGCGAAACGAGGCGTCATGGTGCTGCCGGATATCCTGGCGAATTCCGGCGGCGTCACCACCAGCTACTTCGAATGGGTGCAGGACCTGCAGAACTTTTTCTGGACGGAAGAGGAAGTGAACGCCAAGCTCGAAACAGTGATGAAGCGCGCGTTCCACGAAGTGCACGACAATGCGCGCAAGCATCACGTCCACATGCGCACCGCCGCGTACATTTTGGCCGTTGGCCGCGTCGCGGACGCCACCATCGTGCGCGGCCTTTTCCCGTAGACTTCCGTCGGCTAGAGCCAATATTCCTTTACTTTCCTGGAATGAAATACCTGCGGGCGAAGACTGCGCGCGTCGGGATGATATAATTCCGACATTCTGATGGAACGGACTTCGACACGAACGGCGGCGACAGTGGAACGCGTGCGGCACATTCCGGCTGAGGTGCGTGCAAATTACGAGAGTGTGATTGGCCTCGAAGTGCACGTGCAACTGGCGACCGCGACGAAGGCATTCTGTGCGTGCTCGACGCGATTTGGCGATCCGGCAAACACCAACACTTGTCCCGTATGCCTCGGATTGCCCGGGGCATTGCCGGTGCTGAATAAACGCGCGCTGGAATTGGCGACGCGCGCGGCATTGGCTTTGCATTGCACGGTGCAGGAGCGCTCGCGGTTCGCGCGGAAAAATTATTTTTATCCTGATTTGGCGAAAGGCTATCAGATTTCGCAATTTGAGTTGCCGCTCGCAACGGGCGGCTGGCTCGAAATCGAGTCGGCCGCGTCAAAAAAGCGCATTGGCATTACGCGCGTCCACATAGAAGAAGACGCCGCGAAGAATCTCCACGAAGGATTCGCCGACGCGGATCGCTACAGCTACATCGATTTCAATCGCGCCGGCGTGTCGCTGATCGAAATTGTCGGGGAGCCGGATTTGCGCGCGCCGGAAGAAGCGTACGCGTACTTGACGAACTTGAAGCAGGCGCTCGAATACACAGCGGTAAGCGATTGCAACATGGAGGAAGGCTCGCTGCGATGCGACGCGAATGTGAGCGTGCGTCCGCGCGGCGCAGAGAAATTCGGAACGAAAGTGGAAGTGAAAAACTTGAATTCGTTCCGCTATTTACAACACGCGCTCGAATACGAAATCGAACGGCAAATTGGCGCGCTCCAAGCCGGCGAGACGGTCGCGCAAGAGACGCGGTTGTGGAACGCGGCGGAAGGCCGCACCGAATCGATGCGCTCGAAGGAATTCGCGCACGATTATCGCTACTTTCCGGAGCCGGATTTGTTGCCCGTGCGCATTGCAGAAAACTGGAAAGAAGAAATTGGGCGTGCGATGCCCGAGCTGCCGGACGCGAAACGCGCGCGGTTCCTGGCACAGTACGCAATCACGGCGTATGACGCTGGAGTTTTGACTGCGACCGCCGCACTCGCGGATTATTTCGAAGCTGTCGTTCGCGCGGGCGCTACGCCCAAAATCGCGGCCAACTGGATTCAAACGGAATTGCTGCGACGGCTGAATGACGCGGCGAAGGATATGTCGGAATCGCCGGTACGGCCCGAAAGGCTCGCCGGGCTTCTGCGTGCAATTGAAAGCAACGAAATCACGGCCGCGATTGGGAAAGGTGTGTTTGCGAAAATGTTCGAGACGGACAAGTCTGCGACGGAAATCATCGCAGCGGCCGGGCTGTCGCCGATCACCGATGCGGAGAGCATCGAGAAGATTTGCAGAGAAGTACTCGAGAAGAATCCCGAAAACGTGGCGAAGTTTCGGGCAGGAAATGAAGGCGTATTCAAGTTTTTCGTCGGGCAAGTGATGCGCGAGACGCGCGGGCGGGCGAATCCGCAAACGATCAACGATATTGTGAAGCGGCTGCTGCAACAATCGCAGGAATTAAAGTGAGCGACATACTGAGAGTCGGCGAGCGGGCTCCGGAATTCAATTTACCGGCCGATGATGGGAAGCAAGTGGCGCTCGCGGATTTTCGCGGCAAGAATGTGGTCCTTTTCTTTTTTCCGAAGGCGCTCACGCCCGGTTGAACCAATGAAGCGTCCGAGTTTC
>JBAUEX010000204.1:0-1967 GCA_049678845.1 Candidatus Acidiferrales bacterium
AGCTTGCGCGCGAAGTACGATGCCGCCGTGCATGAAATCACGCGCACACGGCGAAAACTCGAACGACCGTTGCCGCAACGACCGGAGGCAAAGAGCCGAGCGGCTCTGCGCGTGTCCTCGAACTTCACGAAGTCGCGTTACATGGCGGTGGTTCGCAGAGCCAAGGAATACATTCGCGCGGGCGATATTTTTCAGGTGGTCCCGAGCCAACGATTCTCCGCGCGCACATCGGCCGATCCCTTTGAGATTTATCGCGCACTGCGCGTGGTAAACCCGTCGCCCTATCTTTACTTTTTGCGTCTTGGCGAGCTTGCGGTGGTAGGAAGTTCGCCCGAGATGCTCGTGAAGGTCCAAGGATGCGACGCGCACTACCGGCCCATCGCGGGAACGCTGCCGCGCGGGCGCGACGAGACGGAAGATAAACTCCTCGAAAGGAAGTTGCTTGCGGATCCGAAGGAACGCGCCGAGCACATTATGCTGGTGGACCTGGGACGCAACGATCTGGGGCGCGTCTGCGAGTATGGCACGGTGAAGGTGGAGAAGTTGATGTTCGTCGAGCGGTATTCGCACGTGATGCATTTGGTGTCGAGTCTGCGCGGGCGATTGCGCAAGGATGTCGATTGCCTGGATGCGCTGATGGCGTGTTTCCCGGCGGGCACATTGAGTGGCGCGCCGAAAGTCCGCGCGATGGAAATTATCGACGAGCTCGAGCCGACGCGGCGCGGAATCTATGCGGGCGCGATCCTCTATCTCGATTTTTCGGGGAATCTCGATTCGTGCATCGGCTTGCGCACGCTGGTGGCGAAGGATGGCAAGATTCATATCCAAGCGGGAGGCGGCATCGTGGCGGACTCGGTGCCCGCCAAGGAATATCAGGAGACAATCAACAAGGCGCGGGCGCTGGTGGTGGCGGTCGAAATCGCGCACCAAGGGAAACAGCGGCCGATGTAACGAGGCAGCGGAACCGCAGCCAGGCCTTTTGGGGCGCAAATGCATCTCATCAACGTTACAGAGCATTACAGGCACGGAAGACACCAATGATTCTGTTGCTCGATAACTACGATTCGTTTACCTACAACCTGGCGCAGTATCTTGGCCAGATGGGGCAGAAGCTCGCAGTGCGGCGAAACGACGCGATCAGGCTCGATGAAGTGGAAAAATTGCGGCCGAAGCGCATCATTATTTCGCCAGGCCCGTGCACGCCGCGGGAGGCGGGGATCAGCGTGGCGCTGGTTCAGCGTTTCGCGGGGAAGATTCCCATCCTCGGAGTCTGCTTAGGGCATCAGGCGATTGGCGAGGCATTCGGCGGTAAAGTGATTCGCGCGAAGAAAATTATGCACGGCAAGACGAGCCCGATTCATCACGACGGCAAAACAATTTTCCGCAAGCTGCCGCAGCATTTCGAAGCTACGCGGTATCACTCGCTGATTGTCGAGCGGCGTTCGCTGCCGCGCTGCCTGGAGATTTCCGCCGAAACAGCCGACGGCACGATCATGGGCTTGCGCCATAGGAAATTTCTTGTGGAAGGCGTGCAGTTCCACCCCGAGTCGGTGCTCACAGGCCCGGGCTTCCGCTTGATCGAGAATTTCCTCTCACTGTAAATTTTCCTGCCAGCGTAATTCTGCCAGGATGGCTGCGTAGACTTCCATGCCGGTCCACAAATTGCCGATGCGCAGATTTTCGTTCGGGCTGTGCTGATTGTCGTCGAAATTCGCAATCGGCACGCCAATTACCGGCAATCCCAAATCTGCGAAAATGTACATCGGCACGCTCCCGCCCAGCAGCGGCAACTTCACCGCTGGCTCGCCCGCGCCTTCGTCCACCGCGCGCATGAGCGCCTGGGAGATCGGCAAGTCCATTGCCGTGCGCGTGGCAGGGTAACCTTTGTCGCGCACGACTTCGGCGATGCGCGGATATTTTGCACGTTCATCCATGGTAGGGGCGCGGTTAATCACGTAAAAGTCGTG
>JBAUEX010000205.1:0-2630 GCA_049678845.1 Candidatus Acidiferrales bacterium
GGCTCGCTCTCATCTCCGTCTGGCTCCGCATGCTCTTTCACACCGATACCATGCAGCTTGCCCACATGCTCATGCGCTTCTTCGCGCGAGCCATGGTCACTATGGTGTTCGTGCCCATCGGCATGAATCGAATGCACATGATGGCCGCCCATTTCATCCTCATGCGTAGTATGGACCTCGACCGGAGGACCATGCTGCTCGTTGACGGCTTCCGGCGCTTCCTCCATCGAGCCATCTTCAGGTTCGGCCGTCATAGGGGCGCCTCGGGGCGCTTTCGCCATCGGCTTCGGCGCATTGCTTTTCCCAATCGGATAATTGAACATCATTGCTCCTTTTGCGGTTTGCGTTCAAGTTCCACCAGCGCCATCGCCTGTACAGTATCCCAGTCCAGTACCGGGGGCACAAACTGAGGTTTGTCCATTGCGTGTGCGTTCTGGAGCGCCACTGCAAGCCGATTGATCGCGCCTGTCAACTGCTCGTGCCGCTCGACCTGCTTCTGCTCCATCGCCTTAAACATGGTCAAAGACGGCAGGTCGGAAAGCCCTAGCCACGTACGCACTCGTCCCACTAAACTCATTTGCGCCAATAATACACCCTATTCCCAATACTGCAATGGCTGTTTTGCTTTCTCGCGCCGCTCTGTCTCCCGCAAACGCATGAAGTGCCGCTCCAGCGGGTCAGCACACCGCGCCAATTCCTCAACCAGGGATTCTTCGCGCGTCTTCAGCGCCGGCGTTACCCCGAACGTCATAGCCAGCATATCGCCATTATCGGGCGAGGAAAGGCCTCTGCTTTCCATATCCTCTTTCTTCTCAAGTTGGATCTGATTCTTGTTCGAGATGAAGTATTCGGGTCCAGTCAGCTCATCCGCCAGTTCTGCGTCGTCCGGAATCTCGCCGGTTACTAGCCAGTCGCGCATTTTACCCCAGACCTCGGCCCGGCGGTTGAAATACATAAACGAATCACCTGGGGTTGTTCCACCATGAAATTCTTCCAGCCTGAACCATTTTGGTAAATGAACCGTTCCATCGCGGTCGGTCACACACTCCAATCCGCGCTCCTTCCAGACCTCCGGCAGATATGTCCTCACGTAATCCACCACGCCACCACCAATGCCGTCTCCGTCGATCACCACCGACCGCGGCCGCTCCTGGATGATACGCATGATGACCTGTTTACCTGTCTCGATAGTATCTTTCCCGCGCATCTTGTCGGTAATCTTCGCCCTCAGCCCCTGCCTCCAGCCAATGACTGTCTGGTTGCTGCCGAACCGCGCTACGTCGACACTCAAGATCTTGTGGGCTTTTGACTGATCTCCAACATTCCTCTTCCGCGCCTCGTTCACGATGTCGCCAGCAATGAACTGGCTGGATCCCGCCCGTGGAAATTCGCCTCGCACCCTGATCCTGACAAAGTCTGAATCTTCCCCCCAGTCGGAAACCCATTGCTTATATAGCTCTTTATTTGTTCCTTCGACGTCACGCGAATCAATCTGCTTCTGCACCCAGCGATGCTTGAACTTGCCAAAACACTCTCTGAAGCGGCCGGTATTCTGTGTCGGATTCCCAAAGGCCAGCCAGAGAATCTCCGTCTTCTCGTCCGTCAGGGCGCCTTCTGTTACTTCCCAGATACGGTCATCAATCGTGCTGGACTCATCAAAAATCACCACGATCCGCTTACCCTGGTTGTGCAGCCCAGCGAATGTGTCGACGTTCTCCTTACTCCATGTCACGCGGTCTATCCGCCACGAATCCCGATGTTTAGCCTCCTTCACATGAATCTTGGTTGCAGTTAACTCCCACCAATGCCTGTTGATAGCCAGATTGAACCATTTTGAGACCTCCGGCCAGGTCTTGGTCGCCATCTGCTCTTCTTTGCCGGCCGTGATGATGCCGCGACAGTCATCACATGTACTCATTGCCCAATTGAGGATAAAGGCAATCAACGCGGATTTGCCGATCCCATGACCGGAACAGATTGCGAGCTGCAGCGGCTGAAAGCGATTAGGACCGGAAAGATGCTCACCGATAATCTGCAGCGTATCGGCCTGGAACGCGCGCGGTTTCGTCAAGGCGCCAGAGCCCCACGGAAACACGTAGCGCGTAAAGCCGAGAGGATCTAGCGAGAAACTGCCTATATCGCCGATAAGTTCCTGCTCTGCGGTCACTTGATCCGCTTTCGCGCCTCAGCAATCGAATTTGCCAGGCTGAGGTTTAGCTCGCCTGATACCTCGGTTTGGATCTTGTCGCCGTATACTTTCGGAACTAATTTAGAGAGCAACCACTTGCGTGAATCAACGCGAAGGCGGTTGCGCTGAATCGCGGCTGCATCGACACACTCTTTAACGCCACTCTCGCCAAATGTGATCGTTGCCATCGGTTTCTCTTCAGCGATTGTAAGTATCTCGTCCGCAAGTTGTTCTAACTGAATCTCTTTTGCGCGCGCGTACTGTTCTGCGAATATCTTGTCACGTTGAACCTGTCGAATGATCGATGATGCTGAAATATGTAGATTTTGAGCTGTTTTCCGAAGTGAGGCGCCATCTGCGATGCGAAGCAGAATCAGCCCCATCAACTCAGGCGTCCAATCGACAGCATCATGTTTTCCCATCGTTGCAAATAGCTTAGCAC
>JBAUEX010000206.1:0-10048 GCA_049678845.1 Candidatus Acidiferrales bacterium
GCGCTAAAGGGCGCGCCCGGCGGAGACGATTATCAAAATATCTGGATCAACCCGAACCATCCCGACACCATTCTCCTCACTAGCGACCAGGGCGCGATTGTCAGCGTGAATGGCGGAAAGACTTGGAGTTCCTGGTACAACCAGCCGACCGCGCAGTTCTACCACGTCATCACCGACAATCGTTTTCCCTACTGGGTCTACGGCGGCCAGCAGGAGAGCGGCTCGGTCGGCATCGCCAGCCGCGGCAACGACGGCGAAATCACGTTTCGCGAATGGCATCCCGTGGGCGTAATCGAATATGGTTACGTTGCGCCCGATCCGTTGAAGCCCAACATCATTTACGGAGCCGGCCGAACGGAAGTCTCGAAATACGATTGGACCACTGGGCAGAAGCAGGACGTCACGCCCATCGCCGCCGCGGCGGATAGATATCGCGCGGACCGCACGCAGCCAATCATGTTCTCGCCCGTCGATCCTCACATCCTTTATTACGCCGCGAATGTGCTTTTCAAAACCACGAATGGCGGAGAATCCTGGCAGACGATCAGTCCCGATTTAACGCGCAAGGAACCGGGCATTCCGGAAAGCCTCGGCGACATGGACAAAACCGCACCGCCTCGCGGCGCAATTTATTCGCTGGGGCCATCGCCCAAAGACGTGAATTTGCTTTGGGCCGGCACCGATGACGGCTTGATTTGGGTGACGCACGATGGCGGCAAGAATTGGAAGAACGTAACACCGCCCGCCATGACGCCCTGGAGCAAAGTCACGCAGATCGTCGCTTCGAATTTCGACGTGAACACGGCCTTCGCCTCGGTCAGCCGCTTCCGCATCAACGACATGAAACCTTACGTTTACCGCACGGACGACGGCGGCAGGCATTGGCAACTCATCTCTGACGGCCTGCCCGACAACGAACCCGTGAACACAGTTCGCGAGGATCCCGAGCGCAGGAATCTTTTGTTCGCGGGCACAGAAACATCGGTTTGGGTTTCGTTCGATGCCGGGGACCACTGGCAATCGCTGCAATTGAATTTGCCGCACACGTCCATGCGCGATCTTTGGATTCACGACAACGACTTGCTCGTCGGCACCCATGGCCGCGCCTTCTGGATTCTCGACGACATCACACCGCTGCGCCAACTCTCCGACGCCATAGCGAAATCCGACGCGCATGTTTTCAAACCCGCGCCGGCATATCGTTATCGTCGCGACACCAATACCGACACACCGTTGCCTCCGGAAGTTCCCGCGGGAAAAAATCCGCCCGACGGCGCGATCATCGACTATTATCTGGGCAGCGGATCTTCAGGAGACGTGGCACTCGAGATTTTCGATCACGCTGGAAAACTCGTGCGGCGCTATTCGAGCGCCGACCAGCCTCCCTACACTTTGGAAGAGCAATCGAAGTCGCAGATTATCCCCACGTACTGGATTCAAGAACCCAAAATTTTGTCCGCGGAATCAGGAATGCATCGCTGGGTTTGGAACTTGCATTACACGACGCCGGAAACATTGGGGCACGGCTATCCGATCGCGGCCGTTCCGCATGACACGCCGCTTTATCCTCTTGGCCCGCGCGCTTTGCCCGGCGTCTACACAGTAAAGCTGACGGCGAATGGTCACGCCGATTCGCAAACTCTTACCGTGAAGGAAGACCCGCGCGTTCACGTCACTCCAGTCGCGCTGGCCGCGCAATTTGCGATGGAGCGGCAGCTCGCTTCAGGGATGGATCGCAGCTACGACGCGCTTCAGCAAGTCAAAAAATTCCGCGAAGACTCGAAGCAGCGCGGGGGGGACGAAGCTCTCGACAAGCAAGCTGCCGCTTTGGAAGGCGGTGGCGGACCCGGCGGATTCGGCGGGCGCGGAAGAGGCGCAGACACTTTCGCGGCAATCAATTCCGGATTCGCGCAACTCTACGCGCAAATCGACGGCGCGGATGCCGCTCCCACGGCGGTGCAGGAAGCCGCCGCGCGCGCTCTCGACGCGAAGCTCGCCTCCATGCTCGCAAAGTGGAAACTGCTGCAGGGGAAATCAGCCGCGAAGTAAAGGTAGGAACAGAAAACGCGAAAAACTGCCGCAGCCGGCCCGGCAAACGAATTAGGCTGACTGAGGCAGTTTGCCGCCGGGTAGCATCGGCATGGTGCGAATGCGCATGCCGGTGGCGTTGAAAATCGCGTTGCCCACGGCGGGCGCAAGTCCCACGATGGGCGTTTCGCCCGCGCCTGCCGACGGCAGGTCTTTGCGGTCGACGAGCACCACTTCGATTTTCGGCTCATCCTTGAAGCGGCCCACGCGGTATTGCGAGAATCGCGGATTCAGAATGCGGCCATTGTCGAATTCGATGGCTTCATACAACGCGCCGCCGACGCCCATGGTGATTGCCCCGGAAATCGAATTCTCCAGGCCCTCAGGATTCACAATCGCGCCGCACTCGAACGCCTGAACCACTCGCACGATGTGCACTTCACCCGTCGCGCCATCGACGGCCACTTCCGCGCACGTGGCGATGTGCCCGCCCTTGTCGATTCCGCCCGCGATGCCGAAGCCGCTTGCCGCCGCGGCTTTGCGATTCTGCCAGCCGAATTTCTGCGCGGCGGCTTGGTAAACGGCCCGCAAACGCGGTTCCTGCAAATTCTTCATGCGGAATTCGAGCGGGTCCATCCCCGCAGCGTGCGCGCATTCGTCCATGTGCGACTCGCGCGCGAAATGATTCGCCGCCGCCGCAAGCGAACGGTAAGAACCCTGCCGCAGCGGCGACTTCACAGGATGAAATTCGATGACTTGGTTCGGCGTTTCGTACATCGTCGCGATCGCCGCCGCGCCCGAATTGTAATTGTGAAATTCCCACGCGGTCAGAATTCCGTCGGAGCTCACGCCGCTTTTGATTTCGATCACGCCCGCGGGACGGAAATAAGCCCACGTGAATTCCTCTTCGCGCGTCCATAGCAGATGGACGGGCTTTCCGGCGCCCTGCGCCAGACGCGCGGCTTCCACCGCGCATTCGCCCGTGTGCTTTCCGCCGTAGGCCGCGCCCGTGTCCGGGACGATCACGCGAACGTTGTCATTAGAAATATGAAATGCCTGCGCCAGCTCTTCGCGCACCGCAAATGGTCGCTGCGTTCCCGTCCACACGGTCACTCTACCGTCTTTCCATTCCGCCAACGCCGCGCGCGGCTCCAGCGGACAGTGCGCGATGTAAGAAATGTGATACTCCGCCTCGAGGCGGTGCGCCGCCGCGGCTAATCCGTCGCTCATCGAACCTTTTGTTTGACGGTAGCGATTCTCCTCCGCCGGATTCTGCTCCGCGTTTTTCTTCAAAAATTCGAAAAGCTCTTTGTTGGAGATTTGCGGCGCGGTCTTCCATTCCGCTTTGATCGCGGCGGCCGCGCGCTCGGCGCTCAATTCATCCGCAGCCGCCACACCGATGAAATCGCCATCGTGAACCACCGTGACGCCGGGCATCGCTTTTGCCGCGCTCACATCCACGGAAACCAACATCGCGTCAAACGCGCTGGGACGCACAACTTTTCCGTAAAGCATTCCCGGCAGTTTCAAATCCGGGGTGTACTTGTGCCGCCCGGTGACAAAATCGCGCGCGCCAATTTTACGAACCGGCTGGCCAGCGACTTTCCATTCTGCCGCGGGCGTGACGGGATCTTCGGCCGGCATCATCTGCGCGAGTGACTGCCCTTGCGCCAGTTCCGCGTAACTGATCGAACGTCCGCCGGAACGTTCGGAAATTTTCCCGTTTTCCGCGACAAGCTGTCCTGCGTCCACGTTCCACTGCTTCGCGGCCAGGTTCGTGAGCACATCGCGTGCCGCCCAGGCCACTCGGCGCAACTGCGTACCCATCTGCGGAGTGGTGCGGCTGCCAAACGTCCCCATATCAAACGGCGTCAATTGCGTGTCGCCCATCACCATTTCGATTGACGTGAGTTCGACGTGCAACTCGTCGGCAACTGTTTGCGCGAGGGAGGTGCGAATGTTTTGGCCAATTTCGACTTTTCCGGTGAAGACCGTGATGCTTCCGTCCCGCGCAATGTGCAGCCACGCGTTGATTTCGCGCGGCATGTCTTCGCGCATACCCGCGCGCCGTCCGGATTCCTGCAGCGCGAGTCCTTCCTTCGCCACCAGTAAAATGGCGATGCCGCCGCCAATCGCTTTCATGAAGTCGCGGCGATCCATCGCGAATAAATGCATCGGCGTCGCGCGAAATTCGTAGCGTTCCGGTTCGAGTATTTTTGTTTCCGGCTTCGCGCTCATGCGGCACTTCCCTTCATGCGCTTCGACGCCAGCGCGATGGCTTGGCCAATGCGTTGATACACGCCGCACCGGCAAATGTGCCCGTTCATGTACTCGACAATTTCCGCGTCGCTCGGGTGAGGATTGCTCTTGAGCAGCGCGACGCCGCCCAGAATCATCCCCGAAGCGCAGTACGCGCATTGCATCGCGTCCACGTCAATAAACGCTTGCTGCACGGGATGAAGCTCGCCATTTTTCTCGAGCCCTTCGATGGTCGTGATTTGCCGCTGGCCCACCGCGCCCACTTTCGTTTGGCAGGAGTGCCGCGGATTGCCGTCAATCAGCACGGTGCACGCGGCGCATTGCCCTTCGCCGCATCCATATTTCGTTCCGGTCAAATCAAGTTGATCGCGCAACACGCTCAATAAACTGGCTTCGCCGTCCACGTCTATTGCGTGCCGCTTTCCGTTCACATTTATTTCAGTGATTCTGGCCATCGCGGATTCCTTTTGCCGCGGGAAAAACCCCGCTCGCGGGCTGGAGGGATTCCATTTTAGTTCCGGCCACTTCCCCGGGTCAATACGCACCGCAAACGGCGACGGACTCGGCGCGGGGGAGGGGCCGATGGTGCGTGGACGAAAATGGGCTGGGAAGCTGCGCGTTGAAAATGAAATTCATTGCCGATCAAGAAAATGCAAGTAGCTCGTTTTAAAGGAATTGCGCTTGCGGAACTGTGCCGAATCTCCCGCTCATCTTGCTCAGAAATACCATATGTGTTGGGCATGGTTTTGGTCCTCGGTTTCGAAGTGTGCCGGTGACTGTTTTAGTTTTCGCCTCCGCCGGGACGCTGCATGCCCAGCTCGATGGGCTCGATCTTCGCGCGATGGAGTTCCTTGTTGAGCGCGGGCAAGTCGGTCGAGACAATCGCCTCCCATTTTTGCAGGGCCGCTTGCGCGATTTGGTCGTCCTGCGCAAAGGCTGCGGACGCGTCCGGCGATGGCGCCGCGTCGTCGCTTTCCACGACGCGTTCCACCTGTCCCAACGCGCCGGAAACGTATCGCAGAGTTGTGCGGTCTGTCGGCTCCGGCGTGCCGCCCAATTCTCCGGCGGGAGGCTTGCCCAGAAGAGCGCTCACTCGCTTATCGAGTTCGTCCACCGTATCGGCCAGTTTCTTGTCCTTGGGCGACCCAACCTGCGAAGCGATTTCCTGCAATCGCTTTTGCAGCGCCGCCGCTGGCTGAGCCGCTGCGTTCACTTCCGCCGTCCGCGCAAGCACTTGCTGGGCCAGCTCGAACTGCTTCTGCAGATCCGCCTGCGATACTTTCACTCGCGGATCCATTTTCACCGTCAGAGGTTGTGAATAGCTTTGCCCGCCCGCGGTCAGTTTCGCGGTGTAATCTCCGGGAACCGCCCACGGGCCGCCGCCGAAGCCAAACATCGCAGCCAGCGCGGCCATTCCTCCGCGCCGTCCGCCGCCCGCGCCGGGATAATGCAAATCCCAAACGAAGCGATGCATGCCCGCCGCGGCCGATAGCGGTTCCGGCGGATGCACCCATGCCGCGGGAATATCAAGTTGCTTCGCGTCGATCGGCGGCACGCGCTCGGCGCTCGAATAGCGTCGAACGAGTTTGCCGCTGCCGTCGAAAATTTCGAGTGTCACCGGACCCGCGGCGGCTGATTTCAGATAGTAGTCAATCGACGCGCCGTCCGGAGGATTATCGCCCGCCGGAATCTCCGCAGGAAGTGGCGTGCCTTCGTCAGAACCCGGCCGCACGCGCACCGCTGTCTCCGGCTTGAAAAGATGCGCCGGAGAATTCTCGACTTGCTCCGACGCTTCGCGCAGCGGCGTAACGTCATCGAGAATCCAAAACGAACGTCCATGCGTGGCCGCCACCAGATCCGCCCCATGAATCACCAAGTCGCGAATCGGCGTGGTCGGCAAATTCAATTGCAACGGCTGCCATTGCCCGCCGTCGTTGAACGACACAAACACTCCCTTTTCCGTCCCCGCATAAAGGAGGCCGCGGCGCGCGGGATCCTCGCGAATCACGTTGACGTAACTGCCCTCGGGAATTCCCGTGGTGATCGGCTGCCAAGTTTTCCCGGCGTCTTGCGTTTTGTAAATGTAGGGCTTGATGTCGTCCAACCGGTGGCGATCGACCGCAGCGTACGCTTCGTTCTGGTCGAAGTGCGAGGCTTCAACAAAGGTCACTTTGCTCCACGGCGTCAGCTCAGTTGGCGTAACGTTCTGCCAGTTCTTGCCGCCGTCCTCAGTCATTTGGATGTTGCCGTCGTCCGTGCCAATCCAAATTTCGTCCGCGGCCATCGGCGAAGGCGAAATCGTGTAAATCAGCCCGTGCTCGCCGTTGCCATCCTGGTCCTTCGCGGTCGTAGGATCGAGATTCGCCGGCACGCCGGGCGCGGGGCGCGTTAAATCCGGGCTGACAATTTGCCAACTCTGGCCGCCGTCGGTGGTCTTGAACAGAACTTGCGTGCCGAAGTAAAGCGCGTGCGGATCGGCCGGCGAAAAAACGAGCGGCTGCGTCCACGTATGCCGGTAATCGCCGGGATGCGCGAGTTCCGGGGTGACTTGCGCGGTCGCGCCCGTGAAAACATTTTCGCGCGTCACTGTGCCCCCGAAAAGAATTCCAATGTGAAGCGGATCCGGCGCAATGTAGCCGTTCTCGCCGCCCACTCCCAGTGGCAGCCAGTCGCGCGAACTGATGCCGCGATGCCGGCTGTGGCTGGTGGTGCCCGCGGCGCCGCTGTCCTGCTGCGCGCCGTAAACCCAATAGGGAAACCGGTTGTCCACCGCGACATGATAAAACTGCGCGGTCGGCTGGTTGTACCAGGAACTCCACGACTGCGCGCCGTCCACGCTGACGACCACGCCCTGGTCGCTTCCCAATATCATGCGATCCGGATCATTCGGCTCAATCCACAAGGTGTGATAATCGTCGCCGCCCGGCGCACCTTTAATCGCCGTGAAACTTTGGCCGCCGTCTGTCGAGCGGTAGGTCGAAGTGTTCATCACGTAAAGCACGTCGGAATTCTTCGTGTCGACGGTCACGCCGCCGAAATACCATCCGCGGCCCCAGATGCGTGATTCGTTGTCCGCGAGCTTCCACGTCTGGCCGGCGTCATCCGAGCGGTAGAGCCCGCCATTTTTTGCGTCAACAATCGCGTACACGCGATTCGAATTGCCCGGCGCCACGGCAACGCCAATTCGTCCCAGCCCTTCCGTGGGGAGCCCGTTGGTAAGCCGTGTCCAGCTCTCGCCGCCGTCGGTCGATTTGTAAAGCCCGCTTCCCGGCCCGTTCGACGGCGGATAAACGTTCCACGGCGGCCGCCGTGTTTGCCACAGCGCGGCGTAAATCGTTTTCGTGTTTTCCGGATCGAACACCAAGTCAATCGCGCCCGTATTTTCGTCCTTGAACAAAATTTTCTTCCAGGTGGCGCCGCCGTCGGTCGAGCGAAACACGCCGCGCTCGGCGTTCGGTCCGTACGAATGTCCCATCGCCGCAACGTAAACCAACTTCGCGTCGCGCGGGTCCACGAGTATCGACGCAATCTGCCGTGTATCTTCCAGGCCGATGTGCTTCCACGTCGCGCCGGCGTCCGTCGATTTGTACATTCCATTGCCATACGAAATATCCGAACGCATGTCGGGCTCGCCCGAGCCCGCGTAAATCACGTTCGGCTCCGAAGGCGCCACGGCTAGCGCGCCAATGGAGGCGATATGCTCTGAATCAAACACTGGCTTCCACGTCAGTCCAGCATTCGTCGTCTTCCATACGCCCCCGCCGACCGAGCCGAAATAAAAAACGTCGGGCTGCCCCGGGACGCCCGTTACCGCCACGGCGCGGCCTCCGCGAAACGGCCCGATCAGCCGCCAGTGCATGCCGCTGTAGAGGTTCTCGCTAATTTGCTGCGCGCTCGCGCGCGGCGGCGCAATCGCGCCAAAAATCAAGAGTGCCATGAAGGTTCCAACGAAAAAGTAAGAGAAACGTCGAAGATGGCTCACGTTTGAAATTCTCCTTGGGCAACACGATTGCGGAACGCGCGAGTATATACCCGCGGAACTACACTCGGCTACAAGACGTGGATAATGAAATTGCGGTTTCGTGACTCAGTGATTCGCGCAGGCGCTCGAGGTTAACCAGGAGAGCCTTAAAAACTGGCGGCCGCTGCCCTGGTCCTCGGAAGTAACAGCTTTTTGCGAGCCGCGGGCAATTCCGGCCGCTCACTTCCGACCGCTATTGCTATTAATTGCTGAAAATATTTGCGGGAAGCATCTGTATTGCCGACCGCCTGCGCCGCGCAGCCGGCGCCATAGAGCGCATTGAATCGATTGGGAGCGACCTTCAGAACAGCTTCATATTCTGTGAGCGATTGCCGAGGCTGCTTTTCCAGCGAGAGCAGTTGCGCCAACATTTCCCGTGCGGGAGTGATTGCGCCTGGAGTGACGGCGTCCTTATTCATGCTCTCTTCCAATTGCGCTGCCGAACGAATCGTTGACAGTGCGTCCGCGCCTTTGCCGGACTTCTCTCGAATCCACGCAGCGACTTCGAGCCGCTGAACTTCGATCTGGCGCGACCAATACGTGTTGTGCTGCTTGGTAGTCGCATCGCGCAGTGAGGCTAGAGTCTTCTGGGCCTGAGATGCGCGAACCAGATTTCCGGAACGAGCGCTACCGACTCCGATTGCCGTCCAAGTAATTGCTCGCGCCCAAGGGACCGCTTCCTCTCTGACTTTCAACCCGCTCGCTTGATTCCAATCACCGAGTTCTATCGCGTAGCGCGCCGGAATCGCCGCCATCGCATAGTCGCCTGTGAGGGTCAGTCCGGCAACAGGCCGCAGTGCATTCATCTGGTCGAGTACATCCCTCGCCAGTTTTATGCGACCCGTCTGAAGGTAGGCATATTCGAGGTAATCCATGGCATGGAGGCGCTGATCACGAGCCTCTCCATTGAGAGAGGCCGGCTCCGCATTGGCAGCTAATTCGGCGGATTTTAGGTTTGAACGGATCGACTCATCCCACAAGCCCAAGCGCGTGAAGATGTGCGAAGGCATGTGATTGGCGTGCGCCGATGCCGGGGCGATCTTGGCGTACGCGCGGGCGGCAGCAAGACCCTGCCGGGCGAGAACAGGATTATCATAGCAATGAATGATGTAATGGGCCACGCCGGGATGGCGGGGATACTTCGCGAAAATCGGCTCGAGTATTTCCCCGCATTTGCGCTGGTTGGCAAAAGTCTTATCGGTCGCGGGAGCAGCGATATCGAGCGTGAGCGCGTGGAAGATGGCCGCTTCGTCATCGGCGGGATATGCCGCCTGCAACGCGGCCATCTTTTGCTCGAAGGCGCGCGCGTGAGCGGATCCGTCTTTGCCGTCCTCACGATAAATTTCGGCGAAGGCGTCGATATAAGCGATTTCGCGAGCGGTAGTCTTCGGATTCGCGGCAGCAATCTGCTGGGCCCGACGAAGTGCATCTCGCCCGGCAACCGGGTCGCCGTTTCCCCACAAACCATGGTAGTGCGACATCGCAACACCCCACTGTGCCATGGCACAGCCGGGATCCTTTTTGGATATGTCGACAAAAGCCTGACGGGCTTGCTCGTACTGAAACGAATGCAGTAGTGCGATCGCGCGGTTGAAACTGGATTCGAGAGACGGCGAGCACGACGTGGAAAAGCGGACCGAGCCAATCTCTCGTTCTGTAACGGCATGATGATGCCCTTCGTCTTGCCGCGTGGGGAACGCGGCGAGAGCAAACGCAAAGAACAGAACGGCGGGGAGTCGC
>JBAUEX010000207.1:0-7049 GCA_049678845.1 Candidatus Acidiferrales bacterium
GGATTCTTTCCGCAATTCGCTCGATGGCGATCTCGATTCCAGTTATAAGTGGGTCGAAGTCTGGAGCCACATTTACCTCGGAAAGATCTTTGACCTGACCGGATCGCGCGAGCGCGCCATTAATGAATATCAGAAGGCCGAAGAATTGAAGGACAACACAGGCGGCGCGCAGCAGGAAGCCGAGAAGTATATGAAGTCACCCTATACTGCGGCAGGCAGCACGCCCGCCGCCACCAAGCCGGAAGAGAAACCCGCGAAACCTTAGCAAACGGTCGGCGCGTTACGCCCCTTTGCTTTCCCTCTTTTTTGTCTCTTTCCACACCCGCTCGAATACTTCGAGGGATCGCCTGTCGAAGAGAACAAACTGTATTTGCTCGAGAGAAGTCGCTCCTTGCAAATGCTTTTGCGCCTCGGCGAGCATGATTTCAGCGCACTCGCGCATCGGAAAAGCCGCAATGCCGGTGCCGACCGCCGGAAAAGCGATTGTCTTGAGGTTATTTTGCGCGGCAATGCGAAGCGCATGGGCTGTCGAGCTGCGCAATGCTCGTTCCGTTGTCGCGCCGCCCCGCTGCATGCTGGCTGCGTGAATCACGTGGCGCGCTTTCAGCCGGCCGCCGGAAGTGATGGCCGCGTCGCCCACGGGAATTGAACCGATCGCGTCGCATTCGCGCTGAATCTCTTCGCCACCCTTCTGCCGAATGGCGCCCGCCACGCCGCCACCGAGTTGTAAGTCATTGTTCGCGGCGTTGACGATCGCATCCGCATCCACCTCGGTCAAGTCGCCCTGCAGCAAAACGATTTTGTTTGCGGCTTCGGTCACAACTGAATCTCAAGAAAATCCTACACCTTCTGCCTTACCCCCGCATCCTGGTATTCGAAAACCCCGCGACCTGATTTGCGTCCCAGTCGCCCAGCCTTCACGTATTGTTCAATTAATGGGCACGGGCGGTACTTGTCGCCAAGGGCGCGATGCAAATACTGAAGAATGCTCAATCGCACGTCGAGTCCCACCAAATCGACCAGCTCAAAAGGCCCCATCGGATGGTTGAGCCCGAGCTTCAAGGCCTTGTCGATATCCGCCGCGCTGGCAATTCCCTCCTGCAACATGTAAAACGCTTCGTTGCCGATCATCGCGTTGATGCGACTGGTGACGAAACCCGGCGACTCGCGCACCACCACGACTTCCTTCCCCATTCGGCGCCCCGCTTCGGCGCATGCGCCCACTGTAGCTTCGGACGTTTCCAGCCCGCGCACAATTTCCAGCAGCTTCATTTTCTGAACGGGATTGAAAAAGTGCATGCCGATGCAATTCTCGGGGCGGAAAGTGATTGCAGCCATTTCCGTAATGGAAAGCGAAGACGTATTGCTGGCGAAAATCGCACCCGGCTTCGCGAATTTGTCGAGGATGGTGAAAATCTCGAGCTTCACTTCCATTTCTTCGGGAACGGCCTCGATGATCAGATCCGCCTCACGGCAGGCGTCTTGCACCGAACCGGACGTGACCATACGCGCAAGCGATTGCTGCTTCTGCTCCTCGGTGGCCTTGCCTCGCGCGATTCCTTCATCGAAGGCACGGCGAATATATTCGATGCCTTGCTCCTGCATCGATGGCGACACATCTTCGAGAATCGTTCGGTAGCCGGCGAGCGCGCAGCAATACGCAATGCCGCGTCCCATCGTCCCCGCGCCAATCATTGCGACGGTCTTGATTTCCATGCGCTCTCCTTCGGATGAATCTGTGCGCGACCTGCAACGTTGCGGAATGCGCTCAGGCGCGCGCTGGAAACAACCGTGCGGCGTTGTCGTACAGAATCTTGCGCTGCGCCTCGGCGGAAATCGGCAACGCGCGGAATTTCTCCATATTGCCACGAATTCCGGGCACGCCGGGACCGGGCCAGTCAGTTCCCCACAGAACTTTGTCGGCAATCTCATCGATGCGCGGAAAAGACTCCATCAGCCGGTGCGGCGGGATGCCGGAAATATCCATGTACATATTGGGATGACGCCGAACAAGGAAAAATGCTTCGTTCATCCAGAGCGGCCGGCCGCCGTGCGCCAAAATGACAACGAGTTTCGGAAAGTCGACGGCAACGTCGTCGGCGAGCATCGGCTGGGCGTACACATTGCGCGCGCCGGGGAAAATCGAAGTGCCCGTGTGGATCATCACCGGCATGCCGTGCGCCTGCGCGCGGTCGTAGATGCTCGCCAGCGGACCAAGCCCGTCTCGATAGGCGTTGGGCGCAAACAGTTGATGCGAAGGATGCACTTTGAGCCCGCGAATGCCCAATTTCGCGAGCCGGTCGACTTCCGCTCCTGCGTCGGGCACATATTTTGGGTGCACGGAGCCAAATGCCAGCAACCGTTTCGGGTCGGCCGAACAATATTTCGCGATCCAGTCATTCACTTCAGGCGGAAAACCAATCACGTCGGGACTCACGTAATTGATCAAACCGGCGCGCTCGATTCCCGCTTCATCCAGGAATTGCAGGAATAGCTTCGGATCCGCGGAATATTTTTGCACCTCGGGATAGTCTTTGCGGCCTTTTTGAATCAACGCGAGGGCGTGCGGCTTGAACATGTGCAAAGGCTGAATGTGAATATGAATGTCAATTACAGCGCCCGAATCCGATGGCAAGCAATTCCTCCTTAGAATTTAGGCAAACGGCAGCGCGGCCTACAGGTTCCCGTGACTATTTTTCCAGGTCTCTTCGAGCGCGCGGCGAGTAAAGACGCGCACCATGTCGCGTCGGTAGACGGGCGTCGAACCGGAAGTCGTCAGCGGCTTGCCGGTCTGAATTGCCGCATGCGCCAGGCGCTCGGCGAGTTCGAGCGACCATTTCCGTCCGACGAGCGATTCGCCCGCCTGCTTCACCAACACTGGAGCCGGATTCACGGCCGACAGAGCGACGCGCGCGTCTTGGCAAATACCGGCAGAATCGACCTCCATCGCCACCGCAACGCCCGCCAGCGGATAATCGATCGAGTCCCGAACGCGCAGCTTGTGATACACGCCGCGACGGCCGGCCATGTGCGCGGGCACGTGAACGGCAATGAGCAATTCGTTGTGCGCGAGGGCCATGCGATCCTTGCCGTCGTTTTTGTAAAAATCGCGCAAAGGCGCGCGCCGCGTCCCCGAAGGACCAGCGATTTCCAGTTCTGCGTCGAGCGTCAAAAATGCGGGCGCCGAGTCACCCGACCACGCAGCCCAGCAAAATTGTCCGCCAGGCGCAACGTGGCAAATGTCGCCATCTTTCTTCAAGCAGCCACCGAGCGACTGCCGCCAGAAGTGCGATTGGTTGTACCAGCGGCAACGCGTTTCGAGGCACAGGTTGCCGCCGATGGTCCCCATGTTGCGCTGCAACGGGCCGGCTACTGTTCCAATCGCGCTCGCGAGCACTGGAAATTTTTCGCGGAGCCATGGCGTTTCCAGAGTATTGGTCAGCGTGGCTGTCGCGCCGATGCGCAACCCTTGGCGCGGCGAAAACTCTATGGCCGCCAATTCGCGCAGCGGTTTTACGTCGACCAGCACACGCGGCGTGAACAGTCGCATCTGCAAATTGGGAATCACATCGGTGCCGCCCGCAATCACCATCGCATCGGCGTCATGTTGAGTCATCATGCTGACCGCTTCGGCGACGCTGCTCGGCTGCAAAACCCGAAATGCAGGAAGCGTCATTGGCGATTCCCTGCTGCAACCGGCTTGTTCGCCGCATTTGCTCCATTCCCTGCCGCCGATTTCTGTTTTTCGCGCAACGCATCGAGAATCTTATCCGGGGTGATGGGAGTCGAATTGATGCGCACTCCGACGGCATCGAAAATCGCATTCGCAATCGCTGGAATCGTTGCGGCCAGCGATCCTTCGCCCGCCTCCTTCGCGCCAAACGGACCTTCGGGGTCGATACTTTCAACGATGATCGACTCGATCTCGGGATTCTCCTTCGTTGCCGGAATGCGATACTCGAGCAGCGACGGATTCATCAAGCGGCCATCTTTCCAAATCATGTCTTCCTGCAGCGCCTGTCCGAACCCCATGTACACGGAGCCTTCAATCTGCCCTTCGACTGTGAGCGGATTCAGCGCTTTGCCGCAATCGTGCGCCGCGACAATCTTGTCGACGCGGACCTGCCCTGTCTCTGGATCCACCGTCACTTCCGCAACTTGCGCGCTGTAACTGTAGGCCGGTGACGGGCCCACGCCGGCGCCCTTGAATTTTCCGCCGCGCGCCGTTTCGGGAGGCGCGTAAGTACCGCGAGCTGCCAGCGCTCCATGAAATTCGAGCGCGACGGCGACTGCCTCGTCGAACGAAAGGCTCTTGCCCGCATCGCTCTTGTGCAAAATGCGCCCATTTTTCGCTTCGAAGTCTTCCGCTGCACAACCGAACTTCTTTGCCACCGCCGCGACAATTTGGTCGCGCATATCTTTCGCCGCATTCAAGCATGCATTGCCGGCCATGAACGTAACGCGGCTCGAATAACTGCCGAGATCAATCGGCGTCAGCTCCGTATCGGCGGCAACCAGTTTGATACGGTCCGCCGTGACACCAAGAACCTCCGCGGCAATTTGTACCTGCATCGTGTCCGAGCCCTGGCCAATCTCCGAAGCGCCCGTGTAAACGGTGACCGCCGCGTCGCGATCAATCTTGATGTGCACGGTCGTGTGCGGCCTGTTCGAACGGATGATGGGATTCGCAGCGCCGCTGACGTAATGGCTGCACGCCATGCCCACGCCTTTGCCATAGGGCAGCTTGCCCTTCTTTTCCGCCCAGCCGGAGCGCTCAAAGACTTTCTCGATGCATTCCGGCAAGCCGTAACTCGTAACGCGAAGCGAATTTGCCGTAATGCACGGCGCCTTCAGCAGATTTCGCCGGCGGACTTCGAGCGGATCAACTCCCGCCTGGTGCGATAGCTGGTCGAGGATGGACTCGAAGGCGAAGCGCACGTTAACTGTTCCGTGGCCGCGCATCGCGCCGCACGCGGGCTTATTCGTGAGCACGCGAAAGCCGTCGTATTGCACATTCGCAATATCGTAAATCGCTCCGAGCAGCGCGCCCGAATAGAGCACCGTCACCGGACCGTACCCGCAGTACGCGCCGCCATCCTGAATCACACGCGCTTGCACCGCGGTTATTTTCCCCGCGCGAGTCATTCCAACTTTCAAATAAACGATCGTGATTGGCCGGCCGCGATGCGCCAGGAAAACTTCCTCGCGCGTATACGTGATCTTCACGGGCTTGCGTGATTTTTTCGCCAGCACGCACGCGGCGACTTCCAGAGGAATGATTTCGCTCTTGCCGCCAAAGCCACCACCGATCAGCGGCTTGATCACGCGTATCTGGCTCATCGGCATTTCGCACACCGCTGCGATGGTGCGATGAAGGTAGAACGGCACCTGCGTGGAGGAATGAACCGTTAGGCGATTGTCCGGCTCCCACACCGCGAGCGTTGCGTGCGGCTCCATGGCGGCCTGATTGACTTCGCCTGCGTAATAGCGCTCTTCCGCGACAAAATCCGCCTGCTCAAGACCCTTTACCGGATCCCCGAATACGTGGTGATAGTCCTTCTCGATATTTTGCGGCCGCTCTTCGTTAATCCAATTCGACGCAGCTTGCATGGATTGCTCGGGATCGAACCACGCCGGCAATTGTTCGTAATCGACGCGAATCAAGTCGAGCGCCTGCTCGGCGATTTCAGCAGTTGTCGCTGCCACGGCAGCGATGTTGTCGCCAATGTAAAGAGCCTTGCCAAGCGCGAACGCCCGTTCGTCATGACCAATCGGCAAAATGCCGTAAGGATTGCGCGCGTCTTCCCCAGTAGCCGTCACCTTGACGCCCGCGAGCGCTTCGGCTTGCGAAGTATCAATCGAACGAATGCGCGCATGTGCATACGGCGAATGCAGGATTTTCCCGATCAGCATTCCGGGGACGGAAAGATCGTCCGCATATTTGCCGAGGCCCGTGACTTTGGCGCGAGCGTCCGTCATGGCCATGGGTTTGCCGATGATGTTGAAGCCGTTGGTATTTTTCGCCATGGTCAGTGAGTCGCCGCAACCTGCTTGGCGGACTTTGCGCGCAGTTTTTCAATCGCGTATTTCACGGACTCGTAGATTTGCATGTACCCGGTGCAGCGGCAGAGATTGCCGGAGAGCGCTTCGCGAATCTCGTCCAGGGAAGGCTCGGGGTTGCGGTCGAGCAGGGCCTTTGTCGCAATCATGAACCCCGGCGTGCAATAGCCGCATTGCGCGCCGCCCATTTCCGCGTAGCCTTCCTGAACGGGATCGAGTTCGCCGGGGCCGCCGAGCCCTTCGACCGTCGTGATTTCGCGCCCTTCGTAGCTGGCTGCGAGCGCGACGCAGGAAAGCATCGGCGTTCCGTCGATAAGTACGGCGCAGCAGCCGCAACTCGAATCGTCGCAGCCGCGCTTCGAGCCGGTGAGGCCAAGATCTTCGCGGAGGGCATCAAGCAATAGCCGATTCGGCGCAATGGCAATTTCGCGCTCTTCGCCATTCACGCGCAAATGCATGAGTTCTTTGTGCACCAGCTCTCCCTAAGCGAGTTTCTTCAAGGCTTCTTCGTCGTACCCCAGCACGATTTGCTTTCCGGAAATTACCACCGGCCTGCGAATCAGATTGGGTTCTGCAGCCATCATTTTCAATGCGTCCGCGCGCGATGGCGGATTTTCCTTCATCTGCCGCCGACGATACAGCTCATTTCGCGTGTTCAAGAACAATCGGTAGTCTCGTTCGCCGATCAGCTTGTCCAGTTCGTTGGCGCTCAATCGATCTTTAGCGATATCTCGCAGTTCCAGCTCAGCTCCGCGTTCGAGCAAGAGACCTCTTGCTTTGCGGCAGGAGGTTCATGTCGGCTTGTGCCAGAATTTGATTTTTGATTTCGCCATCCCTCGCCTTTCAATAACGCGGCACGCGCGGATCGATTTCCTGTGACCATCGGTCAATCCCGCCCGCCATCGAACGCGCTCCGGAAACTCCCTGGGAACGCAACCAAGCCGCAGCGTCGAGACTGCGCCGGCCGCTATGACAGAAAAGTATGACGC
>JBAUEX010000208.1:0-6425 GCA_049678845.1 Candidatus Acidiferrales bacterium
CTCTATATCTTCGCTCTTTCCCTCTTGTTGATGACCGCGCCCGTCCGCCGGGTCGCGGGCGTCCCGTCGCGGAACCCTGATGTCACCGCAGCGCAAGATGATCAGGAGCAGGGCCAGGAACTGGACCCTGACAATTCGGTTCGCAAGATTTTACCCGACTTCGCCGAGATAACTCCGACGCTCTACCGTGGCGCTCAGGCTTCGCACGAGGGCTTCCGTAAACTCGCTGCCATGGGCGTCAAAATCGTTATCGACCTGCGTGGGAACCGCAAGAGCGAACGCAAGTTCGTGAACAGTCTCGGCATGAGTTATATCCCCATGGGCTGGGAGTGTTCATTTCCAAAGGATCAGACTTTCGCGGACTTCCTTACATTGATTGTCGACAATCCCAATACGAAAATCTTTGTCCACTGCCGCGTCGGGGATGACCGCACAGGAATGATGATCGCTGCCTACCGCATGGCGGAGCAGGGGTGGTCCGCTGAGAGAGCCGAGAAGGAGATGGAAAGATTCGGATTTGACTTTATTCATCGTCGACTCATCTGCCCTCGTCTGTCGTCCTACGAAGAACATTTCCCTGAACGTTTCAGGACCGAGCCCGCCTTCCGCGAACTCCGTGAACGCCAGAGCGAGGGGAAAATCAATTAATACTGCCTCTTCTTGGTTCGCATGGCTCTGCGTATAGCCAATCGCGTGCGAACCACGATATTTTTCGAAATGGTGTTGGCCCGCATATTTGACGTTATCTGTGCCTCCCTCCTTTTTGTCCTTGTTAAGTTGGTTGAGCGGACACATGGTTCATGATAGCTTGTTGGGCACCGGGGACCTTTCAGACAGCTTTCCTGGAAGGTGATTGCCGTTAGCTGTTTGTGAGAGGTTCTTAACTCGCCAGGTTCTGGGGTGAACACTCTTGTGCGGAATTGTCGGCTTTACCCATAGGATGGGTGTAGTCAGCCCACAGCGCATCGATAGTGCGGTCGCTTCGCTGATTCACCGCGGCCCCGATCAGCAAGGGGTCTATCGCTCGAATTTGATTTCGCTGGGCGCAACGCGGCTAAAGATCATTGATCTTGAGTCGGGAAACCAGCCGATGGTATCGGGCGATGGCGATGTGGCTCTGGTTTTCAATGGCGAAATCTATAATCACGGTGAACTTCGAGGCGAGCTCGAAGGGCTGGGGCATAAATTCCATTCCCACAGCGACACGGAAGCAATTCTTCACGCTTTTCTCGAATGGGACACAAAGTGTTTCGCGCGGCTTCGCGGAATGTTTGCCATCGCGCTGTGGAGCGAGTCAAAAAAGCGATTGGTTTTGGCGCGCGATCGGATGGGTATAAAACCTCTTTACATCTGCCGTCTGAATGACGACATCCTCTTCGGTTCTGAACTGAAAGCAATTCTGATCCATCCTGAAGTGAACCGGCAGCTCAGCGTGGCCGGGCTCAATTGCTTTCTGTCGATGAATTTTGTCCCGTGTCCATGGACGCTGGTGGATGGAATCGAAAAACTTCCTCCCGGGCATCTCCTGGAATGGCGGGACGGCAAATTCCGCACGGAAACATTTTGGAGCCTGGCGCTGCATGAAGATCCACGTTGGACTCTGGATTCCGCCAAAGAGCGATTGGATTTCCTCCTAAGAGATTCGATTCGCGAACACCTTGTTTCCGACGTACCACTCGGAATCTGGCTTAGCGGAGGCCTCGATTCATCCACGATCCTCCACTATGCGGCCGCCCAGGCGCCTTCACGATTGAAGACATTTTCGATTTCATTCCAAGGCAGAAGCTTTGACGAATCGGCTTTCATCCACCGTATGGCGGCGCAGTACGGAACCGAACACCACGAACTCGATGTGAGTCCGGATGCGGATCTTGCCAGCGCCATAGAAGAGTTCGCCTATTACTCGGATGAGCCCAGCGCGGATTCTGGCGCGCTCCCCTTGTGGTTCCTCTCCCGGATGACCCGCGACCACGTGACTGTCGCGCTCAGTGGAGAAGGCGCGGACGAGATTTTCGGAGGTTACCTAACCTACCGCGCGGACATCCTGGCGCGCGCGGCGCAGCGAATTCCCGCCGACGTACGGCAGGGCGCCCTGAAGCTCTTGCGACATTTACCCGTTTCAGACGACAAGATTGCGCTGGAGTACAAATTGAAACGCTTTCTTGAAGGTTCCCTGATGCCTGCCGAGGAAGCCCATTTGTATTGGAACGGTACTTTTTCTGAGACGCAAAAGGAGCGCTTTTTCGTGGGCGCAGATAGCCGATATATTTCCAGCCTACTGCGGGGTTTTCGCGCGCCATCGAACGGGTTGGGAGATTTGAATCGCTTCCTGTCGCTCGATCAAAACTGCTATTTGCCGGACGATATTCTGTATAAGAGCGACCGCATGAGCATGGCTCATTCCGTGGAGTTGAGGCCTCCATTCCTGGACCACCCGCTGGTCGAATTCGCGGCTTCACTTCCCGAGAAGTTCAAAATCAACGGCGCAAGACAAAAATACCTATTGAGGGAGTTGATGAAGAGCAAGCTCCCCGCGTTCATCTTGCAGCGAAAGAAGATCGGCCTGGATATTCCCACACACGATTGGTTGCGTGGCGTGCTGCGCCCGATGCTGCTCGACACTTTGACGACGGACGCAATCAAACAAACGAAGTTGTTCCGCGCCGACGCCATACAAAGCTTCATTCAAGATCATATGGAGCGACGCGTGAACATGGGCTTTCATCTTTGGGGTTTGATGATTCTTTTTCTCTGGATGAAGAAATGGAAGATTCAGGCGACGCCGTTCGCCGAAGTGAAACGGGAGCCTCTCGAAAAGGTTCTTACCTTCACGTAGCCGTCATTTTATTTGCCGCGATCATTTATCTGGGTTGCGCTTTTTCGCCGCCGTCGTTGATGGATGATGTGGATGCGGTGCAGGCGCAAATCGCGCACAACATGTTGCAGTCAGGCGACTGGGTGACGGCGCGCCTCGACGGCGTCACCTACCTCGAAAAGTCTCCGCTTGTCTACTGGACCATCGCTACTGCCTATATGGTTTTCGGCGTTGATGATTGGGCAGCGCGCATACCAATTGCTCTTTCGGTGATCGCTCTTTGCTGGCTGACTGCCTGTTTTGGGGCTTGGGCATTTGGGCGCCGGGCAGGGTTTTACGCGGGATTATGTCTGGCGACGTGCGTAGGGCTGTTTCTCTTTACGCGCATTCTCATTCCCGACGTTATGTTGACGATGACGGTGGCGCTTGCGATGTGGGCGTTTCTGCGCGTGCTGGAAGAGGAAGAGCCTCATCCGCGTTTTTGGGCCTTGGTGCTTGCGGCGAGCATGGGAGTTGGACTGCTTCTCAAGAGCCTGATTGCCGTGGCCTTCCCTTGCGGCGCTGCGATCGTCTATTTGCTGCTGACGCGCCAGTTATTTCTCCGGCGCACGTGGAGACGTTTTCACGTTTTCAGTGGGCTGCTCGTTATTCTGGCCATTGCGGCACCCTGGCACGTTCTTGCCACGCTGCGGAATCCTCCCTACTTCGCCTTCACGATGCACAGCGGACCAGGCGAGTATCACGGCTTTCTTTGGTTTTATTTCATCAATGAACAACTTCTCCGCTTTCTGAATCTGCGCTATCCGCGGGACTACAACACGGTTCCGCGCCTTTATTTCTGGCTGCTGAATCTTGTGTGGCTTTTCCCTTGGAGCGCGTATTTTCCCGCAACCTTGGGACTCTCATACAAGCCCGTCGATCGCGCCGGACGAGCGCGGCTGCTGGCGCTGTGCTGGACGGGCTTCTTGCTGGTCTTCTTCACATTCTCGACAACGCAGGAATACTATTCCATGCCGTGCTATCCCGCGCTGGCGCTGCTCATTGGTTCGGCGATGGACGGGGAGGGAAGATGGGTGCGGCGTGGAACAAAGTTTCTTCTGGTGACGCCCGCGGTGGCGGCTGCAATCATCGTCGCGATACTAATGCGTGTCCGTGGTATTCCTACGCCGGGCGACATTTCCTCGGCTCTGACGCAGCATCCTTCCGCATACACACTTTCATTGGGCCACCTTGAGGATCTGACGCTGGATTCCTTCGCGTACTTGCGCGCTCCTCTGATTCTGGCGGGGATCGCTTTTCTCGTCGGTGTAATTGGCACCTGGCTATACGACGGTAAGCGCGCGTTCCTTGCGGTTGCAGCGATGATGGTGATTTTCCTGCATGCGGCGCGGCTGGCGATGGTGACTTTCGATCCGTATATGTCTTCGCGTCCCTTGGCCAACGCGCTCTTGCGCAGCCCGGCCGGGCCATTGATCGTCGACGACCAGTATTACGCCTTCTCGTCCATTTTTTTCTACACGAATCGCCGCGCATTGCTCCTGAATGGCCGGGTAACAAATCTGGAGTACGGTTCTTACGCGCCAGACGCGCCGAAGGTTTTCATCGACGACGCCGATTTTAAGAAGTTGTGGCTTACTCACGAGCGCTACTACGTTGTCGCGGATCACTCGGCGGTGCCGCGGTTTGAGAAATTAGTCGGTCGCAGAGATCTCTACACGGTTGCTGCGAGCGGAGGCAAACTGGTACTTACAAATCAGCCGTTGTGACTCGCCACGCATAGATTCTCAGAAAAGACAACGGGCAAGCCGCTGCCCTGATTTGCCCCTTCCAGCCGTGACGAAGTTTTTTTATTCAGTTGCCGGGAGGCAGGCCGCGGGAATGTCCCGGGGTTGGCGCTGCGCCATTTGGATTGCTCGAACTGCCCCCGCTCAAGCCTTTGGCGATCCCGATGGAACTACCAACCGCAACGACGATAATGGTAGTTAGCCAGATTGGATGCGCTCTTGCGAACCCGCCAAGGCCATGGCTTGTACCCTTAACCTGCGTATTATTCCCAGCTTCGAGTACGTCCTGATTGGGAGCCACGATCGGAGGATCCGGCGGTGCATTCTGTTCGCGGATTGAAGACGTCATTCCGGCGCCGACCATGACGCACTGGTCCGCGAGGTTGCAGAATTTTACGTTGCCTTCGAAAACCACCAGGTGCGTGATGGAGTTCGTGTAGGCCATGTAGAAGTCGGTTCCGACTACTCCAGCGACTCCGGTTGGAGTGCGAACTTGAAAGCTGGCGCCGGGCTTGGCGAGATGAACCACCTTCGAGCGCACTTCGCCGAACGTGACGTCAATCTGGGTTTGCTGCCGTGAGGCGTCGTGCTTCACCACGGTCAGCGACGAGTCCGAGCCGACGTTTAATACCGAGCCGTCGTCGAGTTTGATTCGAGCGCGCGCCATGTGTCCCGTGTTCACCACATCACCCCAGTAAACGGGCGTCGGTGGCTGAACTGGCATAGTCTGTGCGTCGCGCACTAATTCTACTTTGGGGAGAACAAGCGATATGCTCCCCGCGTGCTGGGCCCCAGCGGCCGCAGCATATGCAATATCCGGCGGGATGGCTAAAGTCGTTACGGCGAAGGCGACACAGGCCCACAAAACTGCGCGATTTCGAATCATTGTCTTCCTCTCGTGCGTCGAAGAACTACTGATTTATCAGAGGCTACCAACGCCCGGAGGCAATCGCTACACAATTGCAGAGCTTGTTGCTGATTCTGTTATCGTCCCGTTTTCTTCTGTCCTTCGCGAGTTACGCGGAGGCCGGTTTCGCCGGCCCGCTTTTCGCTGATATCTGCGCCAGCATTTGCCGTGTCGCGGCAGTTGCGCCTGGTGCGCGCTTCTCGCGCCAAGTTTCGAGGCGCGTGCAATGCTCCTCGAGCTTTGACCACGCGTAGGGATTCTTGAAAAGAGCGCGCCAGCCCGCCGCGATGGGGCGGATGCACTCCCACACGACCCATTGTTCGCCGCTGTTTTCGAAGAAAAACTCTTCGTCAATCAGGCCGCGACTGACAATATTCGCAACCATTTCCCAGTAGCTGGCAACCATTCGGAGATAGCTGTTTTCTTTGCTGCCTGGGGGACAAATCTTCATCACGTCCTCGGGAGTTTGCGGGTGAAAATTGGCGATGAACCACGCGCGCGCCTCGCGCATGACCGGCTCGCGGCGCATTTCGTAAAGATGCAACATCAGATTCACCTGCTCATGTGTAACTTGTCCCATGGCTATCCTCCGGTGCGCCGGTTAAACCGGCGAGGTGTAGTGAATGCAAAAGTCATACGAAAGTGGTTTAGCGACCCACATCGGCCCCGAGTCATGCGGAGTCGCTCGCAAGGGCGGCGTCGAAGCGTTGACAGGGGAACGTGCGGGCCGGGTATTGAGCCGCGTAAGAGACTTACTCCGGGACGCCGACGCTGTAGGAGGAGGCGGAAGGCCCCATCGGGTGCACCGATATCGCGAGGTGCTCCAGAGTCCCGCGCGGTCAGAGACCCCGTGCACGTACGCAGACACCTCGCTCGGGAACCGGGAGATCCCGGGTTCGCCCAAGGCCGCAGTAGCTTT
>JBAUEX010000209.1:0-5135 GCA_049678845.1 Candidatus Acidiferrales bacterium
GTCCTGAAATGTATTCGCGGCATCCTTGTACATACCCAAAATAAAAGCCGCTCCGCCAGGATCTCTCCGGCGGAGCGGTTCACGATCGAACGATCGGTCTTCCAGTCTGGCTGTGATTCGGTTTTACTCCGTCGCGGGCGTCACCAACTCCACTCGGCGCGCCACGATTTCCGGCTGATTCGTTTGCTGGTCCACCAAAATGAATCCCACCACCCGCAACTTCATCGTCTGCGTCCCTGTGAGCGCCGAAAGCCCGCTCAAGTTGACGAAGTTCGTGAAGTTCGTCGTGATCACCGTCACCGGCTGCGGCAGCAACACTCCCGCCAGGAAATTATCATTCAGCTGAAAACTTCCCGCGTTCCCGGACTGTATCTGTGTGCTTCCCGGAACCCAATCGCCCTGCTGCCCTTGCCGTTCCAGCACCACGCGATGCACGGTGAGCGTCTGCGAATTCCCCGTCCCGTTCAACGCGCCGCCGAGTCCCACGCGCTGCCCCGGCGCCAAAGTCGTATTGCTGAACAAGAGCGCCGTCAGCGGATTGTGGAAGTCCGCGATGTAATATTTTTCCGAGCCATTGAGTGCCAGCGGATTGATTTGCCCGATGGGCGCTATAGCCGAAAGATCCGGCAGCTCCGTTCGTGTGTAGACATCAACCTGCGTCGCCGGACTCGGGCTCGCCGGGTTCACAAACGTGATTAGTCCGCCAAGAAAGAAATGATCCTGCGAAACGATTTCGACTTCCTCAGCGTCGATCCCGTGCGTCACCGGGTCGATTTGTCCGGAGAGTTCCACGATCGAATTCGTCGTCAGAGCCGAAAGCGAACCGCCGTCATCCCATTGGGTCTTCGCGTTTGTCGTCACGTTCCACTGCCGGCTGTGAATTCCCTGCACCGTAAACGCCGCCGAACTCGTGTCCACGCTCACCACTCCTGCGCGAAAGTCATCGATTTCCGCTTCCGAATCATCCGCTGTCAACCCGCGCACATCAAAAGTCGGATTAATCGTGCCGGTCACTTGCCCGTTCGCCGTCTGAATGGTCTGCCACAAATCCAGATCAATCAGCAGTCCAACCAGATCGTTTTGATCCACAACCAGCGGCTTCGCCAGCTGTACCGTCACTGAGAAAGTTGTCGGCGTCGCATTGATGGAGTTCAATGCTGGCGGTGACTGCGTCGTATCCAGAAATCCGAGCACGGGAGTCGACCCGGTAATCGTCACGCTCGTGTACGTGCCCAGCGGCACGCTGTCGAGATCGATCAGGTCGTGCAATCCGTCCAGCTTCGCAAAATCCATGCTCACCGGATTCGTCAACACCGAGAGCGACCCTCCCGAATTATTCACGGTCACACCCGTAATCAACACTTGAAACGAAACCAGGCTTGGCAGCGAAGCCGGCGCGTCCGTGCCAATCGAAAACACATTTCCCATCTGAGGCGGCGGAGGTGCCGTGTTCATCGAACCCGCATTACATCCGCTCATCACAATCAGCAAAATCCCTGCGACGAACACACCGATACTCTTCTGGATTCGCATCCCTTTTCTCCTAATTACACCCCAGAACGGAAAACCGTTTGCCTGTAACTCACGTGGCACAGGCCTGCCTTCCGCAGGCACGCTTTAGCCTGTGTGCCTTGGCCCTTCCGGGTGCCCCATCCTGGGCGCCCGTGAACTTTGGGCGCAAAGGGCGGGTCTTTGTGCCTCGCTACTCGACTCTCCCCGATCAAACACCTACCGACCCAAAAAGTTGCGCCCTATTCTCCGAGCCTCCATGCCTCGCCTCTGTAGATCAGGTCGGGCGGCGCCGCATTTGCGACGCCTGACCTGAGACTTTCCCGCACCGCAACTCAACATCTCACCACAGCAAAAGGCAGCCCTACCTTCCAGCGCAGCATCAAAAAGATGTACAGGCCTCCGCGACTCGATATCACGTGCAACCGCTCGTTCCTTCAGATTTGGTTGCATCCATGCCACGGAACGCGGAAAATGATGCAGGGGGGAATAAAAATGCGCAGAACGAGAACCGCTCTTTTGATTTCCTTGGCGGCAGCCGTCGTCCTCGTCATTGGCTGCGCCAGAAAATCCAACGACGCGCAACTGGCCACCACGATCAAGGCGCAAATGTTTTCTGACCCGCAAACCAAGGACTCCGGTTTGCAGGTCGCCGTCAAAGATGGCGTGGTCACGCTCTCTGGCACAGTCCCCAGTGACGCCGCCCGCTACCAAGCCTACAAACTCGCCACCACGACTCCCGGCGTCACGAAGGTGAATGACCAAACAGTTGTGCAAGCTCCCGCGCCGCCCGCGCAAAGCGCCGAAACAACTCCTCCTGTCGCCGCGCCTCCGGAAGAAGCTCCGGCGCCTGTCGCCGCGCCAGAGCATCGCAGTTCGCCTACCACTCGCCGTGAACGCGCCGAGCGCACTCGCGAGGCAGATGCCCGTCGCCATCACGACGCTGCTGCCCGCGACTCCGACACACGCAGCACAGACGCGCGCGACGCCGACCGCCGCGACCAGGCTCAATCATCCACTGATCCACAGAGAGACGCGCCGCAATCAGCGCAGCCTCCCGTCGAGACAGCGCCGCCTGTCGCCGCTCCTGCTCCGCCACCCCCTCCGCCACCTCTCACCGCCACTTTTCCTCCGGGCACTGCGGTCGAAGTTCGCACCGTCGATCCGGTCGACACGGCCGTCAATCATGTTGGCGACGAATTTCAAGCCACGCTCGCCGAGCCCCTCACTTCCGCCGGCGTCGTCGTGGTTCCCGCGGGCACCAACATCTATATGCGCCTCACTGAAGCGCAGTCCTCCGGCCAATATAAAGGCCGCAACGAATTGCAGCTTCAACTCGTGCGCCTGGAATTCCGCGGCCACCAGTACACTGTGGTTTCGGATCCGTACACCGAAGCCGGAAAGTCACGCGGCAAAAACACGGCCGAAAAAGTTGGCGGTGGCGCGGCGCTTGGCGCCATCATCGGCGCGATCGCCGGAGGCGGAAGAGGCGCGGCCATCGGCGCGGGCGTCGGCGGAGCAGGCGGCGGCGTCTATCAGGGCGTGTCAAAGGTAAAACCGCTTCGCATCCCGGCTGAAACGAGGCTCGATTTTCGCCTCAATCAGCCCCTGAACGTAACTTACATGCCCCGCTACCGCAACGCCCAGTAAGCGCCGCCTTGCGACGCGGAGTCTCGCCTTCTGAGACTCTGCGTCTTCTCTCTTTTTCCTGTCACCCCCCTTGGTACAGTTATTCTTTGGCCCATCCTGTCCCATCGGACGCTACCGTCGCTTTTGCGCAATGTTACTCTGACCGTAAACTCATTGAATGTGTAATGAGTGGAGGCTCCGTGACAAAGCGCGTCTTTATCTCGACCCTCGTCTTTCTATTTGTGGGCAGCTTGGCTTTCAGCGCCCCGCAGCAAACTCCTGTGAAGGACATTCCGCGGCCACTAACCAGAAGCACGCTTCTGGCACTGGTCTCAGGTGCCGCCCTTCCCGAAAATATCGCCTCCGAAATTCGCAAAAATGGTCTGGCCTTTCAGCCCGACGACGCCTTTCGCGCTGTGTTGAAGACAGCGGGCGCTGATTCGTCGTTTTCAGCGCATTGAATTCGGCCAAAGTCACGGGAAGCGAGCCGCCGCAGCAGCCCGAGGATTCACAACGTTTGAAGCAGCTCGCCGATGCCGGTCAGCTTTTGAAACAGAAGCGCTACAAGGAAGCTACGGACGAATTGACCGCCGAACTTCAATCGAGCTTCAAGAATGCAGCGGGCGAGTTCCTCATGGGTGAGATCCTCACCGAACAAGCCAACTGGCCCGAAGCAGCGACGGCCTATGCCGCGGTGCTGGAGGAAGATCCCCGTTTCCCGGAAGCGCATACAAAAGCCAGTTTCGTTCTCGATAAGCTCGAAGACGGCGAGGATGCGCTCAATGAAGCGAATTTCGCGCTCGCTTTGACGCCCGACAATCTGTCCGACAACGCAGATTACAGAGACTTCAAGAACTCGATAATCTCCTCCTGCTCGGAGTGTTTCAGCTTGTCGAATTTTTGTGTGACCCTGCTTGCCTCGCCCCGATGTCGCCCGATCGCCTCAACAAATGTCAGCGAAGCGCCGTCGTGCATCAATCGCGGACGCATACGCACTCCCCACAACGGAGCCGTGCGAATCTTGTTCCGGCTGCTCTCGAAATCCTGCTTCGACAGGTAGCCCGCCATCCTCTGAAAAACTCGACGCCCGTAGTGCTCCGGCGTCGCCTGCAGGATTCCGTCGCCGGTGCCCACGTCGTGCATCAGGAAATCTCCGTAGGGATGAAATGCGACGGAGCCCAGCGCTGCGGGAATCGTAAACGCTCCGCCATTGATCTTCGTCCCCGCCGGAGCAGTCATCAGTGTGGCGACGTGACACGTCGCGCATCCGATTTTGTCGAATAGCGCTTCGCCCTTGTTCGCCGCCGCACTCTTGGCCAGCTCTGCGTCGCGTGCAGGCGCTTTCGTGGCGCGAATGAAGCGGGCAAAATGATCAATGTCGGAAAGCCCGTCCGGACCCGGCGTGTCATTCGGCTCGGACACGGTGTTGCACAGCTTGGTAAGCTCGTCCGGTTGCAGGCGGCTCGTAACTCCCATTTCGTTCAAGTACGCGTCTGCGGCGAACGATAACAGGCTGGCGTGCTGATCCTTCCAGCCGAATCGCCCCACGCCCATCTGCCCGGGCGCTTCCACGATGGGAACATAGAGAACCTGCCCGCAGATTTTCCCATGTGACGACTGGCATTGTTGCTTGGAAAGCTCAATCAGCGCTTGATCGGGAATCGCCTCGACGAAACCGTCGCCCAAAAGATTCACGGAAATCCGAAACGCCCGAATTGTTTCAGTCTCTGGAACGCGCTCCTGAATTTCCTCGGCGGGAAAAGCCGCATTGGGACAAATCGCGCGGTCATTCACCAGCGAGCGGCCGCTGATGATCTCGGCTCCATGTCCGATCGAGATGTCCGGAGTGCGGAAATGCCCGTCCGGTCCCAGATGGCCGACGCGCAGTTCCGTCACCTGAGACGCGGCGCCCGACACGGGGTTCTGGTGGCACTCGCGGCACGAGTGCGCGTTGTACAGCGGCCCGAGCCCGTCGCTTGACTGCTCGGTCTCTTCGA
>JBAUEX010000210.1:0-4038 GCA_049678845.1 Candidatus Acidiferrales bacterium
AGCTGGCCCATGACGCGGCGGCGACGATCATCGACATGACCGGTGCATTGGACGCTGCGGCACACGCCGCCGCGTGGATTCCGGAATTGGACACGCTGCTCGCGCCGCCTGAACACAAAGCCAGAAAATCTGAAGGCAGCGGAATCTTTTCTTCTCCCGCTCCGGCAACCATAATCGCTTGCACGCTTGCGGCGGCTCTGACCAAGTTTTCGCCGGCGCGGCTGGCAATTTTATTTTTTCCGCCGGTGTCTGAACGGGACCAGTTGGGAATCGAGGAACTCGAAAAGCAAACGGCGGATTTGCTGCTGTTTCGCCCCATCACGCAGGTAATTTTCGATACGCAAGTCGCGTTTAATCTCTTGGCCGGGTACGGCGAGGGAAGCCGCCCAAGCCTCGGGGAAATGCGTGGAGCGATAGCCAAAGGCATCGCCGCGTATCTTGGTGGGCGAATCGCGGTTCCGGCTGTGCAATTGCTTCAGGCGCCTGTGTTTTACGGATACGCCTTCGCGGCTTACGTGGAGTTCGCGGAAAGATGTGAACTATCGAAACTCGACAGCGCGCTCGCCGCGGCTGGCTTCCATTTGGTTGACGAGGATGAGCCCAAGCCAACGAACGTGAGCGTAGCGGGTGAACCGAAAATTCATTTGGCGCGTGCGGAACGCGACGAAAACGTGAGCGGCGGCATCTGGCTCTGGGGAGTGACTGACAATTTGCAGCTTGCCGCTGCCAACGCCGTGCGTATCGCGGAGGAGTTGCTTGCTCCGAAGATTTGATTCGCAGCGCGTGCCTCTCGCAAAATTCGTCTCGGCGCTCGCGGGTGTGCTCGCATTGGCAGGTGGGTGTGGTTACCACGTCGCGGGCCGCGCAGCACGTTTGCCGTCAACCTGGCGCACCATCGCTGTCCCCGCATTCGTAAATCGCACGCCCACATACCGCATTGAGCAGCGCGTCAGCGATGCCGTTGTTCACGAGTTTCTCGTGCGCACAAAATATCGCATCGTGCCCCGCGCGGACGGTGCCGATGCTGTCCTTCACGGTGAAATCACGGATATCCAGGCCGTCCCGCTTCTCTTCGACGCCACTTCGGGCCACGTCACCACCATGCTCGTGACCCTGAAAATGAAGGTCAGCCTCGTCGATCAGGCCACCGGGAAAGTCGTCTATCGCAACGACAATTTTGTCTTTCGCGACGAATACCAGATTTCGAGCGACGTCAGCACATTTTTTCAAGAGGGCGACCCGGCCATCGGCCGCATGGCGCGCGCTTTCGCGGCCGATTTGGTCTCCGCGCTCTTGGAGGACTTCTGATGCCTCAGGCCTCGCTCGACAATTTCTTGCAATCCATCGCCAAGGGCAAGCCAGTTCCCGCGATTCTGCTTTTGGGAACCGACCCTTATCTTCGCGACCGTTGCCGCAAGGCGCTCCTCGAGAAATTCGTTCCCGAACCCGCGCGTGATTGGGCCGTGACGAGACTGTCAGCCAGCGGCGGCGGCTGGGAAGAAATGCTGGAGCGCGCGCAAACCGTCCCCATGCTTTCGGCGCATCAAATTATTTTTCTCGATGGAATGGAAGCGCTTGAGCGCCTCGGCGATGAATCCAGCGAAGAAATTGGTGAAGCGCTCAAAGCCTATCTAAAAGATCCCGCGCCGTTTTCGATCGTCGTTTTCGAGGCGGAAGCTCTCGACGGCCGCCGCTGGCTTTCCAAATTGTTCGCGGCGAATGCTCTCGTCGTCGAACTCTCCACGGGCGCCGGAAATATGGCGGCGTTTGCATCGGACATGGCGCGCGAAATGGGCGCCGACATCGATCCCGCCGCGGCAGCGGAACTCGTGGAAGCGGTGAATGGCGAGCCAGCCAAGATTCGCCTCGAGATCCAAAAATTATCTCTTTACGCCACCGGAAGGAAAATCGAAACGGCTGACGTCGAAGCCCTGGTCGTTTCCGCGAGAAAATATACCGTCTGGAAGCTCACCGAAGTCCTTGCAGCCCGTGACCGCCGCGCAGCGATGGATTTTTTCGATTGCTTATTGCGCGAAGGCGAACAGCCCGCCGGAATGGTTGGCGCTCTGGCATGGACGTACCGGAAATTGATCGAAGCAAGGGAATTGCCGACCGGAACGAATCAATTTCAGGCGTCGCGTGACTTGGGCATGCGCCCCGAATCGGCGGGAATCGCCATGGCTCAGGCGCGAAAGTTCGCGCGGGAGCAACTTCTGGAGGGAATTGTCGCGCTTGCCGAAGCAGACAGCGCGCTGAAATCGGGCGGACCCAACCCGCGCGCCACAATGGAATTTCTGATCGCGCGCCTCACGGCTACGCCCGCCAAGGCGGCGACGTCTTAGGTTTTCTTCGTGTTGCGCAGGCCGTTCAGCGCAATCGTGAGACGCGACTTGTAGCGATTCGCGGTGTTGCGAGGCAGCGAATGGTTCTTGACGGCGCGATCCAGTTCAGAAAATGTCTGCGGAACCATCTTTTCCGCCTTCGCCACGTCGCCCAAGGCGAGCGCGGCGCGATACTGCCGCATGGCCGTGCGGACGCGCGTGCGATTGGCGCGATTCGTGACCGTGCGGTGCTCGGTCTGCCGCATATTCTTGAAAACTGACTTGGACCTTTTCTTCTGTTTTACAGCGGTGCCCGTGGGCATCAAGCGCTCCTTCGGAATTAGAATCGAACAGCAAGAGTATCGGACGCGCCACCGATTGTCAATTTCGCGCCGTCCGGTCTTTTGACCTTATGCCCGTGACGGCCTAAGATGGCGCGTCGCGAATGCGGTTTCGCGTGACTTTTTACTACCCAAAAGCATAGATTCGCTTAGTGATGTCGAGCCGATGGCAATCTTCGGACGCCGCGGGGCGGGCCGGTTATCTGGCGCCGCTGGCGACGGTGTGCCTCGTCACTTTGCTTTTCGCCGTCGCGGTACTCGCGCAGAACCCGCGGTCGCTGCGGCCTCAGGGCTACGTCAACGATTTCGCGCACGTCCTCGCTCCCGATTCGAAGAGCGCAATTGAGGCGCTTTGCCAGGAACTGGACCACAAGGCGCAGGCGCAGATCGCTGTGGTCACCGTGCGTTCCTTGGAAGGCGAATCCATCGAGGACTATTCCATCAATCTCGCCACGCATTGGGGAATCGGCCCCAAGCAAAAAGACCGCGGAGTCCTTATCCTGCTCGCCCCGAATGAACACAAATACCGCATTGAAGTTGGCTACGGGCTCGAGGCGATTCTGCCCGACGGCCTCGTGGGAGGTTTTGGCAGGGAAGCGCAGCCACAGCTCAGGATCCGGAACTATAGCGGCGCGGTCTTACTGCTAACCGAGCGCATAGCTGCCGTAATTGCGAAAGACCGTGGCGTAAAGCTCGAAGCGCTGGCGCAAGAGTCGCAGAACAATCCCATGGGCGCCGAAACTCCCCCGCCGCCTTTCACCGCCAGGAACATCGCCGTGCCGCTGCTGTCGATTATGATGTTATTGTTCTTCCCGCTCCTTGGCCTGCTCATGCGCATGCGCGCGGGACGCAAATACGGCCGCCGCGGCCATGGCGTATGGTGGGCGGCGGGCACCCCGTGGTATTTCGGTGGCGGCAATTGGGGCGGCGGCTCGTGGGGTGGTGGAGCATTTGGAGGCGGCGGCGGGTTCGGCGGTTTTGGCGGCGGCTCGTTCGGCGGCGGCGGTGCCAGCGGCAGTTGGTAACCTTCCGACAGTGATCTTCGTGTGGGTCTTGAAATCGCGTCGGACGGGATTCCTAACGGGGCGCTCAGCATTCCAGGCAGAAAGCGATGGTGCGATGGAAGAATTGCTCCAACAGTTGAAAGAGAGGCTGCAACAGGCGGCGTGCGCGAATCTGAAGGCTATTGTCCTCTATGGCTCCGCCGTCACGGGTGAGTACCGCAAGCAGCACTCGGACCTGAATATCCTCTGCATCCTCGAACGCACTGGCACTCCGGAGCTCGAAGCGCTCCACGAGACTGTCGCCTGGTGGAAACGAAAGGGTTTCGACGCGCCGCAGGTGTTCACTCAAGAGGAGCTGCGTGCGTCCGCCGA
>JBAUEX010000211.1:0-7807 GCA_049678845.1 Candidatus Acidiferrales bacterium
CTCTGCTTACTGACTCGCTTCCATCTTGGCCGTAATCAAACCTACGTTCGTGATTCCGGAACCGCGCATGATATCAATGGCCCGCGCGACGTAGGTAAATTCGGCGTCATCGCCGCCCTTAACGAAAGCCGTTTTGTCCGCGCGAATCTTAAAAATGTCCGCAAGCTGAGAGCCTAGGTCACTCCAGGTCGTGGGCGTCTGGTCGATCATGACATTGCCATCCGCCGTCACCACAACGACAACAGCCGCATTCGGAGGGGTCCGAAGCTTTGTCACCTTCGGTGGCTGCGGAATGAGCGTATCCATCCCTGTCGGCGGCGTCGGGGTGATGGCCATGAAAATAATGATAAGCACCAAGAGCACGTCAATCAACGGAACGATATTGGGTTCCGACATCGACGAGCCTCTGGTTCCTATCGAAATCCCCATGCCAATTCCTCCTACGAGATCCCTAGACTCACGCCGTCGAAGGGCGGAGACCGAGGCCGGTTTCCTGCTCTCCTACTGGCCCGCTTCCATCTTGGCGGTGATCAAACCCACGTTCGTGATGCCGGAACCGCGCATGATATCAATCGCCCGCGCGACGTAGGTAAATTCCGCGTCATCGTCGCCCTTGACGAAAGCCGTCTTATCCGCGCGGATCTTAAAAATGTCCGAAAGCTGCGGACCAAGATCATTCCAGGTTGTGGGCGTTTGGTTGATCATCACCTTGCCGTCCGCGCTGACCACGACGACGACCGTCTTGTTGTTCAGGTCCTGCTGCTGCTGCTTCTTGGGCGGCGGCTGCGGGACCAGCGTATCCATGCCGGTAGGCGTGGTGGGCGTGATGGCCATGAAAATAATGATCAGCACAAGGAGCACGTCAATCAGCGGAACGATATTCGGCTCCGACATGGACGTGCCGTGATGTCCTACTGCCATTCCCATTGCAATATCCTCCCTAAGGGGTTCCCGGATTCACGCTGCCGGGCGGCGGAGGCGGCGGCTGATTGTTGGACCTGGATTCGTTTTTCAGGGTCAACAAGCGAAGATTATCGACTCCGGCGTCGCGAACGGCGTCGACGACTTTCTTGACGTCGCCGTACTTGGCACGCTCATCGCTGCGAACGTAAACTTCCTTGTCGAGACGATTGGCGATGCGGTCTTTCACCTGACCGGTAATCTGGTCGAGCGCGATGTCTTGATTGCCGAGATAATAATGGCCGTCGTGAGATACAGCCACGATGATCGCGTCATCCTTGTCGGCATTGGGCATGTTCTCCCAATTTTTCGCGCGAGCCATATCGACCTGAACGCCCTTCTGCAACATAGGCGTGACGACCATCATGATAATCAGCAGGACCAGCATGATGTCGGCCATGGGAATCACGTTGGGCGCCGCCATAATGCTGCCGGGTTTGGGTTTATACGCCATGGCTTACTTCTTTCCGCCCCGGCGCGTGATGAAGTAGTTGACGAGCTCCATCGAGGAGTTGTCCATCTCGACGTCGAAGGCTTCGACTTTGTTGGTGAAATAGTTGTACGTCCAAACGGCGGGTACGGCGACCAGTAGACCGAGAGCCGTGGTAACGAGGGCTTCGGCGATACCGCCGGCGACCGCGGAAAGTCCGCTGGCGTGCGCTGCGGAAATTCCCTTGAAGGCGTTGATGATGCCCATGACGGTTCCGAAGAGGCCGACGAACGGGGCCGTGGAACCGATGGTGGCGAGGCCAGAGAGGCCGCGCTTCATCTCCGCGTGAACGATGGCGACGGAGCGCTCGAGGCCGCGCTTGGCGGCTTCAATGACTTCGGCGTCAGCGACCTGCGCGGAGGCCGCTTGAAACTCGGAGAGCCCGGTGGCGACGACTTTCGCAATGTGGCTCTTCTTGTTGCGCTCGGCGATGGAGATGGCTTCGTCGAGCTTGTTGTCCTTGAGCGCGCCAGCAACCTGCTGGACGAACACGCGGGACTGTTTGCGGGCCGCACTGTACATCAAGGCGCGGTCGATCATGATGCCCACGGACCAGGCAGACATAATGAACAGAATTACGACGACGATTCTCGCGGGAATGCCCATGGAGTGCCACATACTGCGAAGATCCCAGCCCACCTCACCACCGCTAGCATCCTGCAGGAGCAGAAGACCAGCCCACATTAAATTCGCAAGCATAACGTTCGTTCCTCCTCAATGATCAAACAGCGAGTTTTATTGGCAGTGAGTATGACTGCCTTCTTGCCCCCAAAGTTACATCCATTCCCGGCCGGCCCTTGCGGGACCAGCCGGGCCGAAAACACACGTCCAATCTATTCGCCCAAGTTAAACACCACGCTGATAGTCGTGTCGACCTGGACTGGTTGGTTGTTCAGCAGCGTTGGTTTATAGCGCCACTGCTTCACGGCGTCCGTCGCGGCGCGCATCAGCAAGGGCGGACCGGAAACAAAGGTCAGCTCTTGAATGGTGCCGTCCTTGGCGATAATAGCGTGCAGCACCACCGTCCCTGAAATATGAGCCGTTTTCGCTATCTGCGGATATACGGGAAGCACCTGGTGGATCAGGTTCGCCGCCATAACGCTTCCGCCGATGCGCAAACGCTCGACTGGCTTCGGTGGCGGAGGAAGACCTCCGGGCGCGCCTCCTATGATGCCGCCCAGAACGCCGCCGGCTGAACCGCCGGGGACGCCGCCCGGCACGCCGCCGGTCATGCCCACATCAGGCTGGGCTTCTTCCTTGATCATTTGAATTTTCTTCGGGATGACCGTCGGAGCCACCAGTTTGCCCTGCTGGATGAACTTCGGCTGAGGCTTGGTAATCACCTTGACAGCCGGCGGGGGCGGCGGTGGCGGCGGCGGTGGAGCGACCAGGAACGTCGTCATCATCGCCGAGGGCAGCGCGCTGGTGTAAATGAGGGGAATCAGAATCAAGACACCGAGAATCAAAGCCTGGATAAGAGCTGAGAGCCAAACAGTCCAGACTTTATGCGTTGTGCTCTTGTTCGTAGACTCCACAAGTTGGTCAAACATAACTACCTCCTAGCTGCCGCCAGTCTCTTCTCGGCGCGTTTATCCGCCGAGGAAGGAACCGGGGCTGTGGCCACGCGGCCACCACGCCATTTATTCCAAAGCAAGACAATCGGGGCCGCAATGCCGAAACTGGAATAGGTACCTACCACAACTCCCACGACCATAGCAAAGGAGAAACTGCGGAGAACCTGTCCCCCGAAAACGAACAAAAGGAACACGGTGAGAAAGGTGAGTCCGCTGGTGAGAATGGTGCGGGAAAGAGTCTGGTTAATCGACCGATTGATGATGTCGGTGAGGGAATCGCGGCGCATCAAACGGAGATTTTCGCGCACGCGGTCGAAGATGACGATGGTGTCGTTCATCGAATAGCCGACGAGAGTAAGGAGCGCGGCGATCACCGTGAGCGAAATTTCAAATCTGTTATAGAACAGGCAGAAAAAGCCGAGAGTGATAAGCACGTCGTGAAACACGGCGATGACCGCGGCCGCGCCGTAAATCCACTCAAACCGGAAGGCCACGTAGACCAGCATGCCGGCGAGAGCGTAGAGCGTAGCGAAAAGGGCCTGACGGCGCAGTTGCGCTCCGACGGTGGGACCGACGACCTGCGCGTTGAGAATCGCGAAATTGTTGAGCGAGTAGCCGGACTTAAGGTCGCTGATGACAGCGGCGTTCGCGCCGTTGACGTTGCTCAGCTGGTCGAAATTCGTGACGATTCCGGCGTGATCCTTGTCGCGCGCGCTAACCAGGCTCTGCGCGAGTTGGGTGTAGCGATCGCCGGCGGAAGTGTGCAACGCGAGCGGGTCCTGCTGGGTGAGGAACACAGCCAGGTCAGGGACCGCAACGGCGTTGAAATCGGGCTTGGAACTGGTGGGAGCACCGAAATCTTTCTGAAGAGCCGCGAGGATGGTGGCCTTGTCCGCCTCGAGGCTATCTTCACCCTGGCCGCCTTGCTCGACGCGAATCATCACATCGTTCTTCGAATTGGCGTTGGAGATGTCGCTGCTGCTGGTGACCTCGTTGTTTTTGAGTCCCGCGGAATCAAGCGCGCTGCGAATCTTACCGATGGGAGGGGCGGAGGAGAAGCGGACAATGACCAACGTACCGCCCTTGAAATCGATGCCGTAATGCAGACCGCCGTGGCGGACCCAGGCGATGCCGCCGATAAGCAAAAGGGTCACGGAGAGAGCGACGAAATACTTCGTCTTGCTCATCCAATTGATATTCGGTTGGTGAAAAAATTCCATTGTTCGACTCTTATCCTTGCTGAATTAGACACCAGCCGCGAAAAAAATGTTCCCAAATCGGAACGGCGGTCACGCGATTGCGGTTATCTGCATAAGTTTATGATAGATAATAAGTTAGCATGGCCGCAAACGGCTCTTACGCTATTCCGCCTCTATATTTAGATGCTCAGCTCCGCCTCACGGGACATGCGAGACAGGTGCCAGTCGAATATGACCCGCGAAACGTAAACCGAAGTAAACAAGTTTGCGAGTAAGCCGATAACAAGGGTAATCGCGAATCCTTTCACGGGACCCGTGCCGAACAGGAAAAGGAACGCGGCAGAGACGAGCGTAGTGACGTGTGTGTCGATGATGGTCACAAACGCTTTGTCGAATCCAATGTCAACGGCCGAGGCATTGGCCTTGCCGGCGCGCAGTTCTTCCCGGATGCGCTCGAAAATCAGCACGTTGGAATCGACGCCCATGCCGATGGTCAAGACGACGCCAGCAATGCCGGGCAAGGTAAGGGTCGCGCCGGACACGGCCATGAACGCGATCAAAATGACCAGGTTGAGCAGCAAGGCGACGACGGCGTTGATGCCGCTCAAGCGGTAATAAACAACCAGGAAAATCAAGACGGCGATGAGGCTGGCGATGGAGGCCTGCACGCCTTCGCGAATGGAATCATTGCCGAGGGATGGGCCAATGGTGCGCTCTTCCAAGTATTTGATTGATGCAGGAAGCGCGCCGGCGCGCAAAATGAGGCTAAGGTCCTTGGCGGAATCTTGCGTGAACTGGCCTTCGATTTCGCCCGAGTCGTCGATGCGGCCCTGAATGACGGGCGCGCTCTGCACTTGATTGTCCAAGACGACAGCCATGCGATGGCCGAGATTGGAGCCAGTGAACGGTCCGAAGCGCTTGGCGGCCGCAGTGGAAACAGAAAAATGGACTTCGTAGAAACCGGGCTGATTGGGATCAGGGCCGGGAGTCGCGCTGCGCAGGTCCGCACCAGTGATGATGGGCGAACGGTTGAGCAAGTACCAAACCTGCGCGCCGGATTGATCGGCGGACTCCGATTTGCCGGGAACGAGCTGGCTGCCCTCGGGTAGAACGCCGCTGTGCGCGGCCAGGGCTGCGGCTTCCGACGGGTACGGAGTATCGTCGAGGACTAGCTGGAAGCGCAATTGACCGCCTGCCTGAATCACCTGCTTGGCGCGCGTGGGATCGCCTTCGCCGGGAAGCTCGACGAGGATCTCGTTCTGACCGCGGCCGGTGTATTGAACGTTGGGCTCTTTCAAGCCGAGCGCATTGATGCGACGGCGAATCGTTTCGAGCGACTGGTCCATTGTTTGCTGCTGGATGTCGGAGACGACGGTGGGTTTCAGGGCCATCAGGAAACCGTTTTGCTCGCCGGCCGCTTGAGAAAGAGTCCATTCGGGAAACTGATTTTGCACCAGGGCTTGCAGCGCGCCGGTCGAGGCGGGAGCCACATTGCGAATCAGAAATTGCGTGTCGCTGACTTCGCGGATTTCGCCGGTTACGATCTTCTGCTTATGAAGCTGGTCATTCAGGGCGTCAATGGCCTGGTCGCGATGGTTGGCGATGGCTTCCTGGACTTGCACCTGCAGGACGAGGTGGCTGCCGCCGCGAAGATCGAGGCCGAGCTGCATGCGATTCGAAAAATTGTCGGCCATCTGGCCGAAGGAAGTGGGGAACGAAGGCAGGCCAAACAAGGCATAGAAGCAAATCAGGACGATGACAATGATAAAAATGGCTTTCCATCTGAGGTTCGAACTCATTTCGGGCCGCTAACTCTCCTTGTTGGCTTCGGGCTGGAGCCCGGCAATGGCGCTGCGCGCCACGCGAATCTTAACTTGTTCGGCAATGCGAAGCTGGATAGATTCGGGGTCGAGGCCGACAACCGTGCCGTAAACACCGCCGTTGGTGATGACTTTGTCGCCGTTCTTAAGCGCCGCGATCATCGCGGCAAGTTTCTTCTGGCGGCGCTGCGCGGGAAGAATCATCAGGACATACAAAATGATAAGGATGAGGATGAACGGAAGAATGGCCACGAGGCCGCCGGCGGACTGCTGCGCCGCTAGAGATGGATCAACCCAAGGGCCGTGCAACATCATCGTTCACTCCGTCGTGTACTGGCGCTGCGAACCAACTTGAAACATTCCGCGTGATTCTCACTGTCGAAACCGCCAATCCTCGACCGTCATCGGGCCGAGGCTGCGGGTCATCTGCTCGGTTTCGCGCTCGGTTTCGCGCTCGAATCCGTGTTCGATTTCGTGCTCGATTCGGGCACATTCTTTTCGAGACGAGCCTGAAGGTCGGAACAGAATCCCGCGAGGTTCCCAAAACGGATAGACTTGCGGATTTCAGCCATGATGTCAAGGTAAAAGTAGACGTTATGAAGGGTCGTTAGGGTTGCTCCGAGGATTTCGTTGGAGAGAAAAAGATGGCGCAGATAGGCACGCGTATAGCGGCGGCACGCCGGACAGTTGCATTCGGGATCAATGGGACGCGGGTCGTTTGCATAACAAGCGTTCTTGATGAGGATGCGACCGTGCCAGGTGAACAGGCAGCCGTGACGGGCGCTGCGCGTGGGCAGAACGCAATCCATCATGTCGACGCCGCGTGTAACGTAGTCGGCAATTTGCTCGGGACGGCCCACGCCCATGAGGTAGCGCGGCTTTGCGGCGGGAAGGAGCGACGTGACTTGCTCCGTCATTTTACAGGTGACTTCGTGAGGCTCGCCGACGGCCAGGCCGCCGATGGCGTAGCCGGGGAAATCGAGAGCAACGAGGTCGCTGACGGACTTGCGGCGCAGATGAGGATGCGCGCCGCCCTGAACGATGCCGAACATCATTTGGCGCTGCGCGTCTCCGTGTTTGCTGAAATATTCGAGCGAGCGTCCGGCCCATGCGAGTGTACGCGCGGCAGCGGCGGCGGCACGGTCTTCGGAGGAAGAGGATTCGATGCATTCGTCGAGGACCATGATGATGTCTGAACCGAGGGCGAGCTCGATTTCGATGGCGCGTTCGGGCGAGAGGAAATGCTCGGAGCCGTCAATGTGGGAGCGGAACCTGACGCCTTCGTCGGTGACTTTGCGAAGATCAGAGAGGCTGAAGACTTGATAGCCGCCGGAATCGGTGAGGATAGGATGCGGCCAGGACATGAATTTGTGGAGGCCTCCCAGCTGGCGAATCAGTTCGGCGCCGGGACGCAGATACAAATGGTAAGTGTTGGCGAGGATGATTTGCGCGCCGAGGGCTTCGAGGGATTCCTGCGTTAGCCCTTTGACCGTGCCGAGCGTGCCGACGGGCATGAACGCGGGCGTGTCGATGACGCCGTGCGGAGTTTCCAGGCGGCCGAGGCGCGCGCCGGTTGGGTCGGTCGCCAGAACTTCAAAATGAAACGGCATTCACCGAGTGTATCAGGAGAACATCGCGGTGAAGCCCACCTTGACGAGAACGAAGACGAGCCAAAGTCCGACGATCCATGTGAGTGCGCTGCCGAATTTGATTTTTTTCGGGCGTATCGCGGAATACGCGAAGGCCATCAATCCGAGCACCCAG
>JBAUEX010000212.1:0-9511 GCA_049678845.1 Candidatus Acidiferrales bacterium
ATGCTCCGTTGCTGTTTTCGGCGCAGGATCCGCACACGCTCTATTACGGTTCCCAATACGTTCTGGAAACCGCCGATGGCGGAATGAATTGGAGCGAGGCGAGCCCGGATTTGACCCTGCGGCCCAATGAGGAAAACAAGGAGAACAGTAAAGAGAAAGAGCCGCCGGTAAACCCACGAAGTCAGGTGATCACTGCGCTTTCGCTTTCTCCGGTTTCCGCGAATGTGATGTGGGCCGGAACAGGCAATGGCTTAATTCAGCTAACGCGTGATGGTGGCGCAACGTGGCAAAACGTCACCATGCCCGGCCTCGATGCTCGCAGCTCGGTTTCCATCATTGACGCATCGCATTTTGGTGCGGGTGCCGCCTACGCCGCCGTGGATAAGTTTCACGATTCGCACGCGCTCTTCTATCGTACGCGCGACTACGGGAAGACGTGGCAGCCGATCTCCACCGGTTTCCCGGATTATGGAATTGCTCGCGTCATCCGCGAAGATACCGAGCGCAAGGGCCTGCTGTATGCAGGCACCGAAAACGGAGTTTTTATTTCGTTCGACGATGGCGATCATTGGCAGTCCTTGCAGCTCAATTTGCCCACATGTGACGTCCGTGATTTGGTCGTTCACGGCGACGATTTGGCCATCGCAACCTACGGCCGGTCGCTGTGGATTCTCGATGATGTAACTCCGCTGCGGCAAGCAAGCGAGCAAGTCACGAGCGCCGAAGCATATTTTTATCACCCGCAGACTGCCATTCGTTTGCGCTGGAACAACGACCAGGATACGCCGCTTCCCCCGGAGGTCCCCGCCGGACAAAATCCGCCCGACGGCGCATTCCTTGATTACTACCTGAAATCCGCGCCGCAAGGCGACATCACTCTCACGATTTCGGACTCCCAGGGAAACCTGATCCGCAAATATTCAAGCGCGGAGCCCGAGCCCACGAAGCTCAAACCAGAAAACGTTCCGGAATATTGGTTCGCACCTCCCACGGTGTTGCCCAAGAATGTGGGAATGAATCGATTCGTCTGGAATCTGCGCTACCCGCATCCAGCGAACCTAAGCTATGCGCTTTTCAACGAGGATGAGAAGTCGGTCGCATTCTACGGCACCGAGGATGCTGTCCCCGGTGTGACGCCGCGGTTCCAGCCGCTGGGAACCCAGGTTGTTCCCGGCGACTATGAGTTGGCTCTCACGGTGAATGGACAGACGTATCGCCAGACGCTTCACGTTGTAAAAGACCCGCGCGTGCACATCTCGCAATACGATTACGTTGCGCAGTTTGATCTTCTCAAGCAGGCCAACGTCGGAATGTCAGTTAGTTACGACGCTTTCGGCGCGCTTGCTCCCGTGCAGCATGCGCTCGCCGACCGGTTGAGGAGTTTCCAGGCGAATGCTCAGGCCAAGGACGATGTCGAGGTACTCGAAGATTTCAATAAGAAGTTCGCGGCCATTGAAGAAGGCACATTTACAAGCCCGGGCTTCGGTGGAGTCAACTCACAACTGACGCAAATTCTTTATGCCGCCGATACGGGCGACGGTAGGCCGTCGGAATCAGTTCGTGCGTCCGTAACAGAAGCATGCCAGGCTATAACGAAGAATTTCGAAGCATGGCGCAAATTCAACGCCGACGACGTTCCGGCGCTCAATACCTTGCTGCAGAAATACAAACTTGCCGCGCTTCCTGATGCGACGCTGAATGCGCCCGCGTCCGTTTGCGGCCGCTAAAGGCACAGTGCGCTTCGTCGAAGATTAATTTCGTCGCAGTTGCGCGCCGATCACGGGCGCTTGCAGAGCAAGCACGCGTTGGACTTGTTCGTCCCACACGCGCCATTCGTGCTTGCCGGGCACTTCGGCGTACCGGTATGGCATCTTAAGCTGCGCGAGCAGTGCCACGAATTCGCGGTTTTCGCCGAGCAGGCTGTCGCCCCATCCAATCGCGAGATAAAGCTGCGGACAATTCTCCGGCGTGAGCTTGCGAATCAGCAGAAACGGATCTTCGTCCTTGCGCGCCAGATTTTTTACCGGTCCAAAGTCGTCTAAGAGCGTCCGTTGCACGCCGGGATTTTCTTTTATCGTTTGCTTGTTCTTCGTCAGCGGCTTATCCCAACGCCTCATATCGGCGCTTCCGATAACGCCGCTGAGGCTCGCCAAGGCCGCAAACATTTCGTGATGCTTGAGTCCCAGAAACATCGCTCCGTATCCGCCCATCGATAAGCCCGCAATCGCGCGTCCCTCGCGCAAGGCGACGCTGCGGTAGTGAGCATCTACGTAGGGAATCAAATCCTCAATAATGTAGTTCTCCCACTGCATTTGTGGATTCGTGTAGTTGTTAACGTACCAGCCGTTTTCGCCTTCCGGCATCACGATGATTTCTTCATACGGCTTCGCGTAATCAACAATGTGCGTTTTTTCGCACCAGTCCGAATAGTGGCCGGTATAGCCGTGCAGCAGATAAAGAACCGGAACCCGCCGGGCGCTTGTGGCGTAATCGCCCGGCAGGATGATGTTGAATTTCACCGTAGTGCCGTCCAGGTGCGCTGCTTGAAACTCCACTGTCTTGCAACCAGCCGAATTCGCTGCGAGAGTTTGCAGCGTCCGCGCCTGAGCCGCCACGGCGCAAACAAGCAGCAAGCCGCATATCCGCGCGGTCCTAAATCTTCTCATCGACAGGAATCTCCTCTCATCGGTAAAGGAAGTTAACACAAAAGTGGCGTCGCGAAGGAGTTGGCGTTCCAGTAGAATATTCCCGCTAACCAATCAACAATCGGTATAGGCACAGCGATCAAAGTGAAAAGGGCGACATGACCGAAGCACGCACCGGACATCCGTTTTATCTCTATGACGCGATTCACCAGCAACCGAGTCTCGTGCGACGCATGATCAGCGAACGCGCTGACCTGGTTGCGCAGGCCGCGCGTGCTGCCGCGGAAAAAGACCGTCTCTGGATTGTGGGCATCGGCAGCTCGCTCTACACGGCCGAAATCGCAGAATACTTTTTTCGCCACCTCACCGGCGGTTGCGCCGATATTCGCGTCGGGCAGTCGTTCGAATTTGTTTTCTATCCACCTGCCATCAGTGAGCGCGACGCTGTCCTCATTCTCTCGCACACGGGCATCACCAAGTGCACCATCGACGCCCTCGAATTTGCCCGCCGCGCCGGCGCACTCACGATTGCCATTTCCGGCGAAAACGAAGGCGAAGCCATGCGCTCCGCGAGTTTTCTGATTCCCACGTGCGAGCAAGAGATTTCCTTCGCGTATACGAAGAGCCTCACCTCCGCGCTCGCGCGCCTCGCGCTCTTTTCCATCGACTTCGCTGATGCTCGCGGCGAGAAAAATCGAACCGCAAAGAAATCTCTCGACGGCATTTCCGATTTAATGCAGCAGGCGCTCGGCCTTGAAGCAAGAATGAAAGACCTGGCGCGAAAAATCGCTGAGCTCCGCCGGATTGTTCTGATCGGCGCGGGGCCAAATTGGCCAACGGCGCGCGAGATCGCCCTGAAAATTAAAGAGACGAGTTTCGCGCCCGCCGAAGGAGAGCAAACCGAACAGCTCCGCCACGGCCCGTTCTCGGAAATCGACGAACGCGTTACGCTCATCGCGCTCCTCGCCGGCGGTCCTGCGGACGAACGTACGCGTATGATCATCCGCGCAGCAGGCGAAACAGGAGCTCGTCGCATTGTGTTTCATGTTCCCGCAGCTCGACCAGACGATTCTGTCCTTGAATCAGCCATTGACTGGTTCGCGATTCCCACTGTCGAAGAATGGCTCTCGCCTTTCGTCTTCCTCGTGCCTCTGCAATTGTTGACGTACTTTCTCGCTCTTGCGCGCGGCACAAATCCCGATCACGGACGCCTGGATCAACCCGCACACGCCCGCGCCCGAAAGATTTACAAGTATTGAAGAGCGAGTCGACCGTTCAGAGTGGGTTTACGTCAGAGCGCATTCGGGCAGGCCATCCGGACAGTTACCTGACAGGCGCCTTCGCACTCATCTCTCCAGACGCCTTGTTCGCGAAACACGTAAGATCGTTGCATCGGCCGCCCGAGGAGGCTTAATCATGCGCAAGATCGCGTGTCTTTGTGCAGCTTCTCTGCTGCTGACTGCTTGTGCTGTCGCCCGAGTCCACACCACTAAAATCGGTGGCACAATCTCGGCGTCCAATGGCAAGCCGGCAGTCAATGTGCAAGTCATGGTCGAGCGGTCAGACGGCTCTCTTCCTCTTGCGACGCGCACTGATTCGCACGGCCACTTCCTATTCAAGTTCGTCCCGCCAGGTCTTTACGACATTCGCGCGTCGGATGCGACCGCAGCCTCCGTCTGGAGGCACAACCTGATCGTTCATTCGCGGAAAGAGACAGTCGTGAATCTTCGACTCGAGCGCACAAAGCATCCTCGAAAAACCGCCCCGGCCCGTTCAAATTAGATCACGACGCTGTTTGGACGCAAAGTACTAGTGAGAAGAGTGGAAATCTGCCATAAAGCCCTATTTTTCAATGCTGGTACTACGGCCGAAGTACCACGCCTCTAGGCCTCCAGAGTCATTGTTCCATTCCACGCAGCTTCCTAGCATGGGTCGTGCGGGTTGGAACGTGCTGCGGGGACGACGGTTCCAAATGGAACCGGGGCCGATTCCAACCCGATCGAAGCCCGCTCGCCGGCGTTTCCCCCATCTTGACCCCCGCCGGCAGCGGGACTTAATTTCGCGGCTCTTCCCATTGCAGCCTTCAAGGGTGCAAATTTTCCTTCTGAACAGCTACCTTTTTGGCCCGCTTCTTGCGTCTTAATTCAATCATGTCCCTGCTCGTGTCATCGCATCCACTAGAAACAAAGAATATGCAACCGCATGGTTCGCAGCCGCAGCCATCCCGGGACGACACGTGACAGTGAAAATATGCTCATCCTCGATCCTTCTTTTCGCCTTGGCCTTGGCGGCCATGCTAACAGCCGCGAATTCTGCCACTGCCGCGGAGCTAAGCCCGAAAACAATCGCAGCCTTTGACCACTATGTCGTCCTTTCCGAGACAAAAATTGATGCCTCGCTGCATCAGGGGCACACCTTCCTCTGGGTGGATCGCTTGCCCCCCGAACAGCGCGTCGCGGTTCTGGCTCGCCTGCGCGGGGGCGAGGTTGTGATTGAAAGAATGCAAACGCTCGAGAAAGGAAAGCCGATCGACGTTCCCGGCGGCCTGGTTCATGATTGGATCGGAACCGTGTTCATTCCGGGCGCGACGTTGACGCAGACTCTCGCGCTCGTCCAGGACTACAATCACCAATCAGAATATTATCGGCCGCGCGTGCTCGCGTCGAGAATTCTTTGGAATAACGGGAATGACTATCGTGTGTACTTGCGCCTCTACGAAAAGAAAGTGCTCGCGTGCGTGCTCGACACCCACCATCAGGTCCACTACGTCATCGTCGATTCGTCGCACGCATGGAGCCGCTCGCGCAGCACGGAAATTCGCGAAGTCGCTGGCTGGGGTAAATCCGGCGAGCACGACCTTCCTGTTGGCCATGACGATGGTTATCTCTGGCGCATGAACACCTATTGGCGATTTCAGCAGAAAGATGGCGGGACCTACGTTGAGTGCCAATCGATTTCCCTGACGCGAGACATTCCAGCAGGACTCGGATGGCTGATCGGCAGCTACGTCGAAAGCATACCCCGTGAGTCCCTCGAATTCACCCTCGGCACCACTAGACAAGTTCTGGCGAAGCGCGAAGCTTCTCAGGGAATGAAATCGCCAATCAGCCATTGAACCGTCCGCGCGCTTTTTCGAATCGCACACGATCGAATAAATTGTCTGACGTGCAGTTAGAAAGTGGTGGCCGCGAGGAAAATATCGGGAAATCCATTCAGGTCGTTGTTCACAAGGTTGGCTGCCGCCGAGTAAAACGAGACCACGTGCCCGGTACCGCTGATGACCGGATTTAGCGACGCCCCGTTTCCTGGCGTCTTTGTCGCCGACACAGTCACCAGCACCGTGCTTGGCTTGCAACCGCTGGCCCCATTTATGCACGTGTTATAGACGTAGACATTTTCGAGGCCATTCAAATTCGCCACCGACAAGTTACTGGCTTGTGACGCAAAGGCGACAAATTGCCCCGAGTTCCCAATGCTCGGACGTTCGCTCAACGCGTCCGCTGGCGTCGCATTATCAGCGGCCAACGAGACGATCGTAGTTTTTGCGGTGCAGCCTGACACCACTCCTTGGCAAGTATCCCGCAAATAAATTTCGGTAATGCCTCCCGAAGTCGCTCCCAAATTTGACGCGCTTGACGCGAATGCCACGAATCGGCCATCCGGCGTCATCGTTGGCTCCGCACTCGAACCATTCGCAAACGCTGTTCCGTCCGGTGTCGAAATCAATTGCACCGCTGAGGTCGTGCAACCCTTCGTAATTCCGACGCAGTACCCCACGCGGTAAATTTCCGCCGCTCCCCCTGAGCCACCGACAAGGTTCGTAGCGGTAGACGTAAACGCTACAAATTGTCCATTCTTGTTGGATTCAACCACTGGTTGCGAACTCGAACCGTCGGCGGGCGTCACCCCGTCCGCCGCAACCGAAACCAGCATCGTCGTCGGTGTACAAGTCGGCCCAGCAGCCAGGCAAGTGTCCCGGAAATAGACTTCCGAGGATCCTGTTGTCGCGCCCGCAACCAGATTTGTAGCCGTCGATGTGAACGCCACGAAGCGGCCATCTGGACTGATGGACGCCTGGCCCGCCGGGCCCGAGGCTGGCGTAATACCGTCAGAGCCAACCGAAACCAAAGTCATCGTGGGTGTGCATCCAGCGGCAACGCCCGCGCAAGGATTTGCCGCGAACAGTTGGGGAGTCGCCCCGTCAAAATTGAATCCCGAAACCAGGTCCGTAGCCAGCGAGCTGAACGCCACGATCTTGGCGGCCGACGACGCCACCGTTGGCTGCGAGCTGGCCCCGTTGGCCAAGATTCCTGTAGGCCCTACATTGACAAGAATTTCCTTCGGCGAGCACCCCGTCGTCACTCCCAAGCACGTATCGCGGAGAAATATGTTTGGCTCGCCATTGGTAAGCGGATTCGGAGGCGGATTAATTGTTGTCGTCTCCAGCAAATTCGTTGAGGACGAGACAAATGCAACAAAACGCCCTGTCGCATCCATCGCGGGCCCCGAAGTGGAGGGATTGTCGGCTCCATCATTTGCCTGTGCGCCGTCGGCAGCAACGTCGACGAGCGCGGGCAGTCCTGCCCCTGCGGATGACGGCACAATGGAGAAAAACAGGGTCGCCGAAGTTCCCCCGCCAGGCGTTGGATTCACTACTTGCACAGGATATGTACCCGCCGCGGCCAGATCTCCGCTTGCGAGCTGCGCATCAAGCGTGGTTGAGCCCCCGAATGTCGTCGGCCTGCCGCTGCCGTTTACAAGCACTTGGCTCGCTGAATCGAAACCGTTTCCGGTAATCCGGATCGAGGCAGTCGTCGTGGTTCCCGCTACGACCACAGGTGGAGAGACGGCGCTGATTACGGGACTGGGATTCACTACGTTCAACAAAATTACGTTTGATACACCGCCTCCCGGCGGCGTGATTCCTGACGCCGGAGGGTTCAGAACGGCGATTTGCAGGGTACCGGCATTCGCGAAGTCTGACGACTGGAGGAGGACCGTAAGTACGGCACCGCTCGTGTAAGTGGTTTGTCGGTTAGCTCCATTCACGGTAACGACCGACGTGGGGACAAAGTTCGACCCATTGATCGTTATCGTTGCCGATCCCCCGGATGCAGGAATACTGATTGGCGTAATTGACAAAATCGAAGGGACGGGTGCCGCGGTAGCCGTCACATTCAGGTCGACAATTTGCGAAGTCCCCCCGCCCGGTGCTGGCGTGGTGACTCCGACACTGATGGTTCCCGGTGTAGATACGTCGCTGGGATTTACGATTGTCGTCAGCTTCGAAGGGGTCAGGAAAATCGTCTGACGCGGCGAGCCATTGAACGTAATTGTAGAGCTTGGCGCAAACCCAGAACCGATCACCGATAATGTAAATGTGACCGAGTTCTCTGGCACACTGGAAGGCGATAGAGAACTGACAACCGGCACAGGCAGGTTGATAACTCCGCCACAAGACGCCAGCAAAATCAGCGTCACCACCAAAATCCCCGCAGAAAGCTTATCCCGTCGAGTCAATTCTTCTGTCCTCTCATACCTCTGCATCGTGCTAGGTGGTACGTCGGTGGTGTCTGCGGTTGCCTCCGCAATCAGGAAGACTACTAGAGATGGCAGCATCGAGCAATCGGGATGTCTGGTCATTCTGACAGTGTGGGCTGTGGGCTGACGTATGATGGCGCCATTGCAAAGTTTGCCCGTTTACAACGTCGCTCCCGAATTACATATTTGACTTCCATAGTTCATATTTTCCCACTAACCTTCCCCAGCAAGCATGGAAGTGGATGACTCTATCTTCTTCCCTTTCAGAGCTTTCAGAATGTTCAATATGATGGCGTTTATGGATTTCGGGTTGCTACTAAATAGACTCAGTGAGTCCCGCGCGTGGCTTGGCGCGCATTTATTGGTTTCGCCCTTCCCGGGGTGTGAAGCGCGAACCGCACGTTGACACAAGCACATTTCTATTTAGGGAGTCGAAATCAAGGAGGAATCATGCAGAAGCAGAAAGCAGGCGGACGGAAGACTTCCTTCCTCGCCTTCGCGGTTCGCTTGGCGGCAGTTGTCGTATTTCTCTTCGCGCTGAATACCGTCGCGCGAGCGCAATCCACGGCAACGCTCCAGGGTGCCGTCACGGATAGTTCCAGCGCCGCGGTGCCGGGCGCAAAAGTCGTCGTGCTCAATCAAAACACAGGAGTCGACCGCACCACGCAGACGGATCAATCGGGTGGTTATCTCGTCTCCGGACTCCTTCCCGGCCTCTACCAAGTCACGATTAGCGCGAACGGCTTTCAGACGTCCGTCATTAAGGACTTGACGCTCAGCGTCGCGACTACCGTCACAGAAAACTTGCAATTAAAGGTGGGTCAGGTTACCCAAGAAGTTACGGTCACCGGCGGCACGCCGCTGGTGGACACGAGCAACGCCACGGTGGGCCAAGTCATCAACCAGCGTACCGTGCAGGAGATTCCGCTGAATGGCCGCCACTTCGTGGACCTCGGCCTGTTGGTCCCGGGAACCGTGACGCCGCCTCAAAGCGGCTTCCTCACCGCGCCCCTTCGCGGCCAGGGATCTTTCGCTATCAATACCGCCGGGCAACGCGAAGACACTACAAACTGGATGATCAACGGCATCAACCTCAGCGACGAAGTCCAGAACCAGATCACGTTCCAGCCGTCAATCAACACCGTATCGGAATTCAAGATCGACAATTCGACTTTCCCGGCCGCGTATGGCCGCAACTCCGGCGCGATTGTGAATATCGCCACGCGCTCCGGAACAAACCAGTTCCACGGTGAGGTTTTCGAGTTTCTACGCAATAGCTACTTCGACGCGCGAAACTTTTTCAATCCAACGAAAACGTCCACGGG
>JBAUEX010000213.1:0-8185 GCA_049678845.1 Candidatus Acidiferrales bacterium
TTTCGGTACAATAAACGTCTTCCTACTATTGGAATGGGAACGCGAAGGCGCGCATCCTCAATCTGAAAGGCCACCAGCCATGATCCCAGCCTTGGCAACCATCATTTCAGCGTACATTATTTTTCGAATGCTTGAAGTCTTTGCTTTTCCCGCCACGCACTATTCAAACACGGGCGTCCGCATCGTTATCTGCATTCTCGCAGCTATCGTGATTTTGGTTGTCGCAGTCAATCTAATTGACATATTTTTTGCGGGAGCGCAGCCGGGATTGAATTCCCAGCCGCAGTAGCCAGCAAGACGGTCGTGGCCGTCAAGAAATTCAAGCGGGGATAATGTTGTCTCATCATCGCGCTCGTGCGCCGCACGCTTAGGCGTGACTGGACTTCATTATCGTCAAATTCAAACTGCACCTTAAACGACGGGTTCTCTTTCAGGACGCCTTAAACACTTGAGCTGGAATAACTCGAATGAAAATTACACAGGAAGAGCTTGCCGCGGTTGATCAGGCTATCGTGAAATACTTGGCGAAGATGGGCCTGGGCAACGCTGAACACTTCGCGGAATTACGCATGGATGGAATTCAGTGGGCCACCGGCTTCAAATACGAAGATGAATTTTTGCGCGAACGGCTTGGCTATCTCGTCCAGATAAGAAGAATCACTCCGGCGACGTACACCTTTTTTGACAAAGAATGCGTTGGGTACACCTGTCTTTCGGATCGATGGTGGAATCCAAAGCTCAACATCACGCCAGACGATAAAAAGTTTCTTCAATCGCTCCAGATCGAACCGCCGCCAACGGGCACGAAAGACGACGAAAATACAGGCTGAAACGCGCTGCGTGCTAAAATCTACCTGCGCCGCACTCCAAAGCCCCTCACTGAAGGAATCCCGATTTTGAGAATCTCAAAATCCCCAGTTGTAGTATCGTGCGAGCACTCGGCGGTGGCCGTGCAAAAGGACTTGACAGTGACCCGTAATTCGTATATATCTATAAACGAAATGAAGGACCGCAACACTGCCGCAGTCGCGAAGCTCTTGGGTGTCGCAAAGGGAACTTTGCTGCGCTGGCTTCGCGATGGCATTCTCGCCGAACCGAAGCAAACCAGTCTTGGCGGAATGAAGTGGCGAGTCTGGTCCGATGCCGACATCGCTCGAGCACGGAAGGTCAAAACCACACAGAGACGCGGTCCGAAGTCGAAGAAATAAAGACGGGCCGCGTCGGTGCGCAAACACTGACACGGCCCTAACCAATTCAACCTTTATGGAGGCTGAGATGGCTATTCCGAAAGTTACCATACCGCCAAGCGTTTCCGTGCAGTCGGTTCCCGAAGTAAAACTCTACACGCCGCATTTTCCCGTTTGCGACTTGCTCGAAAGGCTCGAATCGAACGGCGAATTCGACGATACCGGCTGGCAGGATTACGTCAGCCAGTTCGCAGATCGTGGGGTGCGCTGATGACCGTCCTTCCAGCAAAGCATCACGCACCCGGCGTTCAGCATTTTTACGTCAAGAGCGATTCCGGCCACGATTACGTCGTGACTCACGTTCGCCGCGACGGTCAACGTCGGTGGTTTTGTGATTGCCCGGATTTCACCTTCCGGCGTCTCGCAATCAAGAAGCACTGCAAACACGTTCACCAGTTGGCAGAGATGGCGCGCTTGGCGGGCGGCGTCAGTCGGCTAGTCGCGCTCGCCTCGGTGGAGCGTGCCGCATGAAAAGCGAGGATGCGAATAAGAAACCTTTGCAGCTGATTCCCGGCGGCAAGCCCGTGCATAGCACTCCCGACGCGCCTCCCCGCGACGGCTTGAAACGGGAAATAACCCAAGAGCAGTTGGAATTATTTGCAATCGCGGCACGCGAGCTTGAGGCGGCACAAGAAGCCTACGGGGAACTCTGCTGCGAGATTCGCGCTGCATTGCTCGCCGGGTACACGGTAGAGCCTGGTGCCCGCGAAGCACAGATTGTTTCAACGTTGAGTACTGGCCGAATCATCCCGCAGTTTAAGTATTCGCGGCTTTTGGTGCGGTAGTGAAAAACGAAATCATCAGAACGCCGCGAAAGACTTACGTCCAGCGATTGATCGAGGATTTCCTCGTCTACCACCAACAGAGCGGTCACTCGCAGCACACCATCGTGTCGTATCGACAAACGGCACTCGACTTTGTGAACTTCATCGGCGATCTTCCGATTGCGTCAGTGCGACCAATCGACATCCGCGAATACCTTGCTTGGCTTCTTGGGCAGGGGGCGAGTCCGGCTTCGGTTGCGCAAAAGCTCTGCGCCATTCGCTCGTTTTTCAACCATCTCGAATTGAGCGGCGTTGTCGCAGTATCGCCCGCGCGGCTGATTAAGCGCAAAAAGCCGCAGCGAAAACTCCCACGCTCGCTGATGATCGAGGAAGTTGAGAAGCTAATTGCTGGCGCTGAAAATCCGCGCGACCGAGCCATCATTGAAACGTTTTATGCTGCGGGCCTTCGATTGGCCGAATTGACGAACCTGCGAATTGAAAACATCGACTGGAAAGCTCAGGCTGCTCGCGTCATAGGCAAGGGCGATAAAGAAAGAATCGCGCCTCTGAACAAGCGCGCCATCGACGCACTGCGCGCTGTGGTTGCCAGCCGCACGAGCGGATTCGTTTTCCATAATAACCGCCGTCCCTATGGAAACGGCGGAGTTGCCATGGAACAACATCCGAGCGGTCATGCTTATTGGATTTTAAACTGGACAGAAAAAGCTACTACGCCAGACGGTGAAACTTTTCTGATTCCACGTCGCACAAATCTGGGGAAGATAAGCGACCTAACGCACGAACAAGCTGATGCCCTGGGCGATGAATTGATGAGGAAAACCGGCCGCGCGATTCGGGCACGTACCGAGCGGCCTCTGAGCGCGCACCGGATTCAAGTCATCATCGGTAGCGCGGCGCGCCGCGCCGGGCTGGGGAAAGTTCACCCTCACATGCTCAGGCATTCGTTTGCAACGCATTTAATGGAAGGTGGGGCGGATATTCTCGCGATCCGCGACCTGCTCGGCCACGTCGATATCTCCACAACGTCGATTTATTTGCACGCGAGCACGAAGCATCTTCAGGAAACTTTGGAGCGATGCCATCCGCATTTTGGAGGCAAGCCATGAAGTCCGCTTTCGAAATCGTCAAAGTTGCTCCGCCGGCGAAACCTTCGGACACAACGTTGCTGGAGCCGTGGTTTCGCAATCGCGCTGAGACTGTGGCAATCAAGAAATCCCAAACGTATCCAGAGCGGCAGAAGTTTGCCGATTTCTTTGAATTGAACGGGTGTCTGCGCTGCGCGACGAAAAACAAACCGCACCGTGGCGAGGGATTTTGCGCCAGTTGTCACGCTTGGTTTCGCTCGCAATTGGAACGCGCAATGCGAGCGCGGCAGCGCGGTGAAATTTGAATAGCGAGAGATTTCCTCTGCCTGACGGTGGCGGAATAGAAGGGAGAAACAATGAAAACGAAAAAGCAGATTTACGTGACGATGGTCAACTGCCCTGCGATTCGGAAACTCCGAATTTATGAGATCCGAAATCGGCGCGGCGACCGCGCGTGGCTAAAGGCTTGCGCGAAGTTCTTTGCCGAATTTCCGAAAGTTCTGGAACGCGGCCTTGCCGTGGGCGGTGAAGTAATTTCGCTCCGGCGCGGCTTGGCGGCGATCCGCGGGCGATGAAAAGGTGATTCCTATGGCCCACAAACTTGCGTTACCGAAGAACCTGAAGGACCTTTCTAATAGCAACCTCAGAATGGCAGTACGGGTTGCGCGAAGTTGGGCAATCACTTACATCACTTCCATTCGCGGATCTATCCGTACAGAGAAAATCCTTTCGCAAGCACCTAACGGCGAGTTTGATAGTGACGCCGAAGAGATTCGTCGTGAAATCAAAGAGTGCCGCTCACAACTCTCTGTTTTCTGCTACCAACTTGCCGAATTAGAAGCCGAAGCCAAGCGTAGAAAGTTGCGGATTACGAAGTGGCAGACAACGAAATTGGAAATTGACGACGCGCTCGGGCGCATTCCGTCCCGCGTGAATTAAGGCAAGATTCTCAGGAGGCGAACGTGGAAACAGCGGCAACGGAAAACGTGAAGCGGCGGCGGGACCGCGGAGCGGGCAGCATCTATCTGCCAAAGTACCGCGATCGCAATACTGGCGAGCAGCATGAGTGCAAATTCTTTTGGATTCAGTACCAGAAGAACGGCGCGCCCGTTCGCGAGAACACTCACAGCGACAAAATCACCGTCGCGCGTGAGGTTCTGAAAAAACGCATCGGCGAGATCGCCAACGGCACGTGGGCACCGCCCAAGCTCCACAAAGTCCTCGTCTCTGAATTGATTGATTCCGTACTGCGCGACTATCGCAACAATGATTTGGACAGGCGGGCGAAGCTGACTGAGCAGCGATGGAAAAAGCACTTGCAGCCGGTTTTCGGCGAAATGCGGGCGTGTCATGTGACTTCGGACACGCTCGATGCCTACATCGCTGCGCGGAAAAGCGAGGGTGCGGAGAACGGGACGATTAACCGCGAAATTGCGATTCTGCGCCATGCTTTTTTGGCGGGAGCAAAAACCAAGCCGCAGAAAATCCGCGAACTTCCCGTTTTCCCACGGCTGCATGAGAACGCTGCGCGCACCGGATTCGTGGATGACGCGCAGTACAAGGCTCTCTGCGCCAACTGCCGTGAGCACTGGTTGCGCACGATGTTGGCGCTGGCCTACAGCTTCGGATTCCGCAAGGGAGAGCTTCTGAATTTGCGCGTGCGGCAAGTTGATCTGCTTAACCGCACACTGACGCTAAACGCCGCAGATACGAAAAATGGCGAGGGCCGCAAAGTAGTGCTGACCAATGAGGCTTACACGCTACTCTGCCAGAGCATCGTCGGAAAACATGCCGAAGATTTTGTTTTCACATGGAAGGGCGGCCGGCCAGTGAAAGACTTTCGCGTCGGTTGGGAGAACCTCACCAAAGCCGCCGGCGTCCCTGGGCTTCTGTTTCACGATCTGCGGCGCAGCGCCGTGCGCAACATGATTCGCCGCGGTGTTCCACAAGTCACTGCGCAGCGAATTTCCGGCCACAAAACGCGAGCGGTTTTTGACCGCTACAACATCTCCGACGAGCGGGATCTGGCCGATGCCGCTATGCGGATTGAGTCCGGCGCAGAGAGTGCCAGCTTTGTCTTAGCTTTGCCTAACGCAAATCAAAACCAGCAAAAACCAGCTAACTAGAGCACACGTAGAAAAAAGCCATCAGTAAGAAAATGTTTGTACTTGGCTGAATCTAAAGATGTTAGAAAGACACTGTTTTGCTTTTTGAGTCCAACGCGTCTGCCAGTTCCGCCACTCCGGCGCGGGCTCTCTAGTCTAGCCAATCGAATTCGCTGCTGCAATACCGCCGTTTCGGACCGTCACCACGCGCGAGCCGCTCATTGTGGAATTACAGAAAAAGTGGTCTACAATTGTCGTCTCGAAGCCCGCTGGGACGACACCGGCATTTCGTGTGCGTTTCTTGGAGGGGGGGGCTGGATCATGGCGGAGAAGATGCCAAAAAGTGAAGCAGAATGGAAGCGGCGGCTCACACCGGAGCAGTATTACGTGACCCGCGAAGCAGGCACCGAGCCGCCTTTCACCGGCAAGTATTGGGACGCCAAGGAAGCGGGAACCTATCACTGCGTTTGTTGCGGCGAGCCGCTGTTCGATTCCTCGACGAAGTTCGAGTCGGGAACGGGCTGGCCGAGTTTCTATCAGCCTGCCGACGCGAGCAAAATCGAGGAGCAAAAAGATTCGACTCACGGAATGGCGCGCACGGAAGTGCGCTGTTCCAAGTGCGGCGCCCACCTCGGCCACGTGTTCGAAGATGGCCCGGCGCCCACGGGCCTGCGCTACTGCATGAATTCCGCGGCCCTCCATTTGAAGCCGCCCGAAAAGAAATAACGCTTCACGGCGTCGCGGATATGGTTCCGCCGCTCCGGCAAGTCCTCTTATCAGTACTTCGTGCGGCGACTCTGTCGCTCGAAAGCGCTTCGCGCAAAGCCTTGAAGAATTTCTGCAACGTTCCCTGCGTGCGGAGCGTTTTGTCTGACAGCCGGGCGACCTGCCACGTCATCTCGTGATACCCAATTTTCCTGTACATCTGACCGATCGCCTGCCGCCGAGGAGCAGTCAGTACAAGGATCACATCTACAGAAAGGCATTTGTTGATGTCAACTCGCAGTGCCTCGTGTCCTTTGTAGAACTCATCTTGGTTCTCGTAGTTTTCCGGCCCGAGGATCACTGAGTGGTTGAAATAACCACGCCCCTCAGCTTCATCCCCGATCAAACCGCCATCGGGCAGAAAGGATATAGAACGCTTGTTTTTCCGAAACAGAAGATGCTACTCGCGGAGGAAATAGCCGCCTGATTTCGACTATCGATCAGGGGCCGAGCTCACCTTCAATAGGGCACCGGCCTTCGGGCCAGATCGGTTTCATTCGCATTCAACCTCATACTAACCCGTAGAACATGCCCAATTTTCTTACCGCTTCCCGACGGCCCAACGCTCCAACTCCACTTCCGAGCCCACAAAGCCCCAGGCGTTCCAGGCGTTGCCGTTGACCACGTGCTGAAAGAGCGCGGTGGCCCGCTTCGTATCGTGACGGTTGTAGAGGTGCCAGTTGCCGACGCCATACGTGACGGTGTCGAAAGCCAGCTCGGACTCGACGTCATTGGGATCTGCAGGCTTCGGCGGCAATACCGCTTGTTCCGACAACGCGCCTTGATAAAAACGCTCCAGCCGCAGATAAAAGAGCAAATGCGGCTCGGTGTTTTTCATCTCGGGAGTAATTCGCTTGAGCACTTGTGCGGCTTCCGCGGGCTTGTCGGCCCGGCGGAGAGAGACATACAGCCAGTTCGAACAGTCAATGACGCTGTCATTGTTCTTCGCGAGCGCAAGGGCCTTGCGAAAAGAGTCCGCTGCCGCGGCGAACTGGCCCTGAAAGTAGTGCGCCAAGCCAAGATGGTAAAAGGCGTCGAGCTTCTTCGAGTCGAGGGAGGCGGCATGCGCCAGATCGCGTTCGGCGGCGCGGAATTCGCGGAGGCCGAGTTCGCGATGCCCTCTCTCGATAAAGAGGTCGGCGTTTTTAGGAGCGAACGCGAGGCCTCTGGTGCAGGTGGCCACGGCTTCGCGGTACTGCCGCCTTCCCGCTTGAGCCTGTGAAAGCGCGAGGACGAGGCTTACGTTTTTTGGATCGGCGGCGAGCTTGTTGCGCGCTGCGATTACCGCAGCGTCATCCGGTTGCGCGTAGAGCTTGCGTCCCAGCAGCGAGGTGGCCTCGATAGCGCCACGGCGAGCCTGCGGTGTTTGCGCCTGAAGCTGGCCGGCGCTACAGACGAAAATCAGCAAAACGCAAGTTCTCAGCAACGCGCCGATGCGGACGGCTGGAGTCCGAAGTATTCCGATCATTGTGGATATGGACCTCACTTTCAGGGAATGAATGCCAGGTTCGCTGGCTCCCAGTCAACCGCAAAGGAAGCCGCCCTATAGTAGTACGCGCGCGACATTTCGCCAGTTCCGCCACTCCGGCGCGGGGACGATTATACAGGCAGGCGGCAGAAATTCTTCATGTCTGTCTCGCGCACCTCGCTGTTGACTTTTTGAACTACTAGACTGACAGGTGAGTCTAGCATAAGGCCTTTTGCCTCGAGTCCTGAAGCCATCGGTCAACCGCCCCTAACTTCCGGCAGATGTGGGCTTTGCGATCGTGATTGCGTCGCTTGCGACCGGCGTTTTCGCGCGCGGACCGACTGCGGCGCGGGGCGCCGGTCAACGGCGCAAAGCAATCAGCGCGCGCGGCCGCAAGAGCCGCAATACCAGAAACACGCCAGGACGGCGTTTCTGGTAAGATTCCGGCGGTTGGCGGTGCGAAACGGAGCCGAGGAACAAACGATGGAGCAATTCGATTTGGTGGTGATTGGGTCTGGCCCTGCGGGAGAAAAGGGCGCGGCGCAGGCTGCGTATTTTGGAAAACGCGTCGCGTTAGTTGAGCGCGAGGAGTCCGTTGGCGGAGCATGCATCAACACCGGAACCGTGCCCAGCAAGACGCTGCGTGAATCCGCGCTGTATTTTTCCGGCCTGCGGCAGCGCGGAATTTATGGCATCGATTACTCGCTGCGCGCAGGGCTGACGGTTAAGG
>JBAUEX010000214.1:0-1844 GCA_049678845.1 Candidatus Acidiferrales bacterium
GTGAGTAGTTAATTCATCCCACCAAAACTGTCATCCTGAGCGAGCGCAGCGAGTCGAAGGATCTGCGGTTGCTTCGATTTACGCACTGCCAGGGTTCCTGATTAAGGTAACGAATTTCTGACTCGCCACACTAGGTGTGTGTCGGGCATAGCGTTTTGCCAAGGCCGATTCAGCGGTTTGCAGGGCTGGTGTTCGATCTGGGGTGCGCAGGCAGTAATTCCGTTGGTAGCTTATAGCAAGCTTTCTGTGCAGTGTTGGGTAAAACGGGCCTCATTTCCCGCCGTTTTATGCCATTTCCAGAACCCCGCCGGCCCGGAACAGCTTCAACAGGTTGCTGACCGCGCACACCAGCTTCCACTCGCGGCTGACATTCTCTTTGCCACGCAAGCTGAAGCGGCGAAAACCGCGCTGTTCCTTGATCTGTCCGAAAACCGGCTCGACGATCGCCTTGCGCATCTTGTACACGGTGCGGCCAGCCTTGGTTCGTAGCTTTTCTCGCATCGCCTCTTTCGGCGACGCGCCGGGAGGCAGCGGACCGCTGCTCGTCTCTACCGCGACGCCGTGCTTGTCCCGGCCCGTTGCTACGTACAGATCAACGTCTTTCACTTGCTCATCGGTCACATTCGCCTCGCTGAAGTAGCCCGTGTCGGCGCTGACCTTCTCCGGTTTCTGTTCCAGATTCGCCGCGATCAGCGCGATCATCGGCAGCAATTGTTTTTTGTCGTTCGTCTCCTGCGTAACCTCGGCGGCCACGATCACCTGCGACCCGGAATCGACCGCGATCTGTGCATTGTAGCCCTGTACGAAGCTGCCCTTGTTGGCGCCGTCCGGCATGATGCGGCTCTCCGGATCGGTGAAGTTGCGTTGCGCCGTGTCGTCTGGCTTGGCCTGCTCGGGAGCGGGCAACTCGGGCTTGCGGCCACTCTTCTTCTTGCCCGTGCGCCGCTCTTCTTCTTCGCGTTCAGCCAGCTTCTGCTCGGCCTCGGCGCGTTGCTGCGAGGCCTTTTCTTTGGCTTCCTGTTCCAAAGCCGCTTTGGCCTCGCCGATCTTCTGCAACCGGCTCTCCCGCCGCTCGAACTCGGCAGGCAGTTCGTCGCCGTGCCGATCCTTGCCGTACTGCGCATCCTCTTCGGCATCGGTCTTTTCCGCGGCCGCCAGCAGCGCATCGATCTCCTGTTTCAGGCGCGCCTCGGTCTCGTTCATGTGCTTGTAGCTCATCGCCTTGTGCTTGCTGGCATTCGCCTTGATCTTGGTTCCGTCGATCGACACATGGCCCAGTTTCACCAGGCCAGCCTCGGAACACAGCAGCAGAGCCTGAGTGAAAAGACCCGAGAGCGCCTCCAGATGACGCTTGCGGAACTCGGCGATGGTGGCGTGGTCGGGGTGCTGGTCGCCGGAAACATATCGGAAGGCCACGTCCTCGAAGGTGCGCGTCTGAATCTTGCGCGAACTGTAGACGCCCTTCGCGTAGCCGTACAGAAGCAGACGGACCATCATCTCCGGCGCATAGGCCGCCTGCCCGCGGCCATCCTTCTCCTGATACGACCTGTAGATGGCGCTCAAATCAAGCGCCGAGACCACATCCAAAAGAAAGCGGGCCAGGTGGCCCTCGGGAAGCCAATCGTGAAGCGATGGCGGAAACAGAAGCGTCTGGTTGACCGTATCAGCAATGAAGTTCTGGCCCATGGATCGAACTTAAAACAGAACCTACTGCCCACGCTAGTAGTTAGTAGGCTCCGTCACAAATCTATGCCCGACACATTCCTAGCCCGATGCAAATCCAAGCGCGCTTCGCGGATTCTCATCGACGAGCCTCCGCGCTTCTTCATCACTCAGTCCAACCC
>JBAUEX010000215.1:0-5895 GCA_049678845.1 Candidatus Acidiferrales bacterium
CTGGGTGAGCATTCACACAACGAATCCAACCAATCTTCCCGTGGAATTGCAGAGTGCCGTGTTGGAAGCTCCGACGAACGAAGATTGGTCCATCGATCCCTCAACCCAAACGGGCGGCACGCTCAAAGGCAATCAGTCCGCGGATCTGCGGTTCACCGTTCACGCTGCGGCAGACGCGAGTTTCACGCGACCGTATTTCACGCGTCCCAACATCGAGCAAGCCTACTATGACATCCAGGTGCCAAAGGATCTGAGTCTGCCCCTAGCTCCCTATCCTCTATCGGCCAAAGTGCATTTCGTATTCGACGGGGCGCCATTCGAATTGGCGCGGGTAGTCCAATCCGTGCAGCGGATAACGGGTCCGGGAACGGTGCTAGAACCGCTGATCACGGGCCCGGCCATTTCCGTCTCGATCGCTCCGCAGGCGGGAATCGTTCCGCTGTACGCAAAGTCGTTCGAGGTGTCGGTCAGCATTCACAGCAATGTCAAAGGTCCCGCAAAAGGAACGGTAAAACTCGACTTGCCAGATGGCTGGAAGGCGCCGCAGGAAGAGTTCTCGACTTCGAAGGACGGAGACGACGAGACCCTTAACTTCCACGTCACGCCTGCCGGGCTCAAGGAAAAGGCGTACGCAATTACGGCCGTCGCCACCTATGACGGTCACGATTACAAGGAGGGCTATCACACTGTAGGTTATCCCGGTTTGCGTCCTTACAATCTCTTTCGAGCGTCCACCTATCGCACAACCGGTGTCGATGTGAAAGTCGCTCCGGGTCTGAATATCGGATATATCGTGGGCGCAGGCGACGACATGCCTGAGTCTCTCCTGAATCTTGGCATCAATGTCCATTACCTCACTCCGGAAGATCTCGCGAGCGCGAATCTCTCAAAATTCAACGCGATCATTCTCGGCGTGCGCGCCTATGCCGTGCGGGATGATCTCAAAATTCACAACGGTCGCATCCTCGACTACGTAAAGAACGGCGGCGTGGTCATCGTTCAATACAACACGCCCGAGTACGACCACAATTACGGTCCGTATCCCTACCAAATGGGTTCGAATCCCGAGGAAGTTACCGACGAAAATTCCCAGGTCGAAATCCTGGTGCCGTCAAATCCCGTTTTCACCTGGCCCAACAAAATCACCCGCAAGGATTTTGAAAATTGGGTGGAAGAACGCGGCTCGAAATTTCTTGAGAGCTGGGACTCGCACTATGTCCCGCTGCTCGAAACGCACGATCCTGGCCAGGCTCCCCAAAAAGGCGGCCTCGTCTACGCGAAATACGGCAAGGGTATTTACATCTATAACGCCTACGCTTTCTACCGCCAGATGCCGGAGGGCGTTCCCGGCGCATATCGTATTTTCGCCAACATGGTCAGCCTGGGGAAAAATCCTGAGATGATGAAACCTAGGCCCGCAGGCGCTCGCAAGCCACCCGGGAAGTCCATTCGCTGATTTGGGAGACCAGACAGCCAATGCCGGACCATTCTCACCGATGGTCCGGCGTTTACTTTTGTTCCGGCCTTTCCTTCTGCCCCTGAGTTTCCTTCTGCATCGTGTAAAGGAACGTTTTCATCGTTGCTTCGTGCCGCGCATTCTCATCCGCCACGCGCGCTGACGCCGCCTCGTACAATCGTATTTCCCTCCGCTGTTTTTCCGGTTGCCTCATGCGCTCGTAAATTTGCGCCAGCCGGTAATGCGCGTCCGCGGACTCCGGGTCCATGCGCGCACAGATTTCGGATTCGCCGAGCGCTTCTGGCCAGCGGTCTAGCCATCGATACGCTTTGCCCAGTTGGCAATGCGGCGCGGCATCGTTCCTCGGAAGCAGCGCAACTGACGCGTGCAGGCGCCGCAAAATCTCGGCAGCGTGCGTCCTATCTCCCGTAACGTAATCCCGGCGAAAGAGCACCGCGCCGCAGGAATACGCCATGTGCCCGTCCTTTGGATGGCTATCGCCATACTGGCATAGCTTTGCAACCGCCGCGGGAGCGGGCGCAGAGGCTCGGTCCATCTGAATGTCTGCCAAATATTGCAGCGCCTCCTCCGGTTGCGGCGCCAGTTCCGCCGCGCGCAGCAGATATTCTGTCGCCGCGTCGTCCGTTCCCCCCAAATGCTCTACGATGCCCAGTGCCAATTGAATTCGCCAGGACTTCGGCTGCAACGCCTGTGCCTGTTTGAGTGCGACTCGCGCAGGTTCGAAGCTATTGTGCCGGATCAACTCCACCGCGAGCGAGAGGCTATACTTTTCTTCGTTCGGCGCCAGCGCAACGGCCGCTTGATAACTCTTTACGGCTGCCAGGCTGTCCCCGCGTGATTCTTGAATATCGCCGAGCAGGTCCTCGAGGTCGGCGCTGTCGCCAAGCTCCTTGCACTTTCCCGCGCTTTCCAATGCATCGCCGGAGCGACCCGCACGAAATTGCGCAAGGGCCAGATCAAACTGTAAGTCGGCGCGCTGCGGGTCGAGCTCCGCTGCCCTCTTTAGCTCTTCAATCGAGTCGGAATATTTTTCGTGAGAGATCAGGAGCTCCGCCACACGCTGGTGTAGCGCCAACTCTTGCGGGGTCGTCCGCTGTGTTGCGCCGAGCAGCTCCAGAGTTTGGTGAAAGTCGGCATGCATTTCCAATTCGGCTTCCAGACAAAGGAAGCCGACCTGGGGATCGTGCGTACTGGAAAATATAGGTTCTGCCAAACCTGCTGCGCGTCGCCAATTCTTCGATTGCATTTCCGCCACAGCCGTCGCCATGGCGAGTCCAGGATCCGTCGGCCTGAAGGCGAGAGCTTTTTCCATTTCCGAAGCGGCAGTCGACGCATTCCCCAGCCCGAGAGCTACGGAAGCCTTCAGCCGGTGGAATCCGATGCGCTCTTCACGGCCATTTGGCGGTGCAAGGCCCGCCAATGCGCTTTGGGCTTCCGTGTACTTGTGGAGTTGCACGAGAACCACCGCCCACTCCATTCGAATGTGCGGGTTGCCTCGGCTGGCGGTTGCGGCACGTGCCAGCAACGGTTCCGCCCTTTGTGGCTGGCCTTCGCCTTCATAAATCTCGCCGAGCGCTGTTAGGGCGATGTAGTCCCCGGGCCTGGTTTGCAAAACGGTGTTGAATTCTTCGACGGCGTCATCGTTCTGCCCTTGGCTGGCATACGCTTGTCCGAGCATGGTCCGTGCGGTCGGGTCCCCGGGCGAACTTTGAAGGTAATCGGAGAGAATTCGAATCGCATCCTCTGCGTTTCCGTGTGCCAGAGCGGATTGCGCTTTCGCGAGGGGTCCGGAGGATTGATGAGCAGGCGTCTGCGATGAGGATTTCTGCCGCGCGCTGAGCGTCAGCGGGAAGCAACAGAGAAACAAGCTGCTCGCAACCAGGACAGAATATCTCGAGTGCCCACACATCTTCACGGTCGCCACTTCTCCTCGGCGTATTCAACAATCTCTCGGTCTCTACTTTGCGCGAAACGCTTGGTCCCAAATTTCTATCGTCCTGCCGATTCCCGGGGTTTTGCCTTTTTCCTCGGACGCTTCGCTTACGTGAACAGAATACCCCGGCCAGTCAGTCGTCGTCGACTCTTGCAGAAAACTAGGCCGCCAGTCGGAGAGGTCGGCCGGTCCAGGAAGATCACGAGTCTTATCTCCCGAAAGGATAATGGAATCTGCTCTCAGCGGATGACTGGCCACGACTTCGGCCACTTCGACATCCCACGATTTCCTCGAATCGTTTCGGGTCTACTCTGCTCCACTTGTCCTCACTCGCGAAATTTGTTCGGAAGCTACCGACGACCTTGCGGGTTGTCCACCGCTTATTTTCTTTGCGGTCTCTCCGAAAGGTCCTCGTTCCATCCCAAACCTGGCGAAGCACTGGTCGTGCCAAAACGTTTCAACATATTCGCGCTTCTTGACTTGCCCGTGCCCGGCCCCACTGCTATAGTCCCCGCTCGATATTCGATTCGCTTTTTTCCGGGACGCCTGACTTGGCCGAAAACATTTCGCCCCATCTTCCTGCCGAGATCGCGGGACCCTCCGAAAAACTTGTTCGCGGCATGGGCTTGCTTCAATCCGTCGCTGTCAACATGCTGGGGATGATTGGCGTCGGCCCCTTCATTACCATCGGTGTGATCCTTTCCGCAATGGGTGGGCCGCAAGCTGTGCTCGGCTGGTTTCTCGGCGCCCTGTTCTCCGTTTGCGATGGGATGGTCTACGCCGAACTGGGCGCGGCGATGCCGGGAGCCGGCGGTGCGTATATTTATTTCCGCGAAGCCTTTAACGCGCGCACCTGGGGTCATCTTTTCTCTTTTCTGTTCCTGTGGGAAACAATTTTCGTCGCCCCGCTGTCCATCTCGGCCGCGTGCGTCGGTTTCGCTGAATATACCCATTACTTCTTACCTCGATTAAACCACGCCGGGGTAGGCGCGCTCGCCGCCGCCGTTTGTGTGCTCATCACGTTTCTACTGTATCGTCCCGTCAAAGAGGTCGGGCGTTACTCAGTCATCATGCTGGCCGTGGTGTTGGCTGCGATGTTTTGGGTCATCGTGTCCGGACTGATTCACATCAACACGAAGATGGCATTCGATTTTCCGCCTGGCGCATTTCATCTCTCCAAACCGTTTTTTTACGGGCTGGCGGGAGCTACTTTAATCGCGATGTATAACTACGGCGGGTACAACAACGTCACCTACCTCGGAGGAGAAGTCAAGAATCCCGGGAAGAATATCCCCAGGGCTATTGTTTTCTCGGTTCTGATCGTTGCCGTCCTTTACCTTCTCATGAGCGTGGTGATCATCGGGACGATTCCCTGGCGAGAAGCCGCAGTCTCTCACGCGGTGGTGTCGGAATTCATCGGCAAGTTGTATGGCGCGCACGCCGCTTCCGTGATGACGTGCCTCATTCTTGTCGCCACGCTCGCCGGGGCTTTCACCGGCAGCCTCGGTTATTCCCGCATCCTCTACGCCGCAGGCGCCGAAGGAAACTTCTTCAAGGTGTTCGGCCGCGTCCATCGCACGGGACGCTTCCCGACCGTCTCACTTCTCGCCACCAACGCGATGGCCATCCCACTCTGTTGGTTTTCGCTCGAACGGCTGCTTTCGGCTCTGATGATCATTCAAATCGTCTTCCAGTTTATCCCTCAGATCATCGCGCTTTTCGCCATCCGCAAGTATCGAAAGGAAATCAAGCGTCCGTACGGCATGTGGTTTTATCCCGTCCCGGCAATCGTTGCGCTAATCGGCTGGATCTATGTCGCATGCACTCCGGAACAGCGCCAGAACATTGGCACCGCTGTTATTCTTTTGGTGTTGGGTTTGGGTGCGTACTTTTTGCGTGCCCGGGCGGTCAAGTCATGGCCCCTTGGGCAAGGCGGCGGCCGCTCGTCGCCAATTGCCTGACGTACCGCAAGAAATATCGCTTACATTTTCTTGGGAGGGCAGCAGGAGTCTCGCACGATAAGTTGTGTCTTAAGCAAAGCCGGCGTAGGAATGCTTGACCGCCCTTCGATATGATCGATCAAGATCCTCGCCGCAATCATTCCGATCTCTCGCGCGGGCTGCCGAACCACCGTGAGCCTCGGCCGCAGCAGGGTCGCCCAATAGAAATCGTCGAACCCCAGCAGGCTGATTTCTTCGGGGCACGCGATGCCGATCTCTTGTATCGCCGCCAGCGCGCCCAGCGCCATCATATTATTGGTGCAAAAAAGTGCTGTGGGACGTTGCCCTCGCGTCAAGAGTTGCATCGCGTGGAAATGGCCGCTTTCCATGTCATTGTGCCCGGCATGAATCATCGAGCGGTCCAGGCGGATTTTCGCGCCGCGAATCGCCGAAATGAATCCCCGCAGTCTATCCCGGGATGTTCCGCTGGAGGCATCGCCCGTAATGACCCCGATATCGCGGTGTCCCAGGCTCAATAAATAGGA
>JBAUEX010000216.1:0-8770 GCA_049678845.1 Candidatus Acidiferrales bacterium
TGAGTTGTGGTGGATGAGAGCCCGCCATGCCTCGAAAGATTTTGGTGAGCGATGAACAGCGAACCGCGTGGCCTGACACGCGACTTGTAGAGGAATGCCTCCGCGGCACGGAGGCAGCCTGGTCGGCTCTGATCGACAAGTACAAAAACCTTATCTTCTCCATTCCCATCAAGTACGGTTTCTCCTCCGACGATGCCACCGACATTTTCCAGGCAGTTTGCCTGGAGCTGCTGGCCGAGCTTCCCAAACTGCGCAAGGCCAAGGCTCTGCCCAAGTGGATCATGCAGGTAACCGCGCACAAATGCTTTCACCACAAGCGGCAACTGCAACGAACGCAAACGCCGGAATCAGACGATGAACCTCGCGAACCAAGCACGCCGGCCCGCGCCGAGGAAATCCTAAGACAGGCCGAAGAAGAGCAGGCGCTCCGACAAGCCGTCTCCGACCTTCCGGGGCGCTGCCGCGAGCTCATTCACAGGCTGTTTTTCGAGGAGCCTGCTCGTCCCTATCAGCAGCTCGCTGCCGAGCTCGGGCTATCGACCGGCTCAATTGGGTTCATCCGCCAGCGTTGCCTGGAGCGTCTGCGCAAACGGCTGACCGAAGCAGGTTTGTCGTGACGGGGGCGCCACAAAAGATTTTGCTCACTGAAAACACGCTGCGCGAGCTATCGAATCTTAAGGACGACGCCAGCCGCGCGAAATATTTTTCCCATCGCGCGCGCCTTCGCAACAAAAACGTCGTCCAGCAATTGAACGACGTCGTTCGCACGAAGCTCCGCGAAGATCCCCACCAGGCTCTCGCGCTGGCCGAAGCAGCCGTGGCCATTGCGCGCAAGCTGCGCAATCGCGAATCGCTCGGCCGCGGTCTGCGTTCCAAGGCAAACGCGCTCTACATGATCGGCGACAATCAAAAAGCATTGGACTTCCACGCCCAGGCGCTCGAAATATTCCGGAAGATCGGCAACCCGCAGGAAGAAGCCCGCACTCTGATTCCTTCCATTCAGCCGCTCATCCTGCTCGGACAGTATGACCGCGCTTTCGATGCTGCACAGTCCGCCCGGAAAATCTTTGAACGCCTTGGCGATACGCAGCGCCTCGGCCACCTCGAAATCAATGTCGGGAATATTTATCACCGCCAGGATCGCTTTGAAGAAGGCCTTGCCTGCTACGAGCGCGCCTACGAAACGCTTTTGCCATTTCGTGACGCCGAAGGCCTTGCGGTGGCCCTTTACAACATGGCCGTTTGCCTGATTACCCTGAATGATTTTCCTAGAGCTCTCAGCACTTACGAGCGCGCGCGCGAAATGTGCGTTCAGCACGGCATGACGCTTCTGGTCACGCAAAGCGACTACAACATCGCCTACCTTTATTACCTTCGCGGCGAATACAGCCGTGCGATCGAAATGCTCCGCGCCACACGGGAAAAATGTGAGGAAAACGGAGACGCTCACGTCCTGGCGCTTTGCTATCTGGATTTGTCGGAAATTTACCTGGAACTCAATCTGAGCACCGAAGCGAGGGACGTCGCCCACGAAGGGTACCTGCGGTTTCAAAACCTCGGCATGGGCTACGAGGAGGCGAAATGCCAGGCCAATGAAGCCATGGCGCTCAGCCAACTTGGCAAGGCCCTTCGCGCGCTGGAATTGTTCGATGAGGCGCGCGTCAAATTCGTCCGTGAAAAAAATCTCGTCTGGCCTTGGCTCATCGATCTGTATCAATCCGTCGTCTTATACAACGAAGGGCGGCTGTTCGAGGCGCGGCGTCTCTGCGCGCGCGCCGCCAAATTCTTCGACACATCCTTGCTGCCCGGCAAAGGAGTCCTGTGCCAGTTATTGCTGTCGCGGCTCTCGTTCCGGACGGGGAATCTCGCTGCCGCCGGTAAGGAATGCTCGCGCGCATTGGAACGTTTGGCTTCGCTCGAAGCGCCGGTCTTGCGCTATCAGGCGGAGTTTCTGATGGGCCAGATTCAGCAGGCTTCCGGAAATTCTCAGGCAGCGTACGCTTCACACCAGAAAGCACGCGAAGCGCTCGAAACACTGCGCAGCAGCCTGCGCGGTGAAGAGTTGAAGATCGCCTTCATGAAGAACCGGCTCGAGGTCTACGAGTGCCTCGTGGATATCTGCATGAACGACGATGCAAAGCAAAACTCCGCCGAGGAATCGTTCCGATACATGGAAATGGCGAAGTCGCGCAGCCTGGCCGAGCTTTTAGTGCATCACGCCCAGGCGCTCCCGGCGGCCGATTCGGGACAGAGCGGGCTCGTCCGCCGCATACGCGAAATGCGCGAGGAGCTCAACTGGTACTACCGTCGCCTCGAACAAGAACAATTGCGGGGAGAAGACCCCTCGCCGGAACGCATCGAGAAATTGCAGAAACAGGCGCTGGCACATGAGAACGAACTGCTCCGCGCCTTGCGCGAACTCCCGGCGCCGCAAAGATTGGGAGGCTTGGGCCACGGCCCGGCACTGGCCTCTCTCGACACCATTCGCGCCGCTTTGCCCGCCGACGCGGTTCTCGTGGAATATTTCACCGTCAAGGATGAATTGATCGCGGCCGTCTTGACCCGCCAGAAACTCGAAATCGTTCCTCTCACTCCGGTATCGCGGGCCGTCAATTTACTGCGCATGTTTCATTTCCAAATATCCAAATTTCGTCTGGACGCTCGATACACGCAGGAATTCGCCAAGCCTCTGCTCGATGCGGCTCGCTCGCATCTTCACGAGCTTTACGAGGAACTGCTGGCCCCGCTGCGCGGCCACTTGACGGGTCGGCATCTTGTGATTGTCCCCCACGGCGTTCTGCACTACCTCCCGTTTCATGCCCTTTTTGACGGCGATCGCTACATGATTGACTCCTTCACCGTGTCCTATGCGCCGAGCGCCGGTATTTTCGCTCTCGGCCAACAGAAATCCTCTCGTGCGTCGGGACCGCCTCTGATCTTGGGCGTTCCCGATGCCCAAGCTCCTTTGATCCTCGACGAAGTCCAGTCGATTGCCAGGACCCTTCCGGGCGCTGAATTGCTTCTGGGCGCCGACGCCAACATCGAAGCCTTGCGAACCACCGGATGGCGCAGCCGCATTCTTCATATCGCCACGCATGGCACGTTTCGGCAGGACAACCCCATGTTCTCCGGCATCCGTCTCGGCGACGCTTATCTGAACCTCTACGATCTCTACCAGCTCGAACTCGAAGCTGACTTGGTCACTTTGAGCGGCTGTGCGACTGGCTTGAACGTCGTCACAGCCGGCGACGAATTACTCGGATTGATTCGCGGTCTTCTCTACGCTGGCGCGCGGTCTCTTCTCTTGACTCTCTGGAACGTACATGACCGCAGCACCGCCGATTTCATGACGTCCTTCTATCGACGCTTCCAGGAAGGCGCCGACAAAGCGGCAGCTCTCCAGGGCGCGATGCAGGAACTACGTCAGCGCTACCCCCACCCTTACTATTGGGCTCCCTTTGTCTTGATCGGCAAGATTTCCGCCGTTTAAGGCTCCCTCAACTTTTTGTGCTTGCCCTATATTTTTTCCCCTCCTGCACACCCTTATGGACAGGTAGGGGAAGCGGAGGCAGCGCCACCCGGGTGGGGAAGCGCTGAAAATCTGAAAATTGGGGGGTATTGAAAATGCCACATTTCTCATTGGAAGAATGGGCTGATTTGGCCCGCGACGCAGTTAAGGGAGACCAAAAAGCGGCTATGCAGACTCACCTCAAGAGCGGTTGCAAGCCATGCGCCAAGGTCCTCGGCACATGGACGCGAGTTCGCCAAGCAGCGACACGCGAAAAGGCCTATCAACCGCCGGAGAGCGCAGTTCGCTCAGTTAAGGGTCTGGGTGCGATTCACATTCCCGCCAAGACGTCGCTTGCGCGCCTGCTATTCGACAGTTCCACAAACCCAATCGCTGCCGGCGTGAGATCGGCTGCGACGGTCGCGCGCCAATTGCTTTATGGCGTGGGCGCCTATCGCATCGACTTGCGCATGGAGCCCCAAATGGATTCCGACAAGGTTTCGCTCGTCGGTCAGATTCTCAATTCGGCCGATCCGGCAAAACAGGCCGCCGCCATCCCCGTCGTTCTCTTAAAAGGACGCAAGGTGCTGGCCGAAGCGCATACCAATGGATTTGGTGAGTTCCATTTGCAGTGCGACCTCGAGGGAAGTCTGCAGTTGCGGCTCACTTTGCCTCACGGGTCAGAAGTCAGAATTCCCCTGGTCGAGCCGGCGAAAGCATCTGCTCCACAAGACTTGGAAGCACTTGAATCTTATAGAGTTACGGGAATTACTTCCCGGAAACGGAAAAGTACTAGGAAACGAGTTTAGATTTGGGCTTCCGAAAATGGCCGCCTGTACCATTGAGTCAGATGAGTCGTTCCGGAAATACTAGGACTCGCACAAGCGACCTCGGCAGCAAAGGAGCAACGCAACCATGAAGCGCTTCGCCTGCATTTTCACACTTCTTCTTGTTGGAGCTTGGGGCCAGCCAGCCGCCGCGCAAGGGCTTTTGGGGGGCCTTCTTTCCGGCCTGACCCAGACTCTGACGAACACGCTCAATACTCTCTTGGGTCAGCCTCAGGCCGTGATTGTGCGGACGAATCTCGGTTTGGCGGGGTTAGAGAATGCGTGCTTGTCGAACGGTTGCACCGTGGTGCGCAGCCTCGACGGAGGCAACCAAGTCTACCTGGTCCAACCAGCCCAAGGCCTTCTTCCAGACGTGCTCGCGGCAGTTCTACGGCTTGTGAACGGCATCCTCGACGCAGAGCCCGATCAACTGATGGTACTGCCCCCTAACCCCCAAGGGGCGTTGCAAACGCAGATACCGACGTACCTCTACAATCAGACGCCAGTAAACTATTTCGGCGCAACGGTCTGGAATGGCTATGTCAATCAGCCCGCGGCCAATATAACCAACGTCGAGCGGGCGCAGAATACGTTTCACGTGACCGGTTCGGGGATCGTGGCCGACATCGACACGGGCGTAGACCCAAATCATCCGGCTCTCAAGGCGATCCTGCTCCCAGGCTACGATTTCACGCGCAATCAGCCCGGCGGTTCGGAAATGACCGATCTCGGCGGGTCAACCGGATCAGCGTGCAGCACCTGTCAGGCCGCGTTCGTCAATCAGCACACGGCGGCGATGCTTGATCAGCACACGGCGGCGATGCTTGACGGTTCCCCGTACGCTGCGTTCGGTCATGGCACGGAAGTCGTCGGAGTCATTCATCTGGTTGCCCCCACCGCGCAGATCATGCCGCTCAAGGCATTCCACGCCGACGGCACGGGCGATCTTTCCGACATTATTCGCGCCATCTATTACGCCGTTCAGAATCATGTGAACGTCATCAATATGAGTTTTGACCTCACGTCGAGTTCGACGGAATTGACCAACGCCATCAACTATGCCTCGAGTCACAACGTCATTTGCGTGGCCTCCTCCGGCAATGACGGTTCGCAGGACGTCGTGTATCCCGCCGCTCTGAAAGGCGTGATGGGCGTTGCGTCGACCAATGATTTTGATCAACGTTCCAGTTTCTCCAACTATGGCAACCAGGTCGTTTGGGTTGCCGCCCCGGGAGAAAATACCGTCACTACGTATCCCTTTGGCACCTATTCCGTCAGTTCGGGAACATCTTTTAGTTCGCCCTTGGTCGCCGGCACCGCGGCGCTGATTTTGAATCTGAAACCTGGCGCGAACCAATCACAGGCCGCCGCGGCGATTGCTCATGCCCGCTGGATCGGCTACAACATGGGCAACGGGCGCCTCGATGTCTATGCGGCTCTTTCATCGTTACAGATTTGGTAGAGAAAGCCGGAGTTGTCTAAAATACGTCAATGAGAATGACGATCCAACAAGCCCCAGGTGCTTCCGGAGCTGGCTTCGGGCCAGCCTCGGAGGCGCCTTCGTTTCTCGCCGATTTGGTCATCAGGTCTCGGGTGCAATCCCCTCTGGCACCGTTGCGCGTCAAAGAAGTCGAAGAACAATTGCTCGCCCTGCGCACGTCGCTCGTATGTGCCTTCAATCAGCTTCTCGACTTAAAAGATCTCAATACGGGAGTCCACAGCACGCGCCTCGCGGAGTGGGCGTTGCACGTGGCCCGAGAACTCGGCTTGGACGAGAGCTGTTCCCTGGCCGACATCGAAGTCGCCGCACTCCTCCATGACATCGGCAAGATCGGGATCCCCGACGCGATTCTCAACAAGCCTGCTCGCCTCACCGATGAAGAATACTCGCTAATGAAAAAGCATCCCGAGTACGGCTGGCTGGTCCTGCGCAAAATCCCGGGCCTCGAGAGCGCCAGTCTGATGATTCTTCACCATCACGAAAGCTACGACGGCACAGGTTATCCCGGCGGTCTGAAAGGCGAGGAAATTCCCATCGGTTCGCGAATCGTTTCGGTCATCGACGCCTTCGACGCCATGGTTTCCATGCGGCCCTATCGAGCGGGTTTGCCCTTCGAGGAAGCCGAACGACGGTTGCTCGAGGCCAGCGGTACGCAATTTGATCCCGACGTTCTGAAAAGTTTCTTGCCCCTGGCGCGAGCGGAAATGGCGTCGGTCTTCGCCGCCGCCGGCACCGCGGTCACCACGGTTCTGTAATCTCAATTTACAGCATTCGCCATTTCGTTATTTCTACCGGACCGTCCAGAATTTCCTCCGCCATCTTCCGAAACGCCCGCAAGTGCGCGGAATTCCCGTGCGCCTCCAGATGCGACTCGCTCATCCAATTCTCGTAAAACACAAATCGCCTCGGATCTTCCTCTGACACATGTAGGTCGTAGTTGATGCAGCCTGCCTCCGCCTGCGTGGGCGCGATCAAGCCCAGCAGCGCTTCCTGAACCCGCTCTTGCTGTCCTGCCTTCGCGCGAATGTGCGCGATCACCGTCACTTTGTGATTCATGAATTCGCCCTCACTCGCCCCCCTCGAGCTTTCTGCCTTCCATTCAGCTCGGGATGAGCTACCCAACTGCCGCCGCGACCACCCTCGGAGCGTTTCACGCCGCCCATCCACCCTTGGAAGTGTGCAATTTCTTACATTTGTTCAGAATTGCTCAATGAAATCTGAATGCGGTTTCATCGGGTGATGGCCGGCAAAAAAATCCGTTCTTCACCGTCTTTTCCCAAAGCGAAGTTCTTCGTAACGTCTCGCACATCGTTACATGTTTTTGGGCCATGGCAAAAATGGAATGTCGTTAGCCCGATGTCCGAGCTGCGATGTTCGAGTACGTGGAAACAGCAAAAAACGAAAGGCGAGGAGGATGGAATGCGGAAATTGCTCATGATTGTAGCAGTGTTTTTCGCGATGGCGACTGTAAGTCAAGCTAATCCAAGCAGTTGCGTGATTGGCACACTGGGTAGCTTCGTCGGTCTAGGTTCAACCGGGTGCAGCATCAATGGCAACGTCGTTGCCAATGTCACCTCCACCCTGTCCAGTACTCTGCAGGGAGATATCACGCTGACGCCGATCACGTCAGGGTCGGGCGCTGGTGGTTTTACGGCCAGCATCGATCTGGGTGCTCTAGCCGGAACGTCAAGCACGCTGAATTTCACGCTCGCTGCGCCGGCAGGCTTTAACCTCACAGACCTCAGCGTGGGGATCACCGGAGGAGCCGGCGCGAGCCTCAGTCTCACTGCAGCGAATGGCTTGAATGTCACAGCAACAAGCGGCGGTGGCGTCCTAAATCCCACTTTCAGCGGGGTCGGTTCGCTCAATCTCAGCGGAACCCTCAATGTCGCCACTGGCGTTACCGGCACAGCCACGTTGACGATCACACCATCGCTATCAGCCACTCCGGAACCGCCGGCCTTCAGTCTGTTCGCTATCGGTCTTCTTGGACTTGGCCTGGTGTATGGCAGGAGGATGCTCGAGGCTTAAACCCGCCCAATCTCAGGTTCTGAAAGTGGATGAAGAAAAAAAGAGGGTAGGAGGAAACGCCAATGCGGTTGATCAAAATGATTATATTCGCCGGGGGGCTGGGCACCGTACTCATGCTTGGTACCCCCAGCTCCACGTTTGCAGACTTGGCGGAGGTGGGATCCGTCAACCTCAAGGGAACCGGTTTCGGCCATGTGAACACCATTCTCACCATCCAGGCCCTGGGCCAGGCGATGGGAGGTACCGAATCCGGGTGCGTCGGAATTGACCCGTCGGGAAAGCAGACGATTGGCTCGCCCATCTGCCAGGGCAACAATCCTGGCGGCGACGAGAAACCGCCGAATAAATCCCCGCACAACCAAACATTTACAATCTCGGATGCTTCCGCACTTGCAATTGTGTTCAACACCGACCAGCCCGGCGGCCGTGCTATCACCCTGGACAATTTGGTCTTGGTTTTCTACAACGCCCAGGGGCAAGTCGGTTTTACGTCTGGCAATTTTGCCGCTCCGATCCGCTTCGCCAGCACTTCGTTTGAGACGGGCATAGGGAAATCCGGATGGGAATTCATGCTCGATTCGACGCAGGCTGCACAGGCCCAGGCCGCCATCGATGCGGGCTTCGACATCTTGGGATTGTCCTCGACAATTTCGGGAGCCAGCGGCGGACCGGAAACATTCTTCCTTACTACGGGAGATACCCCGGCACCGGCGCCGGAACCGGCCAGTCTGCTGCTTCTTGGCTCCGGCTTGGTTCTAGCCGGTACCGTGATGCGCCGCAAAGGAGGTGCAGCATAATATAGTCTTGAGCCAGATTACTTGCGGTCTCCTCCCAAGTAACTCTGTCCCAAACCATCTTCCGATGGGTTACTTCCTGGGTCTCCTCCCGAGTAACCCTCATCGA
>JBAUEX010000217.1:0-4442 GCA_049678845.1 Candidatus Acidiferrales bacterium
TTTCGATACCGAGAAGGCGCATCAGAACGTCTGATTTTCCCCAACCACATCCCGTTCCGGATTTTCACGACGGCTGCGATTTGACTGGTTTTTCGAGGGTGCGGGCGGCGACGTCCCTGCGATGGACAGCCAGGGTTCGTTCAGAGTTGAACCACTCCCGTGTTTCCTTCGTAGGTGATTCGCGTCCCATAAGGTTCCGACAGTTGAGCGAGCTTGGCGATGATCTTGCGGCCCGAGTCGCCAGTGGCAAGGACCGGAGTTCCCCTGCGCGAGCGGGACAATTCTGGCTGCAACGTCACCGGGTACAATTCGAGTTCCGCAAGTTGACCGTTGTGAAACGTGGGAACCGCGACCACAGAGTCCCAGAATGCCTCCGCCGAGAATCCCTGCAGAACCTTATCGAATACATCTGACGGATCTGACCCGCCCACTCCGCAGACTTCGTAGATTTCCGGTGGAATTTGTTTTTCACTTTCCCCGTGAAAAATGAAATTTCCGAGGCTGTAAAAAATTGGCCGCCCCTTATAGATTTCGATGCCCCGCAAAACGTGTGGTCCGTGGCCGATGAAAGCGTTCGCTCCGGCATCGATGCAGGCGTGTGCCAATGGCTGCAAAAATTGCGCCGGTATTTCCGCGGATCGCGCGCCCTCGTGGGCATGGATTCCAAACAGTGTGAGGTCCGCGTTTCGGCTGGCACGATGAATCGACGAAGTGATCGCCGCTACATCGAGCGGATCTGCGTTGGTCAGTATTTGATTCGAGGGACCGGCGACGAATTTGTGGCCGAGAAAGGTGTACGCGCTTTCTGACGGCCCCGGATTCAGTCGGAGCCCGCCGCCGATGCGCCGCAAACTGTCGAGCTGTTCTTGCTCCAGCTGGTAGGTCGTCTGCACACGGCAGGGATTGAGGCCAGCTCTTGGCGCCACTTCGCCGTTGCCATCTGCCGCGAACGCGCCATACGGGAAGGTTGAAGCGCAGGCGATGAGCGCGATCCTACCCTTCGGGGAGTCCCAATACGCTGGGGAGCGCGCTTCCGCCAGACTGCGTCCGGTTCCGGCGTGGGCGACACCTGCCTCGTCGAACTTATTTATCGTGCTGAGCAGACCTGCCGTCCCAAAATCCATCGCATGGTTATTGGAAAGGCCCATCATCCTGAAACCCACCCATTTCAATTCTTCCGCGATTATCCGATTCTCGGGCATGTCTGCCCGTAGATGCACATAAGCACAACTATCGTGATACTGGGGCGGTGCGTCGGCATCTGCCAGGGTCATTTCAAAATTCCCGAATCCCACGTCCGCAGACTGAATGATTTTCGCGACTGGAAGAAACTCGTCGGGCGGCAAGGACGATAACGTGCGGTCAATCATGCAATCGCCCACCGCTGCAACCGTGAACGTGAGCGGTTCGGAAATCGGGCCTTTGGCGTAAGGCCAGACAGCTGTGGTCAGTGCCAACTGACCTGCGGTTTGGAGAAAATCGCGTCTCCCCAGTTTGTTGGTCATTTTTCCTCGCGGTTTCCTAATGCAGACGGCACTTTATCACGTTCTCTTCAGAACAAGTTCAGACGCGAGGTTTTAGTTAGACGTTCTCGCCGTCGATGCTCCGAAAACAACTGACTTCGGAACGCGCCAACGGTCGATTCCTTGGTGAGGGGATTCAACACTTTACGGTGAGCGGTTCGAAGGGGTTTTTGGAACATTCCATTCTCCGCTGCAGCCAGCGGGTTCCGCCCGATCAACGATCGCGCACTCGAAGTCTAGCGGGTGCCCGTCGCCTGTGGAGGCTCCGATTTCGCTAGTGGCTATTCCCAAAAATTTGGCAAGTACCTGATAATTACGGCGCACTCGGGAAATGACTTCCCACCAACGAAGCACAGTGGTGGGGCATTCAAGGTTGGGGGCACACCGAGCAGTTATCGAAGAGCGCCGAGAAGCATTCTGATCGGCCCATATCGAAAGCGCAAGGTCAGAGGTGTGGGCTCCCACCCTCGCGGTTCGAGGCAGAATGATTCGCGTTGAATCGGGTATTAAACCCGATGTTCCTGGGTCCTAATCAGCCTGTTTTTAGTGGCTTGCTTCGCGCGATAGCCGACGGTGTAGAGGATTTTGTAGCATCGCACTCAGCAAAAGTGGATGTGTCCTGGCGAATCGGCTGATTCTCAATCAAATTTGGTAAGGGGCTACGTGGATTTAAGTCCTTAAGCGGCGAATGGCCGGGAAAAGACCGAGCAGGCCAGTGCCAAGAAGCAGCAGAGAGGATGGCTCTGGCGTATTACTTGGTGGCGTGAAGAGCACGCTCGCGCCCGCCGGCGCGTCGTTACCTCCGGTGTCGTACTCATAGCTGAATATTTGCGCTATCCCGCTCCCTGAGTAGCCAGGGAGGTTAAAGGTTCCAAACCAGCCAAAGAAATTCACATTCCTATACAGGGTAATCGACTCACCTAGAAAAGAGCTGCTGTACTCCACTCCGTTTACGTCAAACGAGATCGACCCGCAATTGGAGCAAGAGCCCCCGCTGTTCGCGCTATAGGTAAAGCCGAAGCTGACGGTCATCGACCAGTCCCTCCGTGCCAACATCTCTGAGACAAGTCTAGTACCCTTAATTAATGAGCAGTAGGGCGAGAAAGAAGAAGACAGAGATGAACGCGAATTCTCTTGGTGTTGTTCTTTCCTCTGGGGGTTTGGCTGCCGCGGAGCGGAGCGAAGGCGAGCGTAGCGAGCCGCAGCGTAGTGGAGCGGCAGCCAAAGCGGGCGCCGATTCGGGGGCGGCGCCGCGGCCGGATCCTGAGGTGGTAGCCAAAGCCAAGCGGCGTACCTACACCGCCGAATACAAACAACGCATCTTGCTGGAGGCCGAAGCGGCGGCTGCGACGCGAGGCGGCCTGGGCGCTCTTCTCCGCCGCGAAGGTCTGTACTCGTCTCTGCTGACTTATTGGCGGCGAGAGCGGGCCAAAGGAGTCCTCGAGGCCTTGACTTCGCAGAAGCGCGGACCGAAGTCCAAGCGCAATCCCCTGGAAGAGGAAGTCCAAAAACTTCTCCGCCAGAATGCGCGCTTGACCGAAGATCTGCGTAAAGCGCACATCATCATCGATGTTCAAAAAAAAGTGGCTGCGCTGTTGGGGAATCCGATTCCGGAGCCAGACCCAGAGGACCAATCCTGATGACGGCGGTCACCGAACTAGCGGTGGACGTGGGCACCAGCGCTGCTTGCCAAGCTCTCACTCTACCTCGCGCTTCTTACTACCGCGACCGTCGTAAGGCTTCTGTTCCGCCGGTGGCGGCCTGGCGGCCTTCGCCGGCACGCGCACTGCGCCCGGCGGAACGGGAAGCAGTCTTGTCTTGTTTGCACGAAGAACGCTTCCAAGATCGCTCGCCAGCCGCTGTTTATGCGACGTTGCTCGATGAAGGGGAATATCACTGCTCGATTCGCACGATGTATCGCTTACTGGAACAGCGCGGCGAGTCCCGCGAGCGCCGGGATCAGTTGATTCATCCGCCGTACAAAAAGCCAGAACTGATGGCGACCGCTCCCAATCAGCTCTGGAGCTGGGATATCACCAAGCTGCTCGGTCCCGCGAAATGGACCTACTTCTACCTGTACGTGATCCTTGATGTCTTCAGCCGTTACGTCACCGGCTGGATGGTCGCTTATCGCGAAAGCGCCGAACTGGCCAAGCGACTGATCGAGGAGAGCTGCACGAAACAACGCATCCAGCCCGATCAACTCACGCTCCATGCCGATCGTGGCACCTCGATGAGGTCCAACCCGGTAGCTTTCTTACTCGCCGATCTGGGCGTCACGAAAACGCATAGTCGGCCGCACGTTTCTGACGACAATCCTTACTCCGAGAGCCAATTCCGAACCATGAAATATCGACCGGAGTTCCCGGACCGCTTTGGCTGCATTCAGGACAGTCGTGCTTTCTGTCAGGGTTTTTTTCGGTGGTACAACGAAGAGCACCGTCACTCCGGCGTAGGCTTGTTGACGCCAGCGACGGTTCACTATGGTCAAGCGGAAAACATCCTGCGGCAACGCCAGGATGTGCTCGATGTTGCTTATCAACGTCACCCGGAGCGCTTCGTACGAAACGCTCCCAAACCGCCGGCTCTTCCCAGCGAGGTCTGGATTAACAAGCCGGTTTCCACTCCGGAATCGCAGCTGGTGGGAGGAGGCAGATGAACAGCAGCGATCTACTTTGGAAAAGCGAAATACACTTGAGGAGGGACAAAAGCGGGGATGCTGTGGGTCGACCGAGTTGGGAATCGTCGTTCCTAGGGCATTGTGGCGCGAAATTTTCTGTAGAAAACGGGGGACCGGCACCAAGAAAGAAAAAAGAGAGAAAGGCGTCAGTTTCTACAGGCCCCACAACCACAATTCAGCACATGAAAAGCTCACTAAATTCCGTGAGCACCTGTCTCAAAGTCGTTGACACGCGCCGC
>JBAUEX010000218.1:0-3540 GCA_049678845.1 Candidatus Acidiferrales bacterium
GATGACAACAACGGCCACGCCATCATTTGCTTCATGGCTATCGACAAGCTGGGCAGTTTTAATTATTGGGGACACAATTCCTCGAGAAACGGACTTCACATCCGGCGTTCGCTCGACGGCGGCACGAATTGGGAAACAGACGACATTCCCGTCAGCGTCCAGCCCGATCGCTCGGACGTTCCCTGGGAGGACAAGCCTTATATCGTGGCAGACAACAGTCACGGTCCATACGCCGGAAATCTTTACATCGGCTGGACGCGTTGGACCGTCAAAGATTCGGAGCTCATGCTTGTCCGCTCGACCGATGATGGCAAGACATGGTCGCAGCCCATCGAGATTGACAACCATCCCGGTCTGCCGCGTGATGACAACGGCGCGCTCGAAGGATTTGCAGGTGTAGTCGGGCCCGACAGCACCTTCTACGCCGTCTGGGGAGATGGAAATCACATTGTCTTCACGACTTCTCGTGACGGTGGACGCACATTTGCGCGCACGCGCAACATAATCGATACGGCTCCGATCATGTTCACCATTGAAGCGTTGTCCCGCACCAACGGTTTCCCGCAAATCGCCATCGATCCTCGCGGCGACGCAAAAGGCGGCCGCCTTTACGTAACCTGGAGCGATTACCGTAATGGCGACGTTGATGTGTTTTGTGCTACCTCCGCAGACCACGGCAAAAGCTGGAGCCCTGCCGTTCGTGTAAATAGCGACACGGTTCACAACGGAGAGGATCAATTTTTTCAGTGGCTGGCTGTCGATCCATCGGACGGCTCCGCCGATGTCGTTTTTTACGACCGGCGCGGCGATCCGCAGAACAGAAATGAGACCGTCACGCTGGCCCGCTCAACCGACGCTGGCCAAACGTTCCACAATTACGCCTGGACCACGCAGGCGTTCAATGCCACGGGAGTCTTCCTGGGCGATTACACTGGACTGGCGGCGCTCAACGGGCGCGTCTATGGCATCTGGACTGAAAAGCCGCAAGCTGCGGCACAACAATCCCAGCCTGGCGAGCGTCCTCCCCAGCCCCCAAGGGGAAGCGCCGAATACTGGAAGCTCCACGGAGCAATCATCCGAATCGGCGTCGCGGATTTTGGCAACGTCACGAGCGCGCGGCGTCAATAAGGTCCATACAGACCTACGGGCCTGCAGTTTGGATGTTCGGTTCGCGCAAATCCCCGCAGGCTTCCTCAATTCTGCCCGCCACCGCAAGCACGATTTCCTCCTCAAACGGCCGCCCGACCAGTTGCACGCCGATGGGCAGCCCTTCCGGAGAGCGCCCTACAGGCACGACAACCGCCGGATTACCCAGAAGGTTGAACCACTGGCTATAACTCATCGCTTGCAAATAATCGACTCGGCGCCCTTCGACCGTCCATTCGCGCTCGCCGTGCTGAAAAGCGGGAATCGCGCATACGGGGCACAACAGAATCGGGTATCGCTCCATTTGTCGCAGAAACCGGCATCGCAAGTCATCGCGCTGCAGCAAAGTGGTCATCAGCTCTTCGACGGTCAGCGGCGGCTCCTTGCGCACGATGTCGGTGAATTCCGTCAGTATCGGACTCAACTGCGACTCCTGGCCTTCCAGCAGAGGCTGCAACACAAGTCGTCCCGCGCGGCCGAAAAGATTCCACCAAAGTCGTCTGGCTTCTCCCAATCCTTCGGGGAGAAATTTCTCAACCGTCATTCCAGCGGCATTCAACGCAGCAGCCGCAGTTCGGACCGCCGCGCGTGTCTCCTGCGTCACGGGCGTCACACCATCTTCCTCGAAAAATCCCACGCGCAACTGCTCAAGTTCCGCAACACTCGCCCGTCGAAGAGGAACAGGCGCGGACGACGGATCCCCGTAATCGAGCCCCGCCATCACTTCGAAAAGAATCTCCAAATCCGGCATCGTGCGAGCCATCGGCCCCACGACACCGAGCAGCGCGAACGGCCCACTCGAAACGGGGAAGTGCCCAGTCGCTGGAATCCGTCCCGGAGTCGGTTTCAACCCGCAAATCCCGCTGTAATGTGCCGGAACGCGAACCGAGCCGCCGCCATCGCTCCCTACGCCTCCTGCCGAGCAGCGCGCGGCTATGGCTGCCGCTTCGCCTCCACTCGAACCACCCGGCGTGCGCTGAAGGTCCCACGGATTATTCGTCCGCCCACGTACGGCATTGTCCGTTTCGTAAGCCATCAGAAGTTCAGGAGTATTCGTATTCCCGAGAAAAACGGCGCCAGCCCGCCGCAGCCGCGCGACAAGCGTGGCGTCATTTTCAGCGACGTATCCTGCGCGCAAACGCGATCCGCAGTCGCAGGGCCATCCTGCTACGTCGATCGAACTCTTAATGCTGAGCGGAACGCCATGCAGCGGCCCGATTTCGCTTCCGTTAGCCATCGCCGCATCCGCTTCCTTTGCTTGCCGTCGCGCGCCTTCCGTGTCCACATAAGCAAACGCGTTCAACTGCGAAGACAGTCGCGCGATTCGCTCCAGATGGGCTTCCACGAGCTCCGTCGGCAATATTTCTCTTCGCCGTATGCCCGCAGCCATTTCGGTGGCGGAAAGCGAAGTCATACGTTTCTTCTGGCTCTGCGCGTGTGGCGGCACCATGTCCCCTCTTCTGTCCCGCTAAAGGTCGCGAGTTTATCATCCACATGGGGGCACGCTCGACAAAAAACCTGCAATCTGTCCGCATAGTGCTTTTCCATTATTGCAGCGCGCACTTAAATCTTATTAACTCCTGCCTCGCGGGTTCGTCCTGACCATCGCCAGATTTCAATGGGCTTATACGGTGTCACGCAGCCGTATTAGACCGGCGGCTTCGGGAGTTTCTGGGTACGAATTTCGATTTTCGGGGAGCAAACGAGCTTGAGAGTCACTCCATTCTCGCCACATCGCCGCGCGATCCTCGAGCTTCAAACAAACTGATGAAGAGACTTCGCGTCGGGCTCTTACTCGTCCTGTTTTTCACCGCTTTGTATGACTTCGCTTGGCCGACGCCCACCATTCATTACTACGTTTTCGTCGTGCTCCACCTGGCGGCGGGAATCGCTTTTTTATTCCTCCTCTTCTTTTTCGTCGGAAATATTTGGCGGAACTCGACGTTCTCTGACCGCGCGGGATGGAGTCTGGTGGCACTCGGCGGCGTCATTGGCCTCGCGCTGATTTTCACCGGTACGTCGCGCAACGATTTCCCGATTCTCTATGCGCACATAATCGCGTCGCTCGCCGGCATCATTTTGCTTCTCGGCAGTTATGCGAATCGCAGGAAATGGCTCGCCCCATTAGGCCACGCATCTTCGCTGCGCTGGGCGGTGATTCTGGTTGTTTTCGCCGCGCTCTCCTACGGGGCGTGGTGGACGCGCAGCGTGCATTGGCAGCGTTCGTATCAAATCACGAATCCGGTGATAGCTCCCGCCACGATGAATCAGGAAGGAGGCGGTTCCTCGGGACCGTATTTCCCGGGGTCCGTCGAAGTCGCTCACAACGCAAAAATCCCCGCAAAGTTTTTCCTCGAATCAGAAACTTGCAAAACCTGTCATGCGGATATCTAC
>JBAUEX010000219.1:0-4815 GCA_049678845.1 Candidatus Acidiferrales bacterium
ATGACAATCTGATCCAGCGCCTTCGCGTGTTGCCCGGCGTTAAATCCGTGACCATGGAGCGATACGTTCCTCTATGGTTTTACGGCCGAGGGTATACGACGCCGGTGATCGAAGGCTACACACCGGCCCCCAACGAAGACATGTACATTGATTTCAATGATGCCGGGCCAAACTACTTTTCGACCATGCAAATTCCGGTGATCGACGGCCGCGATTTCACCGAGCAGGATCGTCAAGGCGCTCCGCTGGTCGTGATCGTCAATCAGACGATGGCAAAGAGGTTTTGGCCTGGACAGAGCGCGATCGGGCACCGCATTTTCAGTTGGCATCGCTGGTGGACGATTGTTGGCGTCATGGAAGACATCAAGTACCACACCATGACGGAGCAACGGGAAGCGTTCCTTTATTTTCCGTCCCTGGAGAACGGTGAAACCGATGCGAACGTCCTGGTTCGAAGCTCTGGCAACCTGGCGAGCTTGCTCGGGGAAGTGCGCGAAACGGCAAAATCGCTCGATCCGGGCGTGATGGTCCTCGAAGCAGGAAATCTCGATGAGCTCGTTCGCATATCCCTTTTCTCGTACCGCACGGCGGCGGCGCTCTCTGCTGTTTTGGGCGCTCTGGGATTGCTTCTCGCGACAATTGGTATATACGGTGTCCTCTCTTATTCCGTCAGCCAGCGCACACACGAAATCGGCGTGCGTATGGCGCTTGGCGCGCAACCACGCAACGTTCTGCGGCTTGTGCTCAGACAGAGCGCAACGCTGGTAATCGCTGGCGTCGCCATCGGAATCGTCGCTTGTCTTGCGATCACTCGTCTGATGTCGAGCCTGCTTTTCGGTGTTACGGCAACAGACCCGGCCACCTTTATCGGCGTGCCTGTTTTGATCGTGCTCGTTGCTCTGGCTGCTTCCTACGTTCCGGCGCGCCGGGCGATGCGCCTGGATCCCATGGAAGCGCTGCGCTACGAATAATGGTTTCGACAGAACATCGAAAACTGCCCAGAAAATCGCAACTCGCGTAGAATCGGGGAACCTGAACTGGCTGCAGCTGATCGAAGATGAAACATGGCGGCCCAAGTTCACGAATTTCAATTCTGGGAGGATGTGATGCAAGGTATTTTACAAAAACTGAATGCGGCGGTTCGCCAGTTCGTCAACCCTACATTGATTGCATCGGCCGCCGTGCTCGCACTTGCCGTCGGATCGGGCGCGCAATCCGAGCAGCCGCCGAAAGACAAGACCGCTGGGCAGTATTACAAGAACATTAAAGTGTTGAATGACATTCCCGCCGCTGACCTCCTTCCCGGAATGCGCTACATCACCACCGCCCTTGGCGTGAAATGCGACTACTGCCATGTAAAACCTTTCGACAAAGACGCGAAGCCGGAAAAAGAAACGGCGCGCAAAATGATGACCATGCTTTTCGCCATCAACAAAAACAATTTCGATGGACGCTCCGAAGTGAGTTGCTACACGTGCCATCAGGGAAATCATCAACCGATGGCTGTCCCGCCGCTCCCGGCAGAAGCGGTAGCGCCGCAATTTATCCGGCCAGCCCCGGGCGCGACATCCCAAGCGCTTCCGAGTGCAGATGCAGTTCTCGACAAATACGCGCAAGCCATTGGCAGCGAAGATGCCCTAAGCAAAGTGACTTCGCGGGAGATTCAACTGCAAGAAAACGACAGCGACGGCAAGACCTACGCAATCGAAGCGCACGAGAAAGCACCGAATCAAATGTACGAAGTCACGACTCTGCCGCAGGGATCGGTTACGGCAGGATTCAATGGCTCGCGTGCATGGGTCGCGTCCGCCCAAGGAACGCACGACGCAGAGCCAAGCGACGCCATCATTCTGCGACGCGAAGCGGCGGTGAATCCGGTGGCAGCGCTCAAAAGCTACACGGATAAGCGCGTCCGAGGCCAAGCGAAGATCGGTGACGAAGCGACTTACGTTATGCAGGCGAAGGCGCCGGACGGCATCATCGAACTTTTGTTTTTCGACGAACAATCCGGGCTGCTGGTACGTCGAACGATCCGTGACCGCACGATATTCGGTTCGCTGCCGGTTGAAGCCGACTACGCGGATTACAAGCCGGTCGACGGCGTGAATATCCCGTACAAGACCACGTGGTCGAGGGCGGGCGAGTCTTCGTCTTACGTGATCAAAGATGTGAAGGACAATGTGCCGGTCGACGACTCGAAATTCGAGCCGCCCGCCAAGCAATAGCAGAACTCGCGAGCTTGCACGAGCAGAGCGCGGCAGCGAGTACTAAAGGGAATTCATGGGAACTTTGCTGCAAGATCTCCGCTACGGGCTCCGCATGCTGGCGAAGTCTCCGGCATTTACCGCAGTCGCGGTGTTGACGCTGGCGCTCGGCATTGGCGCCAACACCGCGATTTTCAGCGTCGTAAACGCAGTATTACTCCGGCCTCTTCCCTTCCCTCAATCCGACCAGCTCATGTCCGTCCAGTATTTCGACACTGTACTTGGAGAGCCGCATCAATCCGCGTCCTATCCGGATTTTTTCGACTGGAGAAGTCAAAATCAAGTTTTCAGCCACATCACTGCTTTTCATGACAACGATTACACGCTGACGGGCGGCGACCAGCCAGCTCATTTGAGCGGTGAGATTGTGTCCGCGGATTTCTTTTCGACGCTGGGCGTTGCACCTGCGCTGGGCCGCGGATTTCTGCCGGAAGAAGAAAAGATCGGGCATCGGGTCGTCATTCTAAGCGATCGCCTGTGGCGAACCATGTTCAGCGCGGATCCTAAGGTACTCGGTCGAGGAATTATCCTCGGAGGGCGAAGCTACACCGTGGTGGGAGTCATGCCCCCCGGATTCAATTTTCCGATTCAAACGCCCACAGTGCAACTCTGGACCACAATCGCCGACGACGCCACAGCCACCGCTCCCGATCAGCCGATAACCACCGAACGCGGCGCACATTTTCTTTTGGTTGTTGGCCGCGTGAAGCCCGATGTCTCCGTGGGCCAGGCACAAGCGGACATGGTTCGAATCAATTCCAACCTCTCGAAACAATATCCAGACACGAATTTGCATTTTTCAAGCGGTCATGTGCAACCGTTACTCGACCATTTGGTGGGGAGTGTCAAGCCCGCTTTGCTGGTTCTTTTCGGCGCAGTCGGCTGCGTGCTGCTCATTGCTTGCGCCAATGTCGCGAATCTGCTTCTGGCACGTTCGATGACGCGGCAAAAGGAAATGGCCATCCGTTCGGCGCTGGGCGCGGGCCGCGGCCGCGTGATTCGGCAGTTGCTCACGGAAAGCATTGTGCTCGCGATTTTTGGAGGATTGCTGGGGCTCGCGCTCGCGGTATGGGGCACGCAAGGGCTGATTCAGTTAGTTCCCGAGAACATCCCCCGAATGTCCCAAATCAAAATAGATAGTCACGTTTTCGGCTTCACGCTCCTGGCAGCCATCGTGACCGGAACTCTTTTCGGACTTTTCCCCGCGTTGCACGGCTCAAAAACCAATCTGGTTGATTCCCTAAAGGAAAGCGGCCACGGCCTTTCCGGCAGTCTGCAGCACAACCGCCTTCGCGGTTCTCTGGTGGTAGCGGAAATGGCCCTGGCGCTGGCGCTGCTTATGGGCGCGGGATTGATGATTCAGAGTTTTGCGCGCCTGCAAAACGTGAATCCCGGATTCAATCCGCACAACGTTCTCACTTTCAATTTTGATTTGGCCGATTCGCGATACAAGACCGCTCCGCAGAAAACTTTCTACGAGCAACTGCTAAGCCGGTTGAACGCGCTCCCCGGAGTAGCGTCCGCGGCAGGAAGTCTGACGCTACCTTTCAGCGGCGACAATATGTCCATCAGCTTCTCCATCGAAGGCCGGCCCGTCGCCAAAGGAAACGAACCGAACTCCGCCGTTCGCATTGTCAGTCCAGCTTATTTCCAGACCATGCAGATTCCCATGATCGAGGGACGCGATTTCGCGCTGACCGACACGGCTACAGCACCTGGCGTCGTGATCGTCAACCAGGAATTTGCGCACCTCTTCTTTCCCAATGAAAATCCGATCGGCAAGCACATCACACCTGGAGTCTCCGATGGCGGCAAGGAAATGGTGCGGCAGATCATCGGCGTGGTTGCCAATGTCAAAGCGCGCGCGCTGCGAGAAACTCCCAAACCGGAATACTACCTGCCGTATCAGCAATGCCTGATCGCCGGTCTGTCCATCATCATGCGCACACAAACTGCGCCGCAGGGGTTGGTTGGTGCCGCTCGCGACACCGTGCATTCCATGGACTCGAATCTCCCGCTCTACGGCGTACAAACGATGGACGACTTCGTGGGCGCGTCCGTGTCCCAGCCACGTTTCAGCATGTTGCTGCTTTCCATTTTTGCGGCGTTGGCGCTCACACTCACCGCGCTGGGACTCTACGGCGTGATCTCCTATTCCGTTGCCCAGCGCACCCATGAAATTGGCATTCGGATGGCTTTGGGAGCACAAGCCGTGGACGTTCTTGAACTCGTTATTCGCCAAGCCATGCTGTTGACGGTGATCGGCTGGGCTGCTGGAATTGTCTGCGGATTTATTCTGGCACGCTTCCTCTCCAGCCAGCTTTACGGAATTACCACCACGGATCCAGTCACGCTACTCGCAGTGACTCTCGTGCTCGGCGGAATCGCGTTCCTCGCAAGCTACATCCCAGCGCGGCGGGCCACGCACGTCGATCCATTGCGTGCGTTGCGTTACGAATAGGGCATGGTTCTAGAACCACAAGCGAACTATGAAAATGGCCGCAGCGCGGCCACTGAAACGATTTAAGGCTATTTTCTGAGGAATAATGGT
>JBAUEX010000220.1:0-6399 GCA_049678845.1 Candidatus Acidiferrales bacterium
CGATCAAGGCAATCACGCAGCGGCGAATTCCCGCGAAATCGGTCTGCCGCGTCGTCGCCATTTTGCGCAACGAACGCGGTCAACGCGCGACGCCGATTGGCGAATTGCAGCTATTCCCAAGCGGCCGGCAGATCGCGGCAATTCCTCCCGGCACGGAAAGTCAGGCCATCGAGCCTTTGACCGGACAACTTCTCCTCCCTTATCACGTTTTCGCGAGCGCAGCTAACCTTCGCCAGATGGACTCCCGAACCGCCGAAGATCTGTTTGAGCAGGCGCTGAAATCTGAAGCTCATCCCGAAAAACTCGAAGAAGCCATGCGCCTCTACCGCCGCGTGATTGAATTGCAGCCGGATTGGTGCGAGCCGCACATCAATTTAGGCTGCCTTTTCTTCCAACTCGGCGAATTGGAGAACGCGCGCAATTCTTTTTGCACCGCGCTTACTCTTGATCCGCGGAACGCCGTCTGCCATTTCAATCTCGGCTGCATTCTGGACGAAATTGGCGAGTTCGAGAAAGCCGTCGAGCATTTATCGCGCGCCATCGAAATCGAGCCCGGCCACGCCGACGCGCATTTTAATCTCGCCTCTGCCTACGAAAAGCACGGTGACAAGCAACTCGCTCTGCAGCACTGGATACTCTATCTTCAGCACCAGTCGAATGGACCGTGGGCCGACTATGCGCGCTCACAACTCAACAAGAGGCGTTCGCCGCAAGCGGCAGCCATCCTCATTCCCTTCCGTCCCAAAAATCATAACTGAACTTCGCTGCGCGACATCGTTTCAGCTTTCCTTCGTGTGCATCTTTCGCGGAATTCCCCGAAGAAATTCCCAACTGACCGTGATTTGCGCGGTCTTTTATCGCCCGCATCTGCGTGTTATCATTGCTCCACGCTGGTGAGCGTAGCTCAGCTGGTAGAGCATCGGTCTGTGGCACCGAGGGTCGCGGGTTCAAATCCCGTCGCTCACCCCAATCCTCTGAATCAAATCGCCGCCTCGATTACCAAATAGTTTCGTAAAGCCCCGGCTTCGGGTATTGCCCAGCACTGAAGCGCTCCGCCGGAAACTTTCTTCGCAGAAAATCACGCCGCTCCGTGTAACATTCCGGTGCTTCCCCCGTATGCAAGGTAGCAGAGGCAGCCGATGATTGAAGCGGTCAAGCTGTGCAAGAATTTCAAGGATAAAAAGCGCGGCGACATCCATGCCGTCGACAGCGTCAGCTTCACCTGCAAGCCGGGCGAAATTTACGGCCTTCTTGGCGCGAATGGCGCGGGCAAAACGACGACTCTGCGCATCCTCGCCACCATCCTTTCACCTTCTTCGGGTACAGCCAATGTTGCCGGATTCGACGTCGTTCGCGAGCCCCAAAAAGTTCGCGCACACGTCGGCTTTCTTTCCACAGCAACGGCTCTTTACGATCGCCTGACCGCTGCCGAGACAGTTGAATATTTCGGCCAGCTTTTCGGTCTCGACTCGCCCACCATCGAGCGCCGCACGAACGAATTATTCAAAGCCCTCGACATGGACGAGTTTCGCGATCGCCGTTGCGCCAAGCTTTCCACCGGCATGAAACAGAAAGTTTCCATCGCCCGCACGCTCATCCACGACCCGCCCGTGATGATTTTCGATGAACCTACCAACGGCCTGGACGTCATGGCTGCTCGCTCCATCACCGACTTCATTCGTCAGTGCCGCGACCGCGGCAAAACCGTGATCTTTTCGACGCACGTCATGACTGAAGTCGAAAAACTCTGCGACCGCATCGGCATCATTCACGACGGCCGCATGCGCGCCGAAGGCACGCTCGAGCAGTTGCGCCAGAATTACCGCAAGCAAAGCCTGGAAGAAATTTTCGTCGATGTCTCGGGAGACTCACGATGAACTTGCGCAATTCCCTGATCGTTTACCGCAAAGAGCTCCGCGACATGCTCCGCGACAAGCGCACGATTCGCTCCATGGTCATCATCCCGGTCGTCGCTTTCCCTTTGTTATTTCTCGTCGTCGGATACGTCCAGGCCCATTTCGCGGGTCAAGCGCGGAGGGAAGTCGCCACCATCATGGTGCAGGGAGGCGAGGATTCGCCGAAAGTCATGGCGGCACTTCGGGGTTTTGCCAGCGTCAAAATCATCCCCGTTCGGGCCGACGCTAAAGAGGAAGTCTCCGATAAAACGATTCGCGCGCTCGTTCAGATTCCGAAAGGCTTTGACGCGTCGATCTTCAACGGCCATCCGCAGCAGATTTCCATTGGCTACTACCAGAGCGATGAAGCATCGGAGATCGCCAACACCAAATTGGAGAATTTTTTTGATAATTACCGCGATAGCGTTGCTCGCGCCGCGCTTGCCGCCCGCGGCGTACCGACCAGCTTGCTTGAACCGTTCACCGTCGAATCGAGGAACGTCGCACCTCCTTCAAAAGTCGGCGCGGCAATGTTCGGGGGGCTGATTCCCTATTTCATTATCATTTTCTGTTTTACGGGCGCGATGTACCCGGCGATGGATTTGACGGCTGGCGAAAAAGAACGCGGCACCATGGAAACGATCCTATCGAGCCCGGTCTCGCGCACCGATCTCGTGTTTGGAAAATTCCTGATGATCGTCACAGCGTCGGTCGTCACCGCTGCGCTGTCCATACTTTCGCTGGGTGTTTCCTTTGCGCATTTCAAGAACTCGATGGTGGCCGCGGCCGGCTCTTCTCTTCAGTTCTCAATCGATCCAGGCTCAGTGGTGGCCGTCATCGTTCTGATTCTGCCTCTCGCTGTTCTGTTCGCCGCAGGTTTGCTGGCCGTCGCGCTTCTTGCGAAAAGTTATCGCGAGGCGCAAACGTATGTTTCACCTCTTGTCTTCCTTGTGATCGTTCCGGCGATGATCGGCACAATACCGGGAGTCGAGTTGAATTGGAAGACCGCATTGATCCCCATCTTGAATACCTGCATGGTAAGCAAAGAAATCATTTCCGGCACCTATCACTGGTCGATGATGGCCGCGGTTTTCGGTATGACCTGCGTTTACGCAGCGCTCGGCCTCGCCGCGGCCGTGCGCATGTTCAACCGCGAAGACGTCCTGTTCCGCACTTAGCCACAAATCCAAGCAAACCGCGGATCGCGTATCCCCAGAGGAACTGCTACACGCTCCCTGTGAAGGAAACACTCCGTGCTAGAATCGCTGGCGCAATGGCCGACGGCTCGCTCATAGATGTCCGCGCACTTTCGAAAGACTTTCGCACCTTTCGCCGCCGTGAAGGCGTCTTGGGCTCGATTCAAAATCTTTTCGTCCGCGACTATCTGACCGTCAATGCCGTCGATAAGGTCAGCTTCGAAATCGAGCGCGGTGAAATGGTCGGCTACATCGGCCCAAACGGCGCCGGCAAATCCACCAGCATCAAGATGCTCACCGGAATTCTCATGCCCACTTCCGGCGAAGCGCGCGTCAACGGCTTCCTTCCTTATAAGCAACGCCGCCAATATGTGAAAACCATCGGCGTCGTTTTCGGCCAGCGCACACAACTTTGGTGGGACATCGCCGTCGTCGAATCCTTCAAGCTCCTGCGCCGCATTTACGAAGTCTCCGAACGCGACTTCCGCGAGCGCATGGACAAATTCAATCAGATCCTCGGCATTCAGGATTATCTGTACACACCTGTGCGCAAACTCTCGCTCGGCGAGCGTATGCGCTGCGACCTGGCCGCCGCGCTGCTGCACAATCCGCCGCTGCTTTTCCTGGACGAGCCGACTATCGGCCTCGACGTCGTCGCCAAAGATCAGATTCGCAAATTCCTGCGCGCCATCAATCGCGAATTTCAAACCACTGTGCTGCTCACCACGCACGATCTCGACGACATCGAAGAGCTTTGCCGCCGCATCATGATCATCGATCATGGCCGCTTGCTCTACGACGGCCCTCTCGATTTGCTCAAGCAAAAATTATTGCGTACAAAGCAGATCAAATTCGCCGTGAAAGATTCCGAGCAACTCGCGCGCGTGCAATCCATCTCCCGAGATGGTCTCGATCTCGAACAGGTCGATCAGCTCACCTATCGCATTCGCTTCGACCGCGTGAAAGTTTCCACCTCGGATTTGATCCGCCAGATTCTCAACACCGTCGAAGTGCGTGATCTGCTGATTGAGGACGAGCCTATCGAGGAAGTCGTCAAGCGCATTTACGCCGGCGAAGCCCTTCACGAAGTTGCCCTCTAGCCGCATGCTCGAGCAACGTGAAGCACATGCCTGAAAAACCGAACTTCCACATGTCGCCGGAGGAGTTCCGCCGCCACGGCAAGGCTGTTGTCGACTGGATCGCCGATTACTACGAGCACGTCGAATCGCTTCCCGTGATGTCGACCGTGAAGCCCGGCCAAATCCGCGCTTCGCTTCCGAAAAATCCGCCGGCGCAGGGCGAGCCGTTCGAAATCATGTTGAAAGATGTTGAGAACCTCATTCTTCCCGGCATCACTCACTGGCAGTCGCCCTATTTCTTCGCATTTTTCCCGTCGAATACTTCTTTCCCTTCCATCATGGGCGAAATGCTTTGCGCCGGCCTCGGCGTCCAGGGAATGCTTTGGGCCACCAGCCCCGCATGCACGGAACTAGAGACGCACGTGCTCGATTGGCTGGTCCAGATGCTCGCCTTGCCGGAAAAGTTCTTGTCGAGCAGCGACGGCGGCGGCGTGATTCAGGACACCGCGTCGAATTCTTCTCTCTGCGCGCTGCTGGCCGCCCGCGAACGCGCCACAAACTTCGCGTCAAACGAAAGCGGCTGCGACGGCCGGCTTGTCGCCTACACTTCTTCGCAGGCGCACTCCTCCATTGAGAAGGCTGTGAAGATCGCCGGCCTCGGCCGCGAAAATCTGCGCCTAATCGACGTGGACGAAAATTTCGCGATGAAACCCAATGCACTCGCCGCGCAAATTAAACGTGACATCGCCGCGCATCGGATTCCCTGTTTCATCTCCGCCACCGTCGGCACCACTTCCTCGAACGCGATGGATCCCGTGCGCGCCATCGGCGAAATCTGCCGCGAACACGAAATCTGGCTGCACGTTGACGCCGCCATGTCCGGCACAGCCGCGCTCTGCCCTGAGTTTCGCTGGATTCACGACGGCCTCGAACTCGCCGACAGTTATTGTTTCAATCCCCACAAATGGATGTTCACCAATTTCGATTGCGATTGCTTTTACGTCGCCGATCGCAAAGCCCTCATCAACACCATGAGCGTCCTGCCCGAATATCTTCGCAATCAGGCCACCGAATCCGGCGCGGTCATCGATTATCGCGACTGGCACATCCCCCTCGGCCGCCGTTTTCGCGCGCTGAAATTATGGTTCGTGATTCGCCACTACGGCGTCGAAGGTTTGCACCATCACGTTCGCCGTCACGTCGAACTCGCGCGGCAGTTCGCGTCCTGGGTTCGCGACGATAGCCAAAATAATGGCCAATTCGAACTCGCCGCGCCCGCGCCTTTGAATCTTGTCTGCTTCCGCCATCGCGGTGGCGACGCCATCAACCAATCCCTCATGGATCGCCTCAATCAAAGTGGCGATTTGTATTTGACGCACACGAAACTCGATGGCAAGTTCACTCTTCGCCTCTGCATCGGACAAACCGCCACCGAATTGCGCCACGTCGAGCGCGCCTGGCGCCGCATCCGCGAACAAGCTGCCGCGCTGGCGTAGCAAGCACGCCCCCCCCACTCCCAAGAGTGGTGCTATCGTTTCACGTATCTCTACGATTTATGGGAGCACCCTCCACCGTTGCCAAGATCCTCTGATCATTTCGTCATGATTCGATTGTCTGTATTTTGTGCAAATTAAATTCCACTTGTCGAATAGTTCTAATTTTGGTACACAGAGTGCACGGGAATCAGTAGTGACTTGGGGGTGCTGGTAGCAGCTGACGTTCTCTTCAATTCGCCTCTTGGAATGCAGTTTCCTCGTTTCAGACCGTTGAGGCGCACCGACAATCGTCGACTCGCCTGAGCGGTCGCAACGCGCACGCAATCTACGCGCGCTTACGACGGCCCGTACCGGCGTTTATATTTAGTGGAGGGACGAAATGAAGAAGCTGTTCGGAGTGTTCTTTCTATTCATCTTTAGCATTGGACTTTTCTGCGGAAGCGCCTTCGCGCAGGCTACGGCGAGCGCATCGCTCACCGGCACGGTCGTCGATCAGTCGCAAGCTGTTGTCGCCAATGCGCAGATCACTTTGACCAACAAAGATACCGGCGCCGTGCGTACCGTGCAGTCCAACAGCGCAGGCTTGTATCGCTTTGACTTGCTGCCCGCCGGCAACTACGAGCTTAAAGTCACGCTGGCGGGCTTTAAGACCATCACCGTCGAATCCACATCGTTGATCGTGGGCCAGACCTCAACGCTGAACTTTACACTCGAGCCGGGCTCTGTTTCGCAG
>JBAUEX010000221.1:0-3895 GCA_049678845.1 Candidatus Acidiferrales bacterium
CCATCTCCGATCCCGCCGCGCCTTCAGATGCCACAGGCCTTCTGCAAGGCTGCACCTTACCGGCAAGCGCACAACGCGGCGCAGTCCTCACCTTCCCTCTCCAACAGTGGCCCTACGTCCAAAAGGCTATGTGGATGCAACTCACCGACGGTGGACGCTTCGCTCTCGTCGACGGCTACTTGTCTTATGTTCCGCGCGATGTCTGGCACGAGTTTTACGACCTTCCGCTTCTGCGCTCCTTGATGTCCTTGCAGGGCACCTATCACACTCCCGTCAATCCTGCTAAGGACCGTCCTTCCATTCCCGCGACGATTTACCGTTTGCATCTTTCCGCTGTCGTGGTTTTCGATTCGCCGCAGCGCGACGCCGCAGTTCAGTATCTCAACGCAGCACTCGGCGTCACGGGCCAACCCGCCGGCAGTTGCACGGTTTTCGCTCTCGCGCCGCAAAACGCCGCTGCACAGATCCCCCCGTCGCATCTCCCTGCCCATACGCATTGAATGCGATTGCTCCAACCTACTCGACACGCGCTATAGCGCCAGCTATAACAGAAGTTAGGCTCGGAACTTTGGAGCATTAGCTGAATCAAGAATCTGTTGAACGGTCAGCCGTGCGGAAAGGACGAAAGTTGGATTCCAAGACGCAGTCGCTGCTTGAAGATGCCTCACGCCGTTCGCTTCATTATCTGAAAACAATCGGAGAACGCCGCGTTTTTCCCTCGCCCGAAGATCTCGCCAATCTCTCCAAATGGGACGCGCCGCTTCCGGCAAATCCAACCGATCCCTCCGATGTGCTCGCGTTCCTCGATGAAGTTGGCTCGCCCGCAACCGTCGCCACCGCTGGCCCGCGCTATTTTGGCTTTGTGACAGGAGGCGCGCTTCCCGTCACCGTCGCCGCGAATTGGCTCGCCTGTGCTTGGGATCAATGCGCGGGCCTTGAAGCCCTTTCGCCTGCTGCCTCAGCCATTGAAACCGTTGCCCTCAAGTGGCTCGTGCAGCTTTTTGGCCTGCCGCCCGGCACAGCTGGCGGATTCGTCACCGGCGCAACCATGGCCAACTTCACCGCGCTCGCTGCGGCGCGCCACGCCGTCCTCGCGCAGGTTGGTTGGGATGTCGAGGCAAAGGGACTTTTCGGCGCGCCGCCGATCACGGTAATCGTCGGTGAAGAAGTCCACGTCAGCGCGCTCAAGGCGCTCGCCATGCTTGGGCTCGGCCGCGAACGCGTTGTTCAAGTGAAAGCCGACGCCCAGGGCCGCATGCGCGCCGATGCGCTCCCGCGAATCGCCGGGCCAACCATCGTTTCTCTTCAAGCTGGCAACGTGAACTCAGGCGCATTCGATCCCGCAGCGGAAATCTGCCGCGCCGCGCACGCTGCAGGCGCATGGGTGCATGTAGACGCCGCATTCGGTCTGTGGGCTGCGGCGGCTCCGGCCCGCGCTCACCTGTTGCGCGGAGTTGCCGACGCGGATTCCTGGGCCACTGACGCGCACAAATGGCTCAACGTCCCCTACGATTCAGGAATCGCTTTCGTGCGCAGCCCTGAGCACCTGCGCGCCGCCATGTCCGTAAACGCCGCGTATCTTGTGCGAGGAGAAAAACGCGAGCCGAATCAGTTCACTCCAGAAATGTCCCGCCGCGCCCGCGGAGTGGAAATTTGGGCTGCTCTCCGCTCCCTGGGCCGCTCTGGCCTTGCCGATTTAATTGAACGCCTGTGTCAGTATGCAACGCGCTTCGCTGAAGGTCTTCGTGCGGCGGGCTACGAAATCCTGAATGAAGTGAACCTCAATCAGGTTCTCGTCTCGTTTGGCAGTGACGAAAAAACTCGCCACGCCATCGCCGCGCTCCAGCGCCAAGGCACTTGCTGGTGCGGCGGCACCGTCTGGCACGGACGCGCCGCCATGCGCATTAGTGTCTCTTCCTGGGCCACCACGCCCGGCGACGTCGAGCGGAGTCTGCAAGCAATCCTCCGCGCCGCCGGTTCGCCCTGACAAGCTCATGCGCGTGCCCATCTCCGTGTAATGAGTACGGACGCGGAACTCCTCTCATAGGCGCCCCTTGTCAGGGCACGGCTTCAGCCGTGCCGAGAAGATCGGAAAACTCAGAGGTTTCAACCCCTGAGGTCGGGAGGATGCTCAATCAAGGCATTTACGAGATAGGTGCTGGATTCTAATCTGTCGCGACGGTCAGATTAATTTCAATGTCGCGGCGATCATCAAAGCTGGAAATCGTGCGGCGAGCGGATTTGTGATGCTTGTATTCGGCATGGATCTCGAAATCCACGTTCGGGTCGAGGCCGGTAAACTGATAATGTCCCTGAGGGTCTGCGATGTAGGTGCGCACCGCGCGCGTCTTTTTGTTCAGCAGGTAGACAACACCGTTGGGAATCGGGTTGTCGCTGTGATCCATCACGCTGCCGTGGACCGTGCGTAGCTGAGAACGATCGCGCTCGCTCTGTGCCCGCGTCGTCGCAGCCGAAACCGCCATGATCGCCAGCAGAAGCACTACGGAAGGCGCAATCCGAGTTGTTCTCAACCTGGTTCTCCTTCGGGTGGATTCCACGCGCGAAATCGGTGGTTCGAACTCTTGACAGTGGTTAGATGACGATAGCCCCTAAAATAGATGCAGCCGCGGTTTTATTCCTCGGGCTCTTCTTCTTCCGATTCTTCTTCGTCCTCCTCCAAATCATCTCCGCCGTCTACGGCCAGCACTTCTTCTTCGTCCTCATCCTCGTCGGCGATCACGTTCACGTGGACGGGATGGACCTGCAGCACCTCCAGTTCCACATCGCACTCCGGGCAGGTGAGGATCTCGCCTTCTTCTACTTCGTCTTCATCCACGTCAATTTCGGCATCGCATTCCGGGCATCTCACCACGGGACCCCCTCCTTCCCAGTATAATCGGCCAACAGAGAGCGTATTATATAACGTCCGTGTGAAGCAATAATGCTGCGGGGGGCGTGTTTGGTGGAGAACAGGGAATATCCCGAGCGTCCGGTTATCGCCGTCGGCGGAGTCGTCGTTTCCGCCGCAGGTGTGCTCCTCATTCGCAGGGCGCATCCGCCTCTCGAGGGCCGTTGGTCCATTCCCGGCGGAATCCTTGAGCTTGGCGAAACAATCGCACAGGCCATTGAACGCGAGCTGATGGAAGAAGCGGACGTCCAGGTCCACCCTCTCGAATTGATTGAGATTTATGAGAAAGTCCTGCGCCTTCCCAATCAGCCTCCGCAATATCATTTCGTGATTCTAGATTATTTTTGTGAGCTAAAGGCCGGGAACGGCCAGGCAGGCAGCGATGTCACCGACGTCGCCTGGTCAACCGAAGACGAACTCGATCGTTTTAATCTCACCACCGAAGCCAGGCGCGTCGTCAAGCGCGCCTTCGCCATGGCTCGCGAACGCCACCGCACCGCTCACAGCTAGCCGTTCGTCTCTCGGCAAGTTGCTGAAGAATTCGGTTTTTCAGGAGGCCGGAGTCTGCGTGCTATGGCAGGGCGGAGATTCATCCCCGCCGTAAGGACCGTCCTCTCTCGGGGATTTTAATTCCTCAGGTCAGACCAATACTCGGCCACAGCGTTTTGCGCAGGCAAGCTTGACGTCAGCGATCCCGCTTCGAAGTCCGCGACGCCACCCAGCCCAACAGAGTTCCAGCCGACACCCAGAATGGAAAAATGCCATAGAGCGTGTCAGATGCCGAATGCGAGTGTCGATCAATGGCCGTAAACACCTGCAGGCAGAAAGCCACGGTCAAGGTCAGCGCCAGCCAACCCGGCCAAGCCACCGGCCTGTAGAACCATCCCCATTCGTGGAACCATTTCATCTGACTATCTCCTGATCTTCGGCTGAGATTATCCCATTTGATTTTCGACGGTCATGGCATCAATGCACGAAGGAATAGAT
>JBAUEX010000222.1:0-3449 GCA_049678845.1 Candidatus Acidiferrales bacterium
GCGCCCATCCGTACCGGGCACGCGCGGCGTTTCCGTCAAAATCACATCCGGTTCCTGCAGAAGTTCTTCTTGGTGAACGTAGTCCGCCCAATCTGGATTTTGCTCGACAAAGTTCTTGAAGCCTGCCTCAAGAATTGAAGAACGGATGCGCTCTTTCGTTTCAGACAGGGTTCTCGCAAGCCCTCGCGACGCACTTTCAAAGACGCCGACCGCGTCGCGGGCAACGGTATTCAGTTGAAGATCCTTCTGGAGAGCTTCCGCAACCGCGTCGTCGATGACCAGGCCGAAAGCCCCGTTAAACCGCCGCACAATCTCGCGGGTCATCTCAATATGCGGTGCCTGATCTTCTCCCACGGGCACCAACAACTGCTTCCCCGGTTCTCCCGCCACGGCGGGCAGGCCATACATGACGATGTCGGCGCTCTGGAGCAGCGGATAACCCAAGAAGCCATACGTACCCAAATCCTTTTCGCGCAAATTCTCGATTTGCTCTTTGTACGTCGGGACGCGCTCGAGCCACGACAGCGGCGTAATCATAGACAGCAACAGATGCAGCTCGGCATGCTCAGGCACGGCGGACTGAATAAACAGCGTGACGTTGTCATGTGTTCGCGAGTCGAGGCCGACCGCCAACCAGTCGGTCGCCACTTCGAGCGTGTTCGTCGCCACCTGCGAACTATCCGCGTAATGCGTTGTCAGCGCGTGCCAGTCGGCGACGAAATGGAACGATTCGTATTCCGGCGAACCATCGGGCAGGCGGGCATTCTGCATCTTCAGCCAGTTCGACAGCGCACCGAAGTAATGCCCGATGTGCAGGCGTCCCGTGGGCCGCATCCCGCTCAGGACCCGCTTGCGCTTTGGTTTTCGAGTGTTGTCGGTCATTGTGGAGATTCTATGCTATTGAACCGTTTCCCTCGTCTTGAGCTTCCGACTGCACCGACCTGCGTCTTCACTTCAAAAGCAGATTTCCTCGTCGCTTGGCTCCTCGGAACGACAACGAAAAGCGACGCGCACCAGGCCTGTTCCACCGTCGGGCGCAGCAAGCAGGGCCCTACGAAATTCGCTAGCCGCCTGCCTTCAAGAGATCGCGCGCAATGACCGTGCGCTGGATTTCGCTGGTGCCTTCGTAAATCGTCAGGACGCGCGCGTCGCGATAATATCTTTCTACGTCGCTTTCGCGCGAATATCCCTGACTGCCGTGAATCTGCACCGCCTTGGCGCACACGCGATTGGCCATTTCGCTGGCGTAGAGTTTCGCGCGCGACGCCTGCGCCCCGCGATGCGATCCTCCTTGATCGCGCAGCCACGCCGCGTAGTACATCAACCCGCGCGCCGCCTCGATTTCCGTTTGCATGTCCGCAAGCATGAACTGAATCGCCTGAAACTCGGAGATTGTTTTCCCAAACGCGCGCCGCTGCTTCGCGTATTTCACCGCCGCTTCAAACGCGCCCTGCGCAAGCCCCACCGCCTGCGCCGCAATCCCCACGCGCCCGCCATCGAGCGCTTCGAGCGCGACTTTCAGTCCTTGCCCTTCTTCGCCGATGCGATTCGTAACCGGCACGCGGCAATCGCCCAACGAAATTTCCGCCGACTTCGAAATGCGCAGCCCCATCTTATCTTCATAACGCGCCACGCGAAATCCCGGAAAAGTCGGTTCGACCAAAAACGCCGTCACGCCCTTTGCGCCCGCGGCGGGGTCCGTTTTCGCAAACACTATGTAAACGCCCGTGTGCGCGCCGCTCGACACCCAGCTTTTCGTTCCGTTCAAAACGTAAAAATCGCCGTCGCGCACGGCGCGCGTTTGAATCGCGGCCGCGTCGGAGCCTGCCTGCGGCTCGGTCAAGCAAAACGAGCCGAGGATTTCTCCGCTCGCCAGGCGCTTCAAGTATTTTTTCTTCTGCTCGTCGGCGCCGTGCTTCCACACTGGCACGGCGACGACCGAATTCGTCACGCTCAGCGTCACGGCCGTGGAAGCGCACACGCGCGCCACTTCTTCGAGCATCACCACGTAGCTGACCGTGTCCATGCCCGCGCCACCCCACTCCTCGGGGATGAGCATGCCGCAGCAGCCGAGTTCGCCGAGTTTGCGCAGCTCCGCCGCGGGGAATTTTTCCTCACGCTCGTAGGCGCGCAGCACGGGACGCATCTCCGTCTCCATGAACTGCCGCACCGTGTCGCGGAGTATCTTCTGATCCGAGTTGAGCGAAAAATCCATCCGGCAGGTGTAAGCCAGATGCTACCACAGCAGCGACAACGCGGAGGAAGTGTAATCGCGTTTGTCCATGCCTTCGCTGCACGTGCTGGGCGAAATCAGCCGTGCGCGACGTGTCTTTGTTGTATCACTTTCCCGGCCGCCCGGAAGTCTTTTTCGCCGACGCAAGGGCGGCGTGGACTGGCTCTTCGCCTGATTTTGGCGCGTTTCGCGGGTTTTCGACAGGCCATTTACTTGCTCCCGCTTTGGGTGTATGTTCCGCCTCCCCGACCAATAAATCTTAAGGAGTGCAATCATGGCTGCCGAACCCACCGAATTGCAACATGGAGCGTTAATCACGCGTGAAGCACACGTAGCCCTGCGGGACCTCAAGGCATTAGTGGATCTCGCAACAAAGGAAATTCACACCGCCGAGATTGAGACGATAGGCTGGGCCATTGGCCGCGCGCCGGGAGACGATCCCCGGCAAACGTTGCTGGCTGCCGCCGAGACGCTGCGCTCCCCGAAGTTCGAATCTGCCCTACGGGAGGCCCGCGCGAAGATGGAAATTGCTGTGGCTTGGCATTTGCCCAAGGGGAAAGCGGCAAACTCGCAATAAAGTCAGTGGAATCAATAATTTCATCTCTGGTGCCGGCGCTGGGGAGAGTCGCCGGCGCCAGAGACACCCTGCTACTACAGCCGCGAACAGCTCCAAACCGCCCGACTAATGACCGCCATTTCCACCATGATCACCATTCTGGAAGTTGAACAGGTCCATCAGGTCGCTTATCGCCGGACTGTTCGTCGGTACGTACGGGTCGCGCTGATCCGCAACCGGGTTGGGCAAGTTATCCCGGCTGCGGCCCGTGATCGGCGGGAGGTTCCAGTTCGCCTCGATGAACTTCAAAATCGAAACGTGGTCGGCGTATTCGTGTGAGATATATCCGGCCTTCGTACGCGGCGAAACGACGATCAGTGGAATTCGCGTGCCGTCGCCAAAAAAATCCAGCGGCTGCACATATCCCGAGTCGTAATATCCGCCGCCTTCGTCAAACGTAACGAAGATCGCCGTTTCGTGCCACAGCTTCCGGTTCGCTTGCACCATGTCCACGATTTTCTTCGTGAAGCCTTCGAACAGGTCCAGTTTCGACGACGCCGGATGTCCGTCCACCAATCCGCTGGGTTTAACGAACGACACCGCGGGCAGCGAGTCATTCTGAATATCGCTGTACAGGTTCAGCGTGTCCTGCACATGCGC
>JBAUEX010000223.1:0-3161 GCA_049678845.1 Candidatus Acidiferrales bacterium
TACGGTGGACGACATCGTGAGCCGCATGCACGCGAAGCTGCAATAGAAGTTGAGATAGAACTTGAGATAGATGATGAACTGGACGGACATCAGCGGACGACTGGAAGCCTGGCGCAGCCGGGGCGCGCACGTGCGCCGGCAGAGCCGGCACTGGCAAAAGAGGCTGGCGCTCTTTTTAGCCGTGGTGGGGCCAGGGCTAATTACGTCGAACGTTGATAATGACGCGGGCGGAATCGCGACGTATTCGGTGGTCGGAGCGCAATTCGGTTACGCGATGCTGTGGTCGCTGATTCCGATTGCGATTGCGCTGTACGTCAGCGAAGAGATGTGCGCGCGTATGGGCGTGGTAACGGGGAAGGGGCTTTCGGACCTGATCCGTGAGGAGTTTGGGTTTCGTTCGACGTTTTTCGTGATGGTGGCGGGACTAGCGGTGGATCTGGCGAACACCGTGGCGGAATTCGCGGGCGTGGCGGCGGCGATGGAGATTTTTGGAGTGAGCAAGTACATTGCCGTGCCGATTGCGGCGATTCTGGTCTGGATCATGGTGATTCGCGGGACCTACCGGCAAGTGGAGAAGATATTTTTGGTGGCGTGCCTGTTTTATGTGTCGTACGTGGCGTCTGCATTTCTGGCGAAGCCCGACTGGCTGCTGGCAGGGCGCTCGCTGGTGATTCCAGAGATTCACGGCAGCGCGGCTTACCTGTTGATGTTGACCGGGTTGATCGGAACGAGCATTGCGCCGTGGCAATTTTTTTACTTGCAAGCCGGATACGTAGAGAAGCGCGTGGGCCCGCGGCAATACAAGCACGCGCGCACGGACGTGATTGTGGGCAGCATCAGTTGTATGGCGATTGTGTTCTTCATCATCGTTTGCACGGCGGCGACGCTGCACGCTTCGGGACACACGCATATCGCCGACGCGGCGGACGCGGCGAAGGCGCTGACACCGCTGGCGGGGAAATTCGCGGCGGGACTGTTTGCGTTCGGACTACTGAACGCGTCGCTATTCGCCGCGTCTATTTTGCCGCTTTCAACGGCGCATGTGATTTGTGAAGGGCTGGGATTCGAGGCGGGAATCGACCACAAATTTCGTGATGCGCGGATTTTTTACGGGTTGTACACGGCGTTGATTGTGGCTGGCGCGGGAATCATTTTGCTGCCAAAAGCGCCGCTGTTGAAGATTTTGATTCTGTCGCAGGTGGGCAACGGAATATGGCTGCCGATCGTGTTGGTGTTCATTTTACTGCTGGTGAACCGGCGGAGCTTGATGGGCGAGCACGTGAATGGGACCGTATTTAATGTGATCGCGTGGTCGATCAGCATCGCGATGATCGTGCTGACGCTGGTGCTGGCATATGTGTCGATTTTCAAGCCAAGCGCCGCGGGATTGGGCTGATTGTGACGATGCCACGTGGCGTCATGCGCGGTTGCTTCGACATGTACTGCTGTGCTACGTTTTCAACCGTATTTCCTCGAGTAAAATTTGGTGACAGCCACTGAACTACTGAAGTCCACGAGCCGCGCGGAAGCGGCGCTTCTTGAACAAATTGATTTGAAACGCCTGCCGAGGCATGTTGCGATCATTATGGATGGCAACGGGCGGTGGGCGCAGCGGCGTCATTTGCCGAGAATCGCGGGGCATCGCGCAGGCGTGAAAATTGCGCGCGAGGTGATTGAAACGTGCGCGCGGCTGAAAGTGCCGGCGCTGACACTCTATGCGTTCTCGCTTGAAAACTGGCGACGGCCCAAGGCCGAAATCGACTTTCTGATGCGGCTGCTGCGGGAGTATCTGAAGAAAGAACTGTCGTCCATTCATCGCAATAATATTCGCTTGCTGGTGATAGGCCGCGCGGCGCAATTGCCCGAGGCGGTGCAGAAGGACATTGAGAAGGCGATGCGTCTGACGGCGCAGAATACGGGAATGAAGCTGATTGTGGCGTTGAATTACGGCGGGCGTGCGGAATTGGTGGACGCCTTCAATTCGATTTTGGATCGCGTGCGGCTGAATGGGCTCGCGGCGTTCCAGGCGGATGAGGAGACCATTTCGGATCATTTATATACCGCCGGCTTGCCCGATCCGGATTTGTTGATTCGCACGAGCGGGGAAATGCGTGTCAGCAATTTCCTGTTGTGGCAGATTGCGTATGCCGAACTTTACATCACGGATGAGTTGTGGCCGGATTTCACGCGGGAAAGATTGCTCGAGGCGTTTATCAATTTTCAGCAGCGGGAACGGCGGTACGGCGGGTTGAGCTCACCTCACGAGACGGGAAACGGTGCGCGCTAACTGATGCTAAAACGCATTGTAACCGGAGCAATCCTGATACCCATCGTGCTGCTGGTCGTGTATTGGGCGCCTTCGTGGGTGGTTGCGATTGTCGCGGCGGCAGTGGCGCTGCTGGCGACGATGGAGTTCTTCAAGCTGACGGCGGGGATGGGGTTGCGCGCGTTTCGCAAATGGACGATGGTCTGCATCGTGGGGTTGTTCGGCGTGCAATGGCTGCTGGGAATTACCCAGGTACGTTGGCTCGGGCCAAATACGGAGGTGATTCGCGGGCTGGCGGGCAACTATGAATCGCCCGAGGTGATTCTTCTGCTGTTTGTGTTGGGATGCGCATGCATCGGAGTCATGAGCCGCGTGCCGCTCGCTGATGTCTTGCCGGGACTCGGGGCGAGCGCGGCGGGGCTGATTTTTGTGGCGTTGCCGTTCAGTTATCTGGTGCGGTTGGACGGACAGGAAACCCGAGGCTCGATGTTGGTGCTTTTCACACTGGCGATGGTTTGGGCGGGCGACACGCTGGCGTACTTTGTGGGGAAATTCCTAGGGCGAACGAAGATGGCGCCGGCGCTTTCTCCGAAGAAGACGTGGGAAGGCGCCGCGGGAAATCTGCTGGGGTCACTGATCGTTGGATATTGCTTTGCGCGCGGGTTGCGGTTTGGTCCACTGCCGTGGCTGGTGACGGCAGCGCTGGCGAATATCGCGGGGCAGGTGGGCGATCTGGTAGAATCAGCATATAAGCGCGGCGCTGGCGTGAAAGATTCCGGCGCGCTGCTTCCCGGACACGGAGGGATGTTGGACCGCATTGACAGCCTGATTCTAGCCGCTCCGGTGGTGTGGCTCGCCGCTGGATGGCTCCTGCAAGGCCGGCAGTGATACACCT
>JBAUEX010000224.1:0-10125 GCA_049678845.1 Candidatus Acidiferrales bacterium
GAACACGCCAAAGCACAGAGACGAAACGGATGAAAAATTCTGGCGGAGAGGGGGGGATTCGAACCCCCGGTAGGGATTTTGTCCCTACAACGGTTTAGCAAACCGCCGCCTTCAGCCTCTCGGCCACCTCTCCGGAATTAACTTCTTGTTGCATTGTAGCTTAGGACCCGATTTTGTGACAGTCCGCTTTTGGCTGCCGCATTTTGGGGCATACCGTCACACTCAGTATGTAGCAGTTTCTCCACTGCCGCTCGCGTTGACTCAAGATTCGTGTGCGTGTAGCGCATCGTCCCGGTGATGGTCGAATGCCCCGCACCGCGAAACAGACCAATACACCGCATCTGGAAGCCCTTAGGAAATCTTTACGCGTTGCTTATGACTTCCTAACTCCTGATTAGTTACCGTTTCAGAATGTTGTGGGCGAAAACAGGGCAAATGACCACAACGGCTGTTTCAACTTGGGTGTTCATGGGTGTCGTCATGGCCGGAATCGCTTTTCTAGCTTACACATTTGTTCAGTTTTGTCGTGATCGAAGCCGCAGGCGCTGAGACACATGCGCAATGGGAGGTCTTTCATGTTCCGGTTTCGAGTCGTTCGCGCGGCACAGGTAACGTTTTGTGTGGTGCTTGCAACCTTGTGGTCCATGCCATGTTTTGCACAAAGCGCCAGTTCGCCGGCTCCGGCTCCGGCTGGGTCGGGATCCAGCGCATCGGACCAGCGAACCGCCATTCTCGAAGAGCTCGCTGCGATGAGGAAACGCATCGATGAGCTGGAAGCAGAACTGAAAAAAGCGGACGCGGAAGAACAACCGTCGAAAGCCCGCGAAGCGACAGCTGTAAAGCTGCCCGTGCAGGCGAAGGCCGATACGGTTCCTGCAGGTGCAGTGGACGGGAGTGCGGACGGGGCATCGGCTAGCAAAGCGTCCGCGCAGGCGACGCTTGATCCTGCGGTGACGGCTGATGCGAACGAGGAATCGGCTTCTGTGGCCGCCAAGGCTGAAAAAAAACCTGCATCGGAGCCGTTTGCGTTCGCTGATTTTACCTGGCTCAACGGAAACTCACGCGAGAAGGACACGCCGCTCGATACCAAGCTGTTTACTCCCGAGTTTCGCGCCGACGTTTCCTACATCTATGATTTCAACCATCCCAAGGACGACACGCTGGTCGGTTCATCCGAAAGCGGCCGGACGCAGGAAATTCAGATCCAGCAATTGGGCATTGGCGGTGACTTCCACTATGACAATGTCCGCGGCAGGTTGATGACGCAATTCGGGATGTATTCGACGATGACTCCGCGGAACGATGCGAGCCCCTCGCGCGGCCAGTGGGATCTTTCCAATGCTTACCGTTATCTTTCCGAAGCATACGGCGGCTATCACTTTGACGTAATGCACGGAATCAACGTGGATGCAGGCATCTTCATGTCCTACATCGGGCTCTTCAGTTACTACAATTATGACAACTGGGCCTACCAGCCGTCCTATGTTTCTTCCAATACGCCATGGTTCTTCAATGGACTTCGCGTCCAAATTTTTCCTACGGATAAATTGAAAATCGAGCCGTGGTTCATCAACGGATGGCAATCCTACGGCCGATTCAACAAGTTCCCCGGCCTCGGCGGCCAAATCGCATATCGCCCCACCGGATGGCTCTCGTTCGTCTTCAACAACTACGGCATGGGTACCGACACGCTTGGGGTTCCGGGACGCTCGCGCCTCCACACCGACGACAGCGTGGAAGTGAAATATTACGATCGGCCGGAGAAAACCCTGGATAAAGCTGCATTTTCGCTGACTGGCGACGCGGGATGCGAGTATGGCGGTGGAGTAACTTGTCACGGCGGGAAGGGCGGGCCAAAGCAGAGCTTTTTGGGCTACATGATCTACAACCGCTTTTGGTTCGACAAGGACAAATACGGATTTACCGCGGGCGGCGGACAGATCAACAATCCCGGACGTTACCTTGTGCTGTTGCCACCGATCAATGGCGCCACAGCCGTAACCGGATCGCCGTACTTCACTGGCAATCCCGGAGACCGCTTCAAGGCCTGGGATGCTTCCGCGACATTCGACTACATGCCCAAGCAGTACATTACGTTCCGGTGGGAATTTGATCACCGAGCGGCGAACGTGCCGTACTTTGCTGGTCCGGGTGGCGTTACGCCACCCGGGGGCAATAACGGAAACCCGGCCTCATTCGTCTGCTCGGATGGCTCAGCCGCCGTAGCCGGGAGTTGCGGATCAGTAGGACTGTGGTCACCAGACTTGCGCAAGACTGAGAACCGGCTGAACCTGGCCATACTTGTGAGGTTCTGATTCACTTCCCCGCCGCACATAAGAGCGCGGACTGGGCGGCCGGGAAGCGAACTTCTAGCGCAGGAGGATCAAGCAATGAAGGATGCGATTTTTATAGCGGGTACGTTGATTTTCTTCATCGTATCGATCGCATACGTCCGCGGATGCGAGCGGCTGCGGTAAGGATTGCTCAAATGCTCGAAAACATTGTTCTCTTGGGAATTTGTGCCCTGCTGCTGGGTTATCTGCTTTCGGCGCTGCTCTGGCCGGAGAGGTTCTGAGAATGACGGCGAACGGGTGGCTGCAAATCGGCGTTTTTTTACTGATTGTTCTGGCTGCAACCAAACCGCTGGGCGTTTTCATGGCGCGCGTATTCGCTGGGGAGAAAACGTTTCTTGATCCGGTCGCGCGTCCCATCGAGCGGTTGATTTACCGTGTCACTGGCGCTGACGAGAAACGCGAAATGCACTGGACCGAATACACGGTCGCGATGCTGTTCTTCAGCGCTGTTTCGATGCTGCTGCTCTATCTAATCCAGCGCGACCAGCTCTGGCTCCCGTGGAATCCGCAAAGGCTTGCGGCAGTCGCCCCGGACCTTGCCTTCGACACGGCCGCATCGTTCACAACGAACACGAATTGGCAGTCCTACGTCCCGGAAAGCACGATGAGTTATTTCACGCAGATGGCAGGACTGGCTTACCATAACTTCGTTTCTGCCGCGACGGGGATCGCGCTTGCGGTTGCGCTGATTCGCGGTATTGCGCGGCGCGAGTCCGAAACGATCGGGAATTTCTGGGTAGATCTGACCCGCTGCCTTCTGTGGATATTGCTTCCGGCCTGCCTGATTGTTTCGATGGTTTTTGTTTCTCAGGGAGTGATTCAGAATTTAAAGCCTTATGACGCCGCCCACTTGGTGAATCCTCAAACAGTTCAGCAAACAGGCAGCGATGGCAAGACGACAACCCAAAAGGTCACTGACCAAGTGATTGCACAAGGCCCGGTCGCCTCGCAGGAAGCGATCAAGATCTTCGGCACGAATGGCGGTGGCTTCTTCAACGCCAACAGTGCGCATCCGTTCGAAAATCCCACGCCGTTCACGAATTTCTTACAACTCATTCTGATTTTTGCTATTCCATCAGGACTAACCTACACGCTTGGCCGCATGACGGGTTCGCGGCGTCACGGATGGGCGGTCTGGTCCGCAATGGCCATTCTCTTCCTGGCAGGTGTGGCGGTCCTATATCCCGCAGAAGCCAGGGGAAATCCGTTGCTCGGGATGCATTCCGGTTCCAGCACGATCCAGCCACGCGGAAACATGGAGGGCAAAGAAGTGCGCTTTGGGATTGCGGATTCGGCGCTCTACGCAGTGGTCACGACGGACGCAAGCTGCGGCGCGGTGAATTCGATGCACGACTCGTTCACGCCACTCGGCGGAATGGTACCGCTGATCAACATCATGCTGGGTGAGGTAGTCTTCGGCGGTGTCGGCTCCGGACTGTACGGGATGATCATTTTCATCATACTGGCAGTATTCATCGCGGGCTTGATGGTGGGCAGGACGCCGGAATATCTTGGAAAGAAGATCGAAAGTTACGATGTAAAAATGGCGATGCTTTCTGTGCTGATTTTTTCCCTGACGATTCTGGTGTTCACGGCAATCGCTGTGATTTCAAAGTTCGGGGTCGCGGGCATTACGAACTCGGGACCCCACGGTCTATCTCAAATTCTGTATGCCTATACGTCAGCGACCGGCAATCACGGTTCCGCCTTTGCCGGAGGCAATTGGAATTCAGTCTGGTACAACACGACGACTGGTTTCGCAACCCTTCTTGGCCGCTTCATCTCTGTGATTCCGATCATGGCGATCGCGGGAAGCCTGGCGAGAAAAAAGCTGGTGCCGGCATCCGCCGGGACGTTTCCGGTGACGACGCCGCTCTTCACCGCGCTCCTGATTTCAGTAATTTTAGTGGTGGGTGCACTCACTTTCTTTCCCGCACTTAGCTTGGGACCGATCCTGGAACACCTGCTGATGAACACCGGAAAGGTATTCTGAGGGCCCGATGAGCGAGATATCGAATTCCAAGAAGAAGTCACTGTGGACGATCGAAATTGTAGGCGGTGCGGTCCGAGATTGCATTCTGAAACTCAATCCGCGCACGCTCGCAAAAAATCCGGTTATGTTCGTGGTTGAGGTCGGCGCGGTTGTCACCACCGCGGAGCTCTTTCGCCCGGCAATTCTGCGTACGGCTGAATTTGGTTTTTCGCTGCAGATCACCCTCTGGCTCTGGTTCACCATCCTTTTTGCGAACTTCGCCGAGGCAATGGCCGAAGGCCGCGGCAAGGCGCAAGCGGACACCCTACGCAAGGCACGTTCAGAAACCGTGGCGCACCGAATCAACCAGGATGGATCCATTGAAACCGTGGCGGGTTCCAGGCTCCGTTCGGGCGATATCGTCATCGTGAAAGCCGGAGAATTTATCCCCGGCGACGGCGAAGTAATTGAGGGCGTCGCGTCGGTGGACGAGTCTGCGATTACGGGCGAATCCGCGCCTGTAATCCGCGAATCTGGCGGCGACCGCTCCGCGGTGACCGGCGGAACGCGTGTGCTCTCCGACGAAATGAAGATAAAGATCATGTCGAATCCGGGAGAAACCTTCCTCGACCGGATGATCAAGCTGGTGGAGGGCGCGTCTCGTCAGAAAACGCCCAATGAAATTGCGCTCAACATCCTCCTTGCCGGATTGACAATTATTTTTCTGCTCGCGGTTGTCACGCTGCAGCCTATGGCGATTTATTCGGGCTCGCCTCAATCGGTCTTCGTCCTGATTGCGCTACTGGTCTGCCTGATCCCGACAACAATTGGCGGGTTACTCTCGGCTATCGGCATCGCTGGGATGGATCGCGTCGTGCAACGTAACGTGCTGGCCATGTCGGGACGCGCGGTGGAAGCGGCAGGAGACATTGACACTTTGCTGCTCGATAAGACCGGCACCATCACGCTCGGCAACCGCCAGGCAACAGAATTGATTGCGGCCTCGGGGATCTCTGAGGCGGTTCTTGCAGACGCAGCGCAACTGGCATCGCTCGCCGATGAGACGCCTGAAGGACGCTCGATCGTGGTGCTGGCGAAACAGAAATACAATCTGCGGGGGCGTGTGCTCTCGCACAGCGGGGCGGTTTTCATCCCTTTTTCGGCGCAGACCAGGATGTCGGGGGTCGACCTGGACGGTCGCGAAATTCGGAAGGGCGCGCCTGACGCCATCGCAAAGTACGTTTCGCAGAGTGGCAACCGCGTTCCCACGGAGATAGATGAGGCCGTAAAAACGATTGCGAACGCAGGCGGCACGCCGCTTCTGGTTGCGGAGGAGCGCCGCGTTCTGGGCGCGATTTATCTTAAAGACATCGTGAAGGGCGGCATGCGGGAACGATTCGATCAATTGCGTGCCATGGGGATCCGCACCGTGATGATCACGGGAGACAATCCCCTGACCGCCGCGGCAATCGCTCGCGAAGCAGGAGTGGACGACTTCCTGGCTCAGGCGAAACCCGAAGACAAGCTGGCGCTTATCCGCAGGGAACAAGCCAAGGGAAAACTAGTCGCCATGACGGGCGATGGAACCAACGATGCCCCGGCGCTGGCCCAGGCAGACGTGGGCGTGGCCATGAACGCCGGGACGCAAGCTGCCAAAGAAGCAGGCAACATGGTGGACCTCGACTCAAACCCCACGAAGTTGATCGAGATCGTCGAGATCGGCAAGCAATTGCTGATCACGCGAGGTTCGCTTACCACTTTTTCCGTGGCAAACGACGTTGCGAAATATTTCGCCATTATTCCAGCGATGTTCGCGGGCGCGTTTCCCGTTCTCCGCGTCCTCAATATTATGGGGTTACGCACTCCAGAGTCGGCTGTCCTATCGGCCGTGATCTTCAATGCGCTGATTATTATTGCGCTCGTGCCACTGGCGCTGCGCGGCGTGCGATATCGCCCGATTGGCGCGGAAGCCTTGCTGCGCCGCAACTTGCTGATCTACGGACTGGGCGGGGTAATTGTGCCATTCCTGGGAATCAAATTGATTGACGTGATCATTACCCACATTGGGCTTGCGTGAGGCGCGTGTGAAGAAAAATCTCTTGATTTCGCTGCGGATGACACTTGCGACCACCGTACTTCTGGGAATTATTTATCCGCTCGTCATAACGGTGCTTGCCCAATTGATATTTCCGCGACAGGCAAATGGAGAGCTCATTTACGCGCACGGCCAGTTGGTCGGTTCGAAATTGCTCGGACAGCCGTTTACAGCTCCTGGATATTTTCATTCGCGGCCATCCGACGCTGGTACGGCTGGCTACGACGGCGGGGCTTCTGGCAGTCTTAATCTCGGACCAACGAACAAAATCTTGCTCGATCACGTCGAAGCCGAAGTAGAAAAGCTCCATCAGGAGAATCCAACTAGCCCCGTACCAATCGATTTGGCAACAGCTTCCGGCTCTGGCCTCGATCCGGATATTTCTCCCGCGGCCGCGGAGTTCCAGATTCCGCGCGTCGCGCGCGAGCGCGGAATGAATCAAGACACCGTTCGTGCGCTAGTGAGAAAACACACCAAGCCGCGTCAATTTGGTTTTCTCGGGGAAGCTAGGGTCAACGTACTGGAGTTGAATTTAGACTTGGACGCATCCAGCGCAAAGCGTTGATTAGGCTCATTCCTCATTGTCATTCTTCTCGTATGGTCCTTCATTCGACGCTTTGAAACGATAGCCTACCCACGGTTCAGTTCGGATGTAGCGCGGACGGCGCGGATCGGGCTCAATTTTCTTGCGCAATTGATTGATAAAAACGCGCAGGTATTCCGTCTCTTCGCCATAGTCAGGGCCCCAAACGGTCTGCAGCAGAGTTCGGTGCGGCACCGCCTTTCCTTCATTTGCGACGAGTAACCGAAGAATATCGAATTCCTTCGGTGTGAGCCGGACGGGCCGCCCCTGCACAGCGACGTTGCGCCGCTCAAAATCAATGCGCAAGTCCTTCGAAACGAAGGTAGGCATTGTTTCGCTGCTGGGAGATCGGCGCAAGGCCGCCCGGATGCGCGCCAAAAGCTCTTGCGTGGCGAACGGTTTGACCACGTAATCGTCGGCGCCGGCATCGAGTGCCGTCACCTTGTCTCGTTCGGTATTGCGCACGGTTAGCATGATGACGGGAATGTCACTCGTATCGCGGATTTCGCGGCAGGTGTCCAAGCCTCCTAATCCGGGCATGTTCATATCCAAGAGAATCAGATCGGGACGTTCATTGCGGATTTGTTCGAGAGCTTCTTCCCCTGTGTGCGCCTCGACGATCGTGTAGCCCGCAGCGGATAAAGTCGTGCGCATTACGCGCCGAATCTGTGGTTCATCGTCAACCACGAGAATGACACCGGATTTCATTGCGCTCCCATTCTCTTGTATTCCACAGGTAGGGAAAACGAAAACACGGAGCCGTGCTCGAGCTGGCTGGTTACGCTGATCGAACCGCCGTGAGCTTCGACAATCGCTTTGGCGATGGGAAGCCCCATGCCGGTCCCTTGCACGAGATAACGCTGATCTTTTCCGCGATAAAACTTTTCAAAAATAAGGCTCCGCTCTGGATCGTCGATTCCAGCGCCGCGGTCGGCCACACTTGTGACCACAAAATCGCCGTTCGACTCCGCACTAATCGTTATGGGTTGATCCTGCGGTGAATATTGACGCGCGTTGTCCAACAGATGCACGAGCACCTCTTTGGCGCGAAGCAGATCCACCCGCACGCGCGGAAGATTGGGGACCACTTTCACCCGAACTTCGCGGTTTCCGAGCGCGCTTTTGCACTGCTCGAGGGCGCTGTCTATGAGTTCGTCAATCGAATGTGGCTCTAGCCTAAGTTCCACCTCGCCCGCATCCAGGCTGCTCATTTCCGCTGCTTCTCCGACAAGACGGTTCAAGCGATCGCTTTCTTCATTGATGATCGTCAAGAGTTCTTTCCGCTGCACGGGGCTCAGCTCGGAATTCGACAGCAGACTCGTCACGGAAGCCTTGATTGGGGTAAGCGGCGTTCGCAATTGATGTGTGACCGCATCGAGCAACGCCGTGCGCAGACGCTCTCCTTCTCGCGTCGCTTCGGTCTGTCCGAGTTGCTCGACGGCCCGCGCCCGCTCCATGGCGATGGCGACCAGATTGCCCAAAGCTTCGAGCGTTTGTCGCGAGAGAACCGGACCCGACACGCCCAGGCTGCCAATGGTCCGCACCCCCAGGCGGACTGGGATCAAACAAAGACTGTTCGTCGAATCAATTTCAGGCTCATCCCTGGCGATCACCGCTTTCAGTCTCTCGAGTTCAAGCTGCGGAATGGCAGGGCCCGAACGATATATTTTCTGCTTGTCGGCAAGAAACAATGCGGCAGCGCCCATCTCAAAGATGTTCACGATTTGCGATGGGATTCGATTGAGCAATTCGATGACATTGCCAGTCACAAGCAATTGCTGGCTGAACTTGTAGAGCCTTTCAATCTCGCGCCGTCTGGCAAAAGCGTCTTCCGTCCGTTGCCGGGCGCGAGAAGAAAGGTGGCTTGCGACGACCGAGACGGTCAGGAAGGCGAACAGTGCAATCCAATTCTGTGGATCTGCGATGGTGAACGTGCCTACCGGAGGCAGAAAGTAAAAATTAAATGCCAGGACAGACGTCACCGACATCACTACCGCAACGGCGAGTCCCCAGGCTGTCGAAACTATCAAAATCGCCAGCAGGTAGGTTAGCGCGACGGTAGTGGCATTGACGTGCAGCGTATTGAGTACAATCGTAATGGCCAGCGAAATGCTGACCGCCAAGATGAAATGCCAGATGCGAGTTTGCCAACGCTTTTTCACGAGGGCATTCTAGTCTAGCATTCCCAGACGCCGTAGAAGAGAATACCCACATGCCGAAGACTCCTGAGCAGTGGCTCGCGGAAGCGTCGCCACAAGAAAAAACAAAGGGCCGCCTGAAGCTTTTCCTCGGCTACGCTCCGGGCGTCGGCAAGACCTATAGCATGCTGAGCGAGGCCATCCGGCGGCACAGCCGCGATGAGGATGTGGTTGTCGGCGTCGTGGAAACACATGGGCGCAAGTCCATCGGCGAGTTGGCGGCGCAACTCGAAACGGTCCCGCGGCAAAAGCTCGAATACAAGGGTACTGTATTCGAGGAAATGGATGTGGACGCAATTATCGCCCGTCATCCCCAAGTCGTGGTCGTTGACGAGCTGGCTCATACGAACATACCTGGCAGCAAATACCGAAAGCGATACGAAGACGTCCTCGAACTCCTCGATGCGAAACTTGATGTTCTCTCGACTGTGAACATTCAGCACGTGGAAAGCATCGCTCCCACCGTCCGTTCGATCACAGGAGTCACAGTGCGCGAAACGGTGCCTGATTGGTTGCTCCAGGTCGCCACGGAAACCGTCATGGTGGACTTGACTCCCGAAGCGCTGCAAAACCGGATGAGCCGCGGCGACGTTTACGGCCGCGAGAAAGTGGAGCAGGCACTGAAGAATTTCTTCCGGCGTGGCAACCTGATCGCTCTTCGCGAGCTGGCCCTGCGCCAAGTGGCCGAGCAAGTGGATCGTAGCTTGGAGTCTTACATGGAGTTGAAGGATATCCAGGAAAGCTGGACGGTCCGTGAGCGGATTGCTGTATGTATCAGCTCCAACCCCAGAGCGCAATACCTAATTGCCCGCGCCGCGCGAATGGCTCGCCGGATGGACGCTGACTTGTATGCGGTTCACGTAGACACGGGAGAGGACACGAATGAACAAGAGCAGAAAACTCTGGACGCGAATATTCAATTT
>JBAUEX010000225.1:0-3604 GCA_049678845.1 Candidatus Acidiferrales bacterium
GCTGTTTCACAATCGCGGCAACGGAACATTTGAAGATGCCACCGCAACGAGCGGAATCTTCGATACCAGTTCCAAATCCCTGGGCGTCGCGATGCTCGACTACGGCGCAGATGGCTGGCCGGACCTCATGGTTGCAAACGACACGCAGCCTAACAAGCTCTATCGCAATCAGCGCAATGGCACATTTAAAGACGTCGCGGTGGAAGCCGGCGTCGCATTCAGCAACGACGGAAAAGCTCGCGCCGGCATGGGGGTTGCCGTGGGCGATTTCAACGGTTCCGGACGTCCCGGGATTGCCATCACCAACTTCGACGATGAGATGGTCGGCCTCTATGGGCCGCTCGGCAAAGGCTTGTACGAAGATGTAGCCGTGCAAAGCGGCGTCGGGCTTCCCTCGAAAAATACTCTGGGCTTTGGCTGCGTCTTTGCCGACATGAATCTCGACGGCGCGCTCGACCTCGTCGTCGCCAATGGACACATCGACGAGACCGTGCGCAACATTCGCGGCAACGTCGGCTACGCACAATCCCCCCAGCTCTTTCTGAACGATGGTGCAGGCAAATTCCGCGATGTGGCTTCCGAAGTGGGCGATGCGTTTCAGCGGCCTAAAGTCGGACGCGGCTTGTGCTACGGCGATTTCGATCGCGATGGCGATCTCGACCTATTGATGACCACGAATAACGGCCCCGCTTATCTTTTTCGCAACGATCAGCTTTCGCGCAATCGCGCCATTCGCTTTCGCCTGACCGGCGTCAAATCCAATCGCGACGCCATCGGAGCACGCGTCCAAATCTTTCATGGCGATACCAGCCAGTCCCGCCTCGTGAAAAGCGGCTCCAGTTATTTGTCGCAATCCGAACTCGCTGTGACGTTTGGCCTCGGCCAGCCAGATCGCGTCGACCGCGTCGACCGCGTCGTGCTCACCTGGCCCAGGGGCAGAACGGAAGAGTATAAGAATTTGGCTTCCGGCAAGCTCTACCAATGCGTCGAAGGGAAGGGAATCACCCCACTCAACGGTTTCTGATATTTACCTTTCATTTACAGTTTCACTTTCACGCCCGCCAGACACCGAGCCACCTGCGCGATATCGGATCGCTGCGAAAGGTCCAGCACGCCCGTATGGAAGGGAACTGCCTTGAAACGCAGTCCGAGCGAACGCAGCCCGAGCTCTACCGCCTCCGGTAACTCATATTCTCCGCGTGTCGAGCGCGCTACCTGTTCGCACGCGCGAAAGATGCTCGCGTTAAATCGCCAGCAGTTCATGCTGATGAACACTTCTCTTTCGCGAGTGGTCGCTGGCATGTCGTCGGGCTTCTCGACGATTTTCTGCAAGTATCCTGTCGCGCTGATTTGCAGCAGCGCATAGCGAAGCACGCGCTCGCGCGGAATTTCGCTTTCCCGCACAAGACTTTCTCGCTCGAATGCCGGCAATCCCGGCTCGCCAAGCGTTCGTAACGCGCGAAACACATCGACCGGATAATAATTGTCCGAGTTCAGCACCAGGAATCCTTCGTGCCCCGCAAACCGTTCCGCCGTCAGTAGCGCATTCGCAGTTCCGAGGGGCTCGTCCTGAATCGCAAAACTGATCTCGATTCGACGCGCAGAAATGCTCTGGTAGTATTCGCGAATCGCCGTATGCTCAGGCCCGACGACCAGACAGATTTGGTGGAATCCCGCATCCGCCAGCGCGCTCAGCACATAATCGAGAAACGGACGCCCCATCGGAATCATCGCCTTCATTCCCGTGTTGGCGGCCTGCATCTGACCCGCCGCGAGCTGCGCCGTCGCGTCCGGCGACCGCATTCGTTTTCCCAACCCACGCGCTAGAATCACGGCTCTACGGATTTCGGACGCCGCTGGGCGATCGTGGGAAGATGAGTCGCGGCGATCGTGTTTTGCGGTGCTCATAGCGTCAGCAATCCGTGCGCATGCCGTTCAATCCTTTTTTCTTCGCAAGTTCGACCCATGGATGCCTCTCATTCCAGCACGCATTATCTTATCGCCGCTGCAAATCGCCAGATCTCTTGGCATGCTCGGCCCGGACGCAAAATCGTAGGGGCAAAAACGCGACCTAATGATATCGTTTGCTATTCCGCGTAGGTACTGCGGAGATTTGAAGCATGCTCATATTTGAGGTTCAGCGGCCACCATGCACCTGAAGTGGATTGATTACGCAGTCATCGGCCTCTACTGCGCCTTCGTGCTTGGCGTGGGTTTCACGCTGAAGAAGTCCATGCGTACGAGCATGGACTTTTTCCTCTCGGGCCGTCGAATCCCCGCATGGATCACGGGACTCGCCTTCATTTCCGCGAACCTGGGCGCTCTGGAAGTCATGGGCATGGCCGCCAGCGGCGCGAAGTACGGCATGCTCACGACACACTTCTACTGGCTCGGCGCGATTCCGGCCATGATTTTCGTAGGCCTTTGCATGATGCCGTTTTATTACGGCAGCCGCGCGCGTTCCGTACCCGAATACCTGCGGCTTCGTTTCGACGAGAAAACGCGCGCCTTCAATGCGTTTACGTTCGCCATTATGACCATCCTTGCCAGTGGCATCAATCTTTACGCCATGGCTCTCGTCTTCAAGCTCATGCTGGGCTGGTCAATTCACGCGACGATTTTGCTGTCAGCTGTCGTCGTGTTGGTCTACACCTTTCTCGGTGGCCTCACCTCCTCGATTTATAACGAAGTGCTGCAATTCTTTCTGATCGTTTTCGGCATTTTGCCGCTCGCGGTCGTCAGTGTCACGTATGCCGGAGACTGGCGAGGTCTCGAGGCGCGCATGCCCCCGGGCTTCACGCACATGTGGGCCAATCTGGGGCACGCGACTGCCAATCCCATGGGCGTGGATTGGTTCCAATTGGTCGCCGGTCTTGGTTTCGTTCTCTCGTTCGGATATTGGTGCACCGATTTTCTCGTAATTCAGCGAGCCCTCGCCGCGCGTGACATGACCGCCGCGCAAAAAACTCCTTTGATCGCCGCGATTCCCAAGATGTTCATTCCTTTTCTCGTGATTATTCCCGGCATGGCGGCATGGGTTTTGTTGCCAAAGGCGGCCTTTCTCGTCGAGGGGAAAGTCGATTACAACATGGCCCTTCCGCTTCTGCTCGCGCACTATTATCCGCCAGGAATGCTCGGCGTCGGCATCACCGCCTTGCTGGCGAGTTTCATGTCTGGTATGGCCGGCAACGTCACGGCATTTAATACTGTGTGGACATACGACATCTATCAGTCCTACATTCGCCCCGCGGCGAGCGACGCACATTATCTGACCATGGGCCGCATCGCTACCGTCAGTGGCGTCTTGCTCAGCGTCTTGGCCGCATACGTCGCGCTCAGTTTCCACAACATCATGGATTATTTGCAATTGCTGTTTTCATTTGTGAATGCGCCCGTGTTCGCCACGTTTTTACTTGGCATGTTCTGGAAGCGCGCCACATCAAACGGCGCTTTCTTTGGCTTGGCGAGCGGCACGCTCGCGGCCGCTTTGCATTATTTCGCAACTCTGCATGGCTGGCTGGTCTACCGAAGTGAAATGGCTGCGAATTTTGACCGCGCCATTTATGCCTGGGGCGTTTGCTTTGCTGTGACGATCATCGTTAGC
>JBAUEX010000226.1:0-18926 GCA_049678845.1 Candidatus Acidiferrales bacterium
GGCGACAATGTGGCGGTGGAAGTGAAGCTGATCACTCCGGTGGCGCTCGAGAAGGGGTTGCGCTTCGCGATTCGCGAAGGCGGCCACACCGTCGGCGCCGGCGCCGTCACCGAGATACTCGAGTAAAGGACCATGCGCGAAATCATCACGTTGCAGTGCGGCGAATGTAAAAACCGAAACTACACGACCATGAAGAACCGCAAGAAGCATCAGGAGCGGCTCGAGACGTCGAAGTTTTGCAACACGTGCCGGAAGCACACGTCACACAAGGAAACGAAGTAGATCCCGGACTCTGGTCTCCGGCGGGCGTGACGGATTGGTTGAATTCCGAACCGGAGGTTCGGAATTCAGGGGAGTAGGTTCAACGGTAGACCGCCGGTCTCCAAAACCGGATGTGGGGGTTCAAATCCCTCCTCCCCTGCCAGTTTTTTGAGCGGCGGCGGGCGCAGGCTGGAAGCGATACGGCGGTAACGGATTTGCGGGCAGAACGACACTGATGACCGAGGCGGTAAAGTTGAAAGAGGAACGCGAGAGCGGCGGCGGATCTTCGCTGTCAGTACCAGGTCCGCTTCAGAAAATCGCCGCGTATCCGCGTCGGTGGAGTTTGTTCCTCCACGACGTTCGTTCGGAAATGTCCAAGGTCGTCTGGCCATCGCGGCAAGATGTGATTTCGATGACCGGAGTGGTGATTGTGACCGTGGCATTCTTCGGTCTGTTTTTTCTTTTGACGGACACGACGTTCAGCTACCTGGAAACTCTGGTTCTGAATTACTTCAAACATTGAACGACACAGAACAACAAGGAAGCAGCATGGCGAAGCAGTGGTTCATCGTCCACACGTACTCGGGCTTTGAGAAAAAGGTCAAGGAAAGCCTGGAAGGGCGCGTGGCCGCTTTTGGCCTGTCGGACAAAATCGGCCGGATGATCATTCCGACGGAATCGGTGGTGGAGGTGCGCGGCGGCAAAAAAATCGTTTCGTCGCGGATGTGCTATCCCGGCTACTTGCTGGTTGAGATGGATATGGACGACTACACGTGGCACGTCGTGCGTTCGACGCCGCGGGTCACGGGCTTCGTCGGCTCCGGGCAAACGCCCACGCCGCTCAGCGAAGAGGAAGTCGAAAACATTTTGAACCGCGCCACCACCACGGCGGAAAAGCCGCGGCCGAAACTGACCTTTGACCGCAACGAGTCGGTGCGCATCGTCGACGGACCGTTTGCGAATTTCACGGGAGTGGTCGAGGAAGTGAATTCCGACCGCAGCACGCTGAAAGTCAGCGTGACGATTTTCGGGCGCTCGACGCCGGTAGAACTGGATTTCGCGCAAGTGGAGAAAGTCGCGTAGCGGGGGCGCTGCGGCGGCTCATCTTTTTTTTCGCGCCTAGGGAGTTAAGATGGCAAAGAAAGTCCAAGCAACGGTGAAACTGCAATTGCCGGCGGCAAAAGCCACGCCTGCGCCGCCCGTGGGCACGGCGCTGGGCCCGCAGGGCGTCAACATCATGGATTTTTGCAAGCAGTTCAACGCGAAAACCAACAAAGAACCGGAGGGAATGATCATTCCGGTTCTGGTGACCATTTACAGCGACCGCACGTTTACGTTCATCACGAAAACTCCACCGGCGTCTGAGCTGCTGAAGCGCGCCGCGGGAATCGTGAAAGGTTCGCCCGAGCCGAACCGCACCAAGGTGGCGAAGATCACGCGTAAGCAGGTCGAAGATATCGCGAAGACCAAACTGGTCGACCTGAACACGACGAATCTCGAATCCGCGGTCCGTACCGTGATGGGCACGGCGCGCAATATGGGCATCGAAGTAGAAGGGTAGAAGTACGAGAAACAGAGAATGAAGCGCAGGAGAACGCAATGGGTAAGGCAGGCGGGAAGAATATCGAAAAGGCGCGCAAGCTGGTCGAGGCGCGCGCCTACAAGCTTGGCGAGGCTGCGGAGCTTCTGAAAAAGGCACATTTCGTGAAGTTCGACGAGACGGTCGAGCTGTCGATCAATCTGGGAGTCGACCCGAAACAGTCGGACCAGATGGTGCGCGGCACGGTGGTGCTGCCGAACGGGCTCGGCAAATCGAAGCGCGTGCTGGTGATCGCCACAGGCGAAAAAGTTAAGGAAGCACAGGAAGCGGGCGCGGATTTCGTGGGCGGCGAAGACATGGTCGTGAAGATTCAGGGCGGCTGGACGGATTATGACGCGGTGATCGCCACTCCGGACATGATGAAGTCCGCCGGCCGACTGGGCAAAGTGCTTGGCCCGCGCGGCCTGATGCCGAATCCGAAAACGGGCACCGTGACGTTCGACATCGCGAAAGCCGTTCAAGAAATCAAAGCCGGGAAAGTGGAGTTCCGTCTGGACAAGACGGGAATCATTCACTCACCGGTTGGGAAAATCAGCTTCACCGCCGAGAAACTCGCAGAAAATGCATTGGCGTTGCTCGGAGCGGTGTCGAAGGCCAAGCCCGCGACAGCAAAGGGCAAGTACATCCGGCGCGTCACGCTCACTTCCACGATGGGGCCGGGGATTTTGATTGACCACGCGGAAGTGGAAGCTGCGGCCGCGGCGTAACCGGAATTTTTAGGAGCCAGGTATGGGCATGAAGAAGGCGGAGAAGGTGGTGAAGGCCGATTCGCTTCGCGCGGAGCTTGCGAAGGTGTCGAGCGTGATTCTTTCGACGTTCCAGGGCATCACCGTCGAGCAGGACACGCAGCTTCGTCGCGCGGTGGAAAAGGCCGGCGGGCATTACGAAGTGGTGAAGAACACGATCGCGGAGCGCGCGGGCGAGGGCACACCGGCGGAGAAACTGCTCAAGAATCTTGCAGGAACGAATTCGATTGCCTACACCACCGCCGATCCGGTCGCGCTTGCAAAAGTGCTGACGAAAGTCGCGAAAGACGTTCCGGCATTCAAGTTCCGGGCTGGCTGGGTCGAAGGCCGCGTTGTTTCCATCGAGGAAATTCAGCATCTGGCGCAGCTGCCGAGCAAGGAAGAGCTGATCAGCAAGGTGATGTTCCTGCTGAACGCGCCCGCGCAACGGCTTGCTTCCGTGATGGCGGCCGTGCCGCGCAATCTGGCGGTGGTAACCAGCGAAGCAGTGAAGGCCAACAAGTTCGGTTCGGGCGGCGGCGCCGAACAGCCTGCCCCGGCAGCGCAACCGGAATAATTCGGGACAAGTTCGGGACGGAGAGTTTCTTAATTTCTTTACGGAGGATAGGAAAAAGCAATGGCGAGCAAAGTGGAATCGATACTGGATGAGATCAAGGGCCTCACGCTTCTCGAAGCGTCGGACTTGGTCAAGAAGATGGAAGAAACGTTTGGCGTTTCGGCTGCGGCGGCGGCTCCCGTGATGATGGCGGGCGGCGGCGGAGCAGCGGGGGCGGCACCGGCCGAGGAGAAGACGGAATTCGCCGTTGTTCTCACCGAAGTCGGCGCGAATAAAATCAACGTGATTAAGGCGGTACGCGAAGTCACCAGCCTCGGCCTGAAGGAAGCGAAGGATTTGGTCGACGGCGCGCCCAAGACGGTGAAAGAGGGCATCAACAAGGACGAAGCCGCCACCATCAAGAAAAAGTTCGAAGACGCCGGAGCCAAGGTCGAAGTCAAGTAGTGCGGCCGGCGCGGAGAATTCGCCCGTCGAAAAAGGATTCCGTCAACGCGCGTGCTTCTTCGAGATGTTCGATCTCGTCACGCGTCCTGCCCGGACTCGAGGCCGTGGTGTCACTGCGGCTTTTGTCCGGTTTAGCCCCGGAAGGGATGAGGTAAACCATGCGGAACGGTAATCGTTCAACAAGGGAACGGGAACGCCTGGACTTCGCGCGGATTCGCGCGGCGGTGCAGATTCCGAACCTGATTGACGTCCAGAAGAAATCCTACGAGCGCTTTTTGCAGATGGACAAGTTGCCGAGCGAGCGCGAGGACGGAGGGCTGCAGTCGGTTTTTACCTCCGTGTTTCCGATTCAGGATTTCCGCGGACTCTCGCAGCTCGATTTCGTCGACTACGCGATCGGCGACTGGGAATGCAAGTGCGGGCACCTGCGCGGACTCCATCATTTGCGCGCGACCTGCCGCAATTGCGGCGCTTCGGTGGTCACCAATCCGTACAAAACCGGCGACGTGGTTTGCACCAAGTGCGGTGCGTTCAATCGCAACACGCCCACATTCTGCAACAAGTGCGGCGATCCCGTCACGCTGCAGCTCAAATACGACGTGAACGAATGCCAGGAGCGCGGCATGACGTATTCCGCGCCGCTCAAGGTCACCATTCGCCTCACGATTTACGATAAAGATCCGGAGACGGGCGCGAAGTCGATTCGGGACATTAAAGAGCAGGAAGTTTTTTACGGCGATATTCCGCTGATGACGGAGAACGGCACGTTCATCATCAACGGCACTGAGCGTGTCATTGTCAGTCAGTTGCACCGCTCCCCGGGCGTGTTTTACGAGTCGGCGAACAATCGCAGCTACTTCCTCGGCAAGATCATTCCGTATCGCGGCTCGTGGGTGGAGTTCGAGTACGACACGAAAAATATTCTGTATGTGCGCATTGACCGCAAACGCAAATTCCTGGGCTCGATTTTCCTGCGCGCGTTGGGCATGAAATCGAACGAAGATATTCTGCGGACGTTCTATCAGGTGGAGCGCATTTCGGTGCGCGGCCGGGAGCTTTTCTGGAACGTTTCGGACGGCCTCGTCGACCGCAAGCTGTCGCGTGAAATCAAGCATCCGCACTCCAGCGACGTGCTCGTCGCCGCGCACAAGCGCATCACCGAAGCCATTCACAAGGAACTCGTGAAGGCCAAGGTCAACCAGGTGGAAGTGACGCCGGTCGACCTGGAAGGCGCAGTCACGGTCGGGGAACTGGTCAACCGGCAGACCGGCGAAGTGCTGCTCGAGGCCAATAAGCCGCTCAATCCGGAAACGTGGGCCGCGCTGATCGAGGCGGGCATCACGGAAGTCGACGTTGCCTTCCCGGAGCGCGACGACGCGGGCGTCATCATCAGCCGCACGCTGGACAAAGATGCGGTGCGCAACACGCGCGAGGCGCTGATCGAGATTTACCGCAAGCTGCGTCCCGGCGATCCGCCGACGCTCGAAACAGCCACCGCGCTTTTCAACGGCATGTTCTTCGACGCGCGCAAATACGATTTCAGCCGCGTCGGCCGCTTGAAATTCAATATCAAGATGGGTCTGGAGACGCCGCTCGACAAGCGCACGCTCGATCCGGCTGACTTTGTCTCTGCGATCAAGTATCTGCTCAAGTTGCGCAAGAACATCGGCTCGGTGGACGACATCGATCACCTGGGCAATCGCCGCGTTCGCGCCGTCGGCGAGTTGCTCGAAAACCAGTTCCGCATCGGCTTGGTCCGCATGGAGCGCGCCATCAAGGAAAAGATGTCCGTCTACCAGGAAATGTCGACGGCGATGCCGCACGACTTGGTGAACGCCAAGCCCGTGATGGCCGCGATTCGCGAGTTCTTCGGCAGTTCGCAGTTGAGCCAGTTCATGGATCAAACGAATCCGTTGAGCGAGATCACGCACAAGCGGCGTCTTTCGGCCCTCGGGCCGGGAGGGTTGTCGCGCGAACGTGCGGGATTCGAAGTCCGCGACGTCCATCCGACGCACTACGGCCGCATCTGCCCGATTGAAACGCCGGAAGGCCCAAACATCGGATTGATCAGCTCGCTTTCCTGCTATGCGCGCATCAATGAGTTCGGCTTCATCGAATCGCCGTACCGCAAAGTGAGGAATGGACGCGTGATCGATTACGTCCAGATCGTCAACGCGGGCGGCAGCGAATTCAAGGCCGGCGAAATCGCCGAACGGGAAAAGGTCGATTCAACGAACGAAGAGCTCACTCGCGGTAAAGTGACGGCAGAGGCGTATTGCTTCTATCTTTCCGCATGGGAAGAGGACCGCTACGTAGTCGCGCAGGCCAATGCTTCGCTCGACGATCGCGGGAAAATCACCACCGAACTCGTTAACTGCCGGCAGGCCGGCAACTTCGTGCTGAAGTCGCGCGAGGAAGTGGATTACATCGACGTTTCGCCAAAGCAGCTTGTGTCCGTCGCGGCCAGTTTGATTCCCTTCCTTGAAAACGACGATGCGAACCGCGCGTTGATGGGCTCGAACATGCAGCGCCAGGCTGTGCCGCTCATCAAGGGCGAGGCACCGCTCGTCGGCACCGGCATGGAGCGCGTCACGGCGCACGATTCGGGCGCGGTAGTCAGTTGCAAACGCGACGGCATCGTCGATCAGGTCGACTCCGAGCGCATTATCGTGCGTGTGGAATCCGACCAGTCCGGCGTGCTCAGCCGCGAAGTGGGCTCGGACATTTATCTGCTCACCAAATTCAAGCGATCGAACCAGAACACTTGCATCAGCCAGAAGCCGCTGGTGCGCGCGGGCGACCGCGTTCGTCAGGGACAAGTGCTGGCCGACGGTCCTTGCACGGACCGCGGCGAACTGGCGCTTGGCCGCAACGTGCTTGTCGCCTTCCTGCCTTGGCGCGGGTACAACTTTGAAGACGCCATACTGGTCAGCGAAAAGCTGGTGCAGGATGATTACTACACTTCGATTCACATCGAGGAGTACGAAATCGAGGCGCGCGACACGAAGCTGGGCCCCGAGGAAATCACGCGGGATATTCCCAACATCAACGAAAGTTTCCTGCGCAACCTCGACGAGAGCGGCGTCATCCGCATTGGCGCCACGGTGAAGCCGGGCGACATCCTTGTCGGCAAAGTCACGCCCAAAGGCGAAACCACGCTGACGCCGGAAGAGAAATTGTTGCGCGCGATCTTCGGCGAAAAGGCGGGAGACGTTCGCGACGCTTCGCTCTATTGTCCGCCGGGAATCGAAGGCACCATCGTCGACGTGAAGATTTTCTGCCGCAAGGGCGCGGAGAAAGACGAACGCCACAAGGCGATCGAAGCCACGCAAGTCTTCAAGCTCGAAAAGAACCTCGCCGATGAAATCCGCATTCTCACCGACGAGCGCCTGAAGCGCTTGAGCACTCTGCTGGGCGGACAAACTCTCGTCGCTGACTTGCACGATGAGCGCACCAACAAGCGTTTGCTCACCAAGGGCAGCGATCTGACGCGCGACATTCTCGAAAAAATATCCACGCGCAATTTGAAGCGCCTGCGCTTGTCGGACAAAGATCCGCTGCTCATCGAGAAAATCGACGAGATTGAGGAAATGACCTCGCGGCAAATCGACGTGCTCCGCAAGATCACCGAGGAGCGCAAGGAAAAGCTGAAAAAGGGCGACGAACTGCCGCCTGGCGTGATTAAGCTCGTCAAAGTCTATATCGCCATGAAGCGCAAGCTTTCCGTCGGCGACAAAATGGCCGGACGCCACGGCAACAAGGGCGTCATCGCGCGCATCGTTCCCGCCGAAGACATGCCGTATCTGCCGGACGGCACGCCGGTGGAAATCGTGCTCAATCCGCTCGGCGTCCCTTCGCGCATGAACGTAGGCCAGATTCTCGAAACGCACCTCGGCTGGGCCGCCAAGGAACTCGGCGGGCAGATTTCGAAACTGCTCGACGAGGGCTCGCGCGCCGAAGTCGTCCGCAAATGGTTCAAGGACGCCTTCGGAGCGACTTCCGTCTGGGAATCGATCAAAGACCTGGACGACGAAGAGATCATCGCCCTCGGGAACAATTACAAAGACGGCATACCGATGGCCACGCCGGTTTTCGACGGCGCGCGCGAGAAAGATATTCGCCATTTGCTGCAAGCATCGGGCTTGCCGGAAACGGGCAAGATCACGCTGTACGACGGCATGACCGGCGACGCGTTCGCGCAGCAAATCACCGTCGGCTACATTTACATGCTCAAGCTGTCGCACTTGGTCGACGACAAGATTCACGCGCGTTCCATCGGACCGTACTCGCTGATCACGCAGCAGCCGCTCGGCGGCAAGGCGCAGTTCGGCGGCCAGCGATTCGGAGAAATGGAAGTGTGGGCGCTCGAAGCGTACGGCGCCGCGCACATTCTCCAGGAATTGCTCACGGCGAAGTCCGACGATGTCTACGGCCGCGCCAAAATTTACGAGGCCATTGTGAAGGGCGAGCCCGGAATCGAACCGGGCGTGCCTGAATCGTTCAACGTGCTCGTCCGCGAGTTGCAGTCGCTCTGTTTGGACGTCGAATTGATGAAGCGGCAGAAGCCCCAGATCGAGCCAGCCGCCGCCGATTAACTGCTCCCGTTTTTTTCGGGAGCCTTGCAACGAATTTTGTCCCGGACTTCCGGGACGGGAGGTTCGCCCTTGTATCGTTCTAGCCCGTACGATCGCGCCAGTCAGATTGCCGATTTCGATTCCATCCGCATCAGCCTGGCGAGTCCTGAGAAAATCCGTTCGTGGTCTCATGGTGAAGTGACCAAGCCGGAGACCATCAATTACCGCACCTTCAAGCCGGAACGCGATGGCTTGTTCTGCGCAAAAATATTCGGTCCGGTGACGGACTGGGAATGCCTCTGCGGCAAGTACAAGCGCATGAAGCATCGCGGCGTCATCTGCGACAAGTGCGGCGTCGAAGTCACCCTTAGCAAAGTGCGCCGCGAGCGCCTGGGGCACATCGAGCTCGCTTCGCCCTGCTCGCACGTCTGGTTCTTCAAGGGGCTGCCGAGCCGCATTGGCTACCTTCTCGACATTTCCATGCGCGACCTCGAGCGCGTCCTCTATTTCGAAGCGTTTGTTGTCGTCGACCCGGGAGAAGTTCCGGGAATCAAGGAAAAAGAACTGCTGCTCGACGATAAGCATCGCGAGTTGCAGAAGGAATTCGCCGGCAAATACCGCGCCATCATGGGCGCGGAGGCCATTAAGGAATTGCTGCGCCGCGTGGACATCGAGAAGCTGTCCGAAGAGCTGCGCGAGAAAATGAAGACCGACCCCAGCCTGCAGAAGCGAATCAAATTCGCCAAGCGGCTGAAGGTGGTGGAGTCGTTCCGCAAGAGCGGCAACCGTCCGGAGTGGATGATTCTCGACGTGATTCCGGTGCTTCCGCCGGAGCTGCGTCCGCTGGTGCCTCTTGATGGCGGCCGTTTCGCCACTTCCGACCTGAATGATCTGTACCGCCGGGTCATCAACCGCAACAACCGGCTGAAGAAGCTGATGGAGCTTCACGCGCCGGATGTGATCGTCCGTAACGAAAAGCGCATGCTGCAGGAAGCCGTTGACGCGCTGGTCGACAACGGCCGCCGCGGCCGCGTGCGTCGCGGAACGAACAATCGCCCGCTCAAGTCGCTTTCCGACACACTCAAGGGCAAGCAGGGCCGCTTCCGCCAGAACTTGCTTGGTAAGAGAGTTGACTATTCCGGCCGCTCGGTCATTGTTGTCGGCCCCGAACTGAAGCTGCATCAGTGCGGCCTGCCGAAGAAGATGGCTCTCGAGCTTTTCAAGCCATTCATCTATCACCGTCTGGAAGCCGCAGGTCACTGCACCACCATCAAGCAGGCCAAGGAATTGGTGGAGGCTCAGGACGCGATTGTGTGGGACATTCTGGAAGAAGTGATTCACCAGCATCCCGTGCTGCTCAACCGCGCTCCCACTTTGCACCGCTTGGGCATTCAAGCATTCGAGCCGGTGCTCGTCGAAGGCAAGGCGATCCGCATCCATCCGCTGGTGTGCACCGCGTTCAACGCCGACTTTGACGGCGACCAGATGGCTGTGCACATCCCGCTTTCGCCCGAAGCGCAGGTGGAAGCGTCCGTGCTGATGCTCAGCTCGCACAACATTCTGTCGCCTGCCAATGGCGGCCCGCTGGCTGTGCCGACGCAGGACATGGTCCTCGGAATTTATTACCTGACGAAGTCCAAGCCCGGTGCAAAGGGCGAAGGGCGCGCGTTTGGTTCCATCGAAGAGGTGATCCTGGCGCTCGAAACCGGAGAAGTGGAGCTTCTCACGCCCATCCGCTTGCGCTACACCGGCGAAGTGATCGACATGACCACGGCCTACGACGATCAGGACGTGACGCACACCGAGCCGGTCACGCTCAACAAGCAATTCATGCAGACCACGGTCGGGCGCGCCATCTTCAACGACGAGTTGCCGGCGGAGATGCCGTTCGTCAACGGCCTGCTCAAGAAAAAGGGTACGCAGCAGCTTTGCCAGTATTGCTACTTGCGCTTTGGCCTTGAGAAGACCGTGCAGATGCTCGACAAGCTCAAAGAGCTCGGCTTCTTCTATGCCACCCAGGCCGGCCTTTCCATCGGCATCAGCGATATGGTCATCCCGGGCGACAAAGCAAAGCTTGTGGACACGGCCGAGCGCGAAGTCGTCAAGGTGCAGCAGCAATACCTCGACGGCGCGATCACCAACGGCGAGCGCTACAACAAAGTCATCGCCATCTGGAGCGACGTGACCGAAAAGGTCGCCGACGAAATGTTCAAGGCGCTCGAAGTTCAGGACAAGGAAGGCACGATGAATCCGATCTACGTCATGGCCGATTCCGGCGCGCGTGGATCGAAACAGCAGATTCGCCAGCTTTCCGGCATGCGCGGACTGATGGCCAAGCCCTCGGGCGAGGTCATCGAGACGCCTATCACCTCGAACTTCCGTGAAGGCCTCACCGTGCTGCAATACTTCATCTCCACTCACGGCGCCCGCAAGGGATTGGCAGACACGGCGCTCAAGACCGCCGACTCAGGCTATCTGACTCGCCGGCTGGTGGATGTGGCACAGGACGTCATCATCAACGAATTCGATTGCGGCACCGCGGACGGAATTTACGTCGAACCTATTCTCGAAGCGGGCGTCGAAGTCGAGCCGCTGCGCGACCGGGTAATCGGCCGCGTGTCGCTTGAGAAGATCAAAGACTATGAAGGCAACGTCATTGTCGAGATCAACCAGGAAATCACCGAAGAACTCGCCAACGCCATTCAGGCCGCGGGTATTGAGCGCGTGAAGATTCGTTCGGTGCTCACGTGCGAGTCTCGCCGCGGTGTGTGCGCGCGCTGCTACGGCCGCAACCTGGCCACCGGACGTTTCGTCGAGATGGGCGAAGCGGTGGGCGTTATCGCCGCGCAGTCCATTGGCGAACCCGGCACGCAGCTCACCATGCGCACGTTCCACATCGGCGGCACGGCCACCCGCGTCACGGAGCAATCCAAGGTCGAGGCCAAGAACAACGGCTTCGTGAAATTCATCGACCTGAAAGTCGTCGAAGGCCGGAACAAGATTCTCATCTCCATGAACCGTTCCGGCCTGATCGCCGTCGTTGACGAGAAGGGCCGCGAAAAAGAGCGCTACCACGTGGTTTACGGCGCGCGTCTGAAAGTGGACGACGGCCAACCCGTCACGCTCGGGCAGGTGATGGTCGAATGGGATCCGTATACCTTCTCGATTCTCACTGAGACCGGCGGCACGATTCAGTTTAAGGATCTGCAGCCGGGCATCACGATCGAAGAACAGGTGGACGAGGTCACCGGATTGTCGCAGCTTGTGGTCACCCTGCCGCCGGGCGACGAAAAGCACCAGCCGATGATCCTGGTCCGCGATCCGCAAGGCCGCGTTCGCAAGAAATACCTGATGCCGTCGCGCGCTCACTTGATGGTTGCCGATGGTGACGAAGTGCAGCCGGGCGATGTGCTCGCGAAGATTCCGCGCGAGACTACGAAGACGAAAGACATTACCGGAGGTCTGCCGCGCGTCGTCGAACTGTTCGAAACGCGCAAGCCGAAAGATCCCGCCGTCATCAGCGAAATCGATGGCGTGGTCAAGTACGGCGAAATCGTCAAGGGCATGCGCCGGATTTTCGTCGAAAGCGAAGACGGCGGCAAGGTCGCGAAGACCATCAAGGAATACTCCATCCCGCGCGGCGTGCACATCAATGTGCAGGAAGGGGAGCGTGTTCGCGCCGGCGAGCCTCTGATCGACGGCCCGCTCAATCCGCACGATTTGTTGGCCGTGCTCGGCGAAAAGTTCACACAGGCATATCTGGTGAACTCGGTGCAGGAGGTTTACCGCCTGCAAGGCGTGAACATCAATGACAAGCACATCGAGACCATCGTCCGGCAAATGATGCGCTGGGTGAAGGTGGAAGATGTGGGCGACACGATGTTCCTCCTCGAAGAACAGGTCGACAAGTTCCGCTTCCGCGAAGAGAACGACCACGTGATCCACGACGGTAATCGTCCGGCGACCGGGCGTCCGCTGCTCCTGGGAATCACCAAGGCATCGCTCTCGACCGACTCATTCATCTCCGCGGCCAGCTTCCAGGAGACGACGCGCGTGCTTACGGAAGCGGCGATTTCCGGCAAGGTGGATTATCTGCGCGGCCTGAAGGAGAACGTCATTATGGGACGCCTGATTCCCGCAGGCACGGGCCTTGACCGCTATCGCAGCGTTCAACTTCTCACTGAAGTGCCGAGAGAAGAGCCCGAAGCAGAGGAGCCGCAGCTCACGCCGGAAGAAGCGGCGGCGCTGGACTTCTTGCGGAAGGACACAGACACGATCGTCGAACCTTAAGCCAAGGATCGCGTGAACCCTGACTGGGCGGCGTGCCACGCAAGGCGCGTCGCCCTATTTTTTGCAAAGCTCGCATTTCGTCCGGATGGGCGTTCGCGCCTCCGTCCACTGATCGAATCTTCCTCGTTGAACCTGTGGAAACTCGATCCTCTTTACGGTTTGTCGCGGTAATCCTGCTGCCTCTACAATTGCGTTATGCGTTCTGCGTCTGCAGATAAGGCTTTGCGGCCGCGACGAACGGTTCCGAATCCCCTATGACAAACGCCAAGAAACCAGAAAGCGGCGCGCTTTCCCAATGGAAAGAACTCGAGCGTCGCGAATCCTCTCTGTGGCGCACCAGCCTGCTGCTTCTTATACTCCTGGCCTTCACGGTTGGCTTGGTTATGATGCAACCGGCGCGGCCACTGGCCGGTCATTTCAGGCTTCTGTCTCTCGGGCTCATTATTTTGATTGTCCTGTTCGGCGTTTATGCCTGGACGCAGAAACGAAAGATCGCGCAGCTCCGCGGCTTTGTGCAGGGCTACGCGGAGGGGCATGCCGGACCGCCCAGCGACGCGCAACTCGAAAGATTGTTTGAGGTTGTTGCACGTTCTCAGCACAGCTTCCGCGAACTGATAGACAGCTTTGACCGCATCGCGTTCCATATTTCCCTCGATGGTCAACTCCGCGTCATTAATCGCGAGTTCGCCGACATTCTCGGCCTGCCCTTTGCCGAAATCGTGAACCATCCGTTCGAGAATTTCGTCGTCGAGCCTACGCGCGCACAAATCGAGAAAGGACTGCCGCGTTTCATCGAAAAGCGCTCGTGGAGCGGCGTCGTGCAAGTGCGTTGGAAGGCCAACCCGAAAATAATCCGCTTCTACGAATGTACCTTGCAAGCAGTGGTGAAGGATGGTGTGGTCACCGGTGCCAGTGGTCTGGCGCGCGACATCTCGGCGCAGCGCGAAGCGGAATCGCGTTTCACCGATCTTTTTGAGACCCTTCACGAAGGTGTTTACTTCAGCGCGCCGGATGGCAAGCTTCTGGACGTGAATCCGGCCCTGGTCAGAATGCTCGGCCCCGCAAGCAAAGCGGAGCTGCTCGCCAAGAATCTCGGCGACTATTTTGCCGATCGCTCGCAGTGGAATTCGCTATTCGACGAACTGCGCGAAACCGGATTCCTGCGCGACCGCGAAATTGTTCTCCGCCGCCAGGATGACTCGCGCATTCATGCCCTGAATTCTTGCGTCGCAATCCGCGATGCCTCCGGCCGTTTCGTTCGCTTTCAGGGTTCGCTCGTGGACATCACGGAACGCCGCAACGTCGAGCGGCGCCTCGGCGAGGAACAGGAATTCGTCCGCCGTCTGGTCGCCTGCTTTCCTGACATCATTGTGGTTCTCGACACGCACGGCCGGTACACCTTCGTCAGCCCGCGCGTCGAAGAATTTCTCGGCTACACAGCCGAGGAATATGTCGGCATGGGCCTTGGCGAGCGCCCGCACCCTGACGACCGCGCCTCCGTCATGGAATTTTTCACCAGTCTGGTGACGGGAAAAACGAGTTTCGGAACCGTGGAATACCGCACGGCGCATAAGAACGGCGGCTGGAGAACGTTTCGCGCCAATGCCGGCCCGCTCACCGACGCGGAGGGAAAAATCATCGGAATCGTCGCCTCGGCGCGCGATGTCACCGAATCGAAACGCCTCGAACAGCAGTTGCTCCAATCGGAAAAACTGGCGGCCATCGGCCAGATGGTTTCGGGAGTCGCCCACGAATTGAACAATCCCTTGACGGCAATCTTGGGCATGAGCGACCTTGTGCGCGAGCGAGCCACCGACGACGCTTCGCGACGGCAAATCGAGCTCGTGCAGAAGCAGGCGCGCAAGGCCGTCGAACTCGTGCAAGGCCTGCTGAATTTTTCACGCCCTTCGCGGCCGAAAAGCCAGCACGTTCACCTCGGCGAATTGATAAACCGCGCCATTGAACTTCAGCAGTTCGTGCTCGCCAGCCGGAGTATCACTGTGGATTTTGACGTGGCGTCAAAATGGCCCGAGATTCAGGCCGATCCGAATCAAATTGTCCAGGTATTTGTGAATTTGCTCGCCAATGCGGAACAGTCCATCGCCGCTGTGCGCGATCATGGGAAGATCAGCATCCGCATCGCCGAGGTGGAAGGCAAAGCGGAAATCCTGATTGACGACGACGGTCCGGGCATTCCAGCCGAAATTCGCGCGAAAATTTTCGACCCTTTTTTTACCACGCGCCGCTCCACCGGCGGCACCGGCCTCGGACTGACGATCTGTCTGGTGATCCTCAAGGAACACGGTGGCACGATCGAAGTGCAATCATCCCCTTCGGGCGGCGCGCGTTTTCGTATTCTCCTGTCAGTTTCGCGCTCCGCGCCACAGTCGCCCGCCGAGCCTTCATCCCCTCCACAGCGTGATGGCATAAAGGGCTGCTCAATTCTCATTGTGGAAGACGAGGAGGGAATTCGCGAATTGGTCGAGGAGGGCCTCAAGGCGAGAGGCGCCGACGTTGAAGGCGTTCGCACCGGTGAACAGGCCTGGGGAAATATTTCCGCCCGCTCCTATGACGTCGTCGTGTGCGATTTCAATCTTGGCGGAGTCAGCGGCTTGGAATTATTCGATCGCGTGCGCAGTCGGCCGGGCGCGAATCATCCAAGATTTCTGTTCATCACCGGGGAAATCGTCGATTCATCGCAAATCGCCGCGCTGGAGGAGAAGGGTTCTTTCGCGTTGCAAAAGCCCTTTCAGATGACGGAGCTGATTTCGACAATCGAGAAATTCATCGCGCCCGCCGCATCGAAGTAATTCGCGGAACACAATACTATTTTTCGCTCTTCGATTGCTTCCTGCGCGCGGTGTCGACGCCAAAATCCCAAACCAGCAGATTCATTCCCTCTTTTGCGGAAATTTCAGCTAGAACATACTCTCCCGGCTTCAGCGGTTGGCCCAGCGTAAAACGGTAGACCCCTTTCGCTACTTCCCACATTTGCAGCGATATTGTTTTTGCCTTCGCTTGCTGCTGCGTGAAGAAACGGTCGATGTCTTCGATATGTCTCTGATTGCCGTGTACGTGCGCCTCGATCAGTTCCACTTCGGGCTCACCGGGGTCGGTCGTTCGCAAATAAAATTCCGGTGACGGATTTGTGATTCGAAATGACGCATGCGTCCCATCGAGATCGACCGCGTGCCGCGAAGGCAGGATCGGCACGGGCATAACCACCTGCTCCACCAATCGTTTTTTGCTCAGTTTGCTGGTAGCCGCCGATTGGTGAAGCGGGAAAATCCCGCGCCCGTCCAAAATAAAAATTCCTTCGCCCGGCGGCAGAAAAACTCCTGGAATAATCTCCAGACTCGCATCCACGTCCAGCGGCGCCACCTTTGCTGCCGCTTCTTCCGTTTTCAGTTTGTTATCGAGTGCTTCCGCTTGCTTGGCATCATCGGCCTGTGCCTTTTTCGTGGCGTCCCAGTCCACCATCGCGGCGGGCACTTCCTCCCATTCGCCGCGTTCAACGCTGAAATAGCGCACGCGATCGCCCTGGACTTCGTAACTGCTGGCCATCTGCGATGTGCCATCCTTCATCACCAACTTCTTGCCCTTCGGCAGGGTAGAACCGGCCGGTTCCTGCTGGCTTGAAATGCGGGTGTGAGTTTCTCGCGCGCCTGTGAGCTGTGGCAATAATACCGACAGGCTCAGAAAGCCCACGAACGCCGCAAGAATGAGGCTTCGGATTTTAGTCAAGGCTTGCACGATCGTTTGAAAACACGCGAGACCTGCCTCTTCTAGGATGCTGGTGCGCCAGAACCCGTTTTCCGCGCGCATGAACTGAGTCTAATCCCGCACACGTCGCGGAGCAATTCAAAGACACGGGGCGATCGGTAGGCAGGGCGAAAAGGGAAGGCGTCTTGGAGCAGAGCGTACGAACACAAAAGTAACGGGTAGATCGCGAACGAAGGTCCAAACGGCGCGCGCTAGTGTTGGCAGCGCGGACAGAGGACGTTTACAATCATGAGCTCCGAATCCGAAAACAGCCACTTCTCGGCCCCGGCGCTGGCAGCTTCGGCGGCGCGAATCAGCGAACCGACCTGCCGGCTCTGTGCCCAACTGCGGAGGTGATCCAAGCAGATTCCCGTGAGGCGGGATACCTCGTCTTCGGTGAACTGTTTCTGGCCTGATCGAATGGTGACCACTTTTTCTTTCCTTTTCGATAAGCTTGACTGACTTATCGGCCCATCCCGATGGAATCACCAGCACGAATCGTGCCAAATTAGATTCCCAGCTTTGGCTTCTGGGTGCTCTTGTACTAAGTCACTCTAAAAATGTAGGTTACCAAAATCGGGGCACGAAGCCTCAACGTCAGGCAATTCCCGCGCAATTCGTAACTTGGGAAATTTTTTGCCCATCCTTTGGATGTTTCTACAGTTTTCGGTATGAATATTATTTTGAAGAGAGGTCTATCGTCGCGGTTCAGATCGAGAAGCCGCCTGCATTCTCAAACGCACGGGCCAGTTGCAACACGCGAGATTCTGCGAATCGCGGGCCGAAGATCTGCAAACCGACGGGCAGTCGAACTGAGGTCGTCCCGCACGGAATGGAAATCCCAGGGATTCCCGCAAGTGATCCAGTAACTGTATATATATCAGCAAGATACATCGCCAGAGGATCCATGGTTCGCTCGCCGAGACGGAAGGCCGTTGTCGGTGAGGTGGGCGTCACGATGGCGTCGACTTTTTCGAAGGCTAGCAGAAAATCGCGCGCGACGAGCGTGCGAACTTTTTGCGCTCGCAGATAATACGCATCGTAATAGCCCGAGGACAACGCGTATGTCCCCAGCATGATCCGTCGTTTGACTTCGGGTCCGAATCCTCTGCCGCGCGTTTTCTTGTACATCTCGCGCAGTGAATCGCCGTGAACGCGGAGGCCGTAGCGCACTCCGTCGAAGCGCGCCAGATTCGAGCTCGCTTCCGCAGTCGCGACAATGTAATAGGTCGCAATCGCATACTCTGTGTGCGGCATGCGCAACGCAACCGGTTGGCAGCCGATTTTTTTCATGAGCTCAATACCCGCTTCTATTTTGGTGCGGACTTCCGGATCCATGCCTTCGCCGAAATATTCGGTGGGAATCCCGATGCGCATTCCACGAATCGGCTTTTCCATTTCTTCGAAATAATCCGATTGCGGCACAGCGGCTGACGTGGAATCGTTCGCGTCGCGGCCCTCAATCACGGAAAGCACCGCCGCGGCGTCGCGCACGGTTGTTGCAAACGGTCCGATGCGGTCAAGCGAAGAGGCGAACGCGATCAATCCATATCGCGACACGCGTCCGTAAGTGGGCATCATTGCGGGAATTCCGCAGAACGCTCCCGGCTGGCGAATCGATCCTCCGGTGTCCGTTCCGAGAGCCGCAACGGCCAGTCCCGCGGCGACTGCAGCAGCCGAACCGCCGCTCGAACCTCCGGGTACTCGATCGGTTGCGACCGGATTCCGCACCGGACCGTAGGCGGAGTTTTCGTTCGAGCTGCCCATTGCAAATTCATCGCAGTTCGTTTTTCCCAAAATAACGGCGCCCGCTGATTCGAGTTTTTCTACCGCGGTCGCGTCATATGGCGGGACGTAATTTTCCAGGATCCGCGATCCGCACGTGGTGCGGATGCCGCGCGTGCTGATCACATCCTTGATGGCCACGGGAACGCCGGCGAGCGGCGGAAGTTTTTCGTTGCGGGCGCGGAGTTTATCGATGCGGTCCGCTTGCGCGTAGGCGCGCTCCGGCGAAAGCGTCAGGAACGCATTCAATTCCGGATTTTTCTTTTCGATGCGCGAACAAAATTCCGCAGTGAGCTCGCGAGACGAAATCTTTTTCGTTTCGAGCGCCTCGCGAATCGCGGGAATCGTCCAGGTTGTCGCGGCGCTCACCGTTCGATCACCTTGGGAACGCGGAAATAGGGCTTCTTGGCTTCCGGGGCTTGTTCGAGAATCGCGTCCGCGACATCGCATTTGCGGACGACATCGTCGCGCAGCGCTCCATCCGGACTCGCCGCGGACTGGAGCACTTGCGCCATTGGCTCGACTGCAGAAACGTCGAGCTGTTTGAGTTTGTCGATATAGGTGAGGATCGCGTCGAGCTGTCTGCGAAACGTTTCCACTTCCGATTCGTTCAGCTCGAGATTCGCCAACTCGCCGACGTACAGCACATCATCGCGGCTGATTTTCATGGCTTACGCGTAGACATGGGCCTGCGAACGAAAGGAATATGGTTGTTGTCGACTTCGTAGGCGAGGCGCCGGCCACCGTGCTGCGCAGGCTCCACGCGGATTTCGTTCACCAGGCGGCCGCCCCACGAACGGTTCACGCGCTCACAAATCTCTTGATTCATTGACTCGGTCTGCTTCTGCCATTCGCGCGAGTCCGCTTCGATGCGCAAAACACCTTTCGCGCAAGCCGATGGGCGAATA
>JBAUEX010000227.1:0-9070 GCA_049678845.1 Candidatus Acidiferrales bacterium
GTCCTGGCGCGGCGGCCGGACGCCACCAAAGCCGAAACCACGCAGCGGCAGGTAATGTTGCAGGAGTTGTAGGCTGTGGTGGCGTCGCGTTCGCAAACAGGCCATATTCACAACCTGCGGGGCGATAACTATCGCGTCAACGAACTCAATCCGTGGTCGGTGTCCGAGCGAAGCGCGGTTTCGGTCGGAGGACCCGTGAGGCAAGGCAACTTCTACTTTGGGGTCTGCGACTGGGCGCTCCATTACCAAGGCGCGACAAAATGGGACTGCCTGGCAAACGTGTGCGGCTACCGCCAGCCCTCGGGCAACTGGCGATTCGTCTACCAAGTCCTGTCCTCGGTGAAGGGACAGGGCATCCAGATGCGAACGGATCTCAAGTGTCTGATCTGCAAAGTTCCGGCGGAGGCCTGCATATGCGCGGCGTAATGCCGCTTTTGGCGGACGCGTCGCGCCATCCTCGGCGGACCTGGTGTCGGACATGGATCTGGAAACCGAACTGTATCGCTCGGACAGCTTTGAGGCTCAAAACACCGGGCGCATCTCTCAGGCGCTCGATAAGATGTAATTCGCGCCAATCGATGCCACGGCACTCAGTACCTGAGAGGACCCGCGTTGTCGATCTCGCGTCGGATCGAGTGAGCCGAGACAGTTTTGGGCAACTGCGATTCGCGCGTTTCGGTCCGGCAGGACGATGTGGAGGTCCTGGTTATAACTCCGTGAAAGCCTCGGTCCAACCGGGCCCGGTTCTCGATCCCTTCGGCGCGCGCGAGAAGTTTACCGCCTCTGCCTTCCAAGAATGATCCAGGCAGCTTGAACTGAACCGTAGTGGGCGCGTCAGAGTGTGTGGTGAAGATGAATCACCAATGCCTGCGCCCCAGAAAAGACCGTGCTCGATCTGCCGCCACTGGTTCCGAGCCGACCCGCGAATCGGAGCTCGCCAGCGGGCGTGCCGCAAGCCGGAGTGCCAAGCGGCGCGGCGGAAGAAGACGCAGGCGAGGTGGCGCGCGCAGAACCCGGAGTATGGTGCAGGTTACCGCATTCAGCAACGCGGGGCACAAGAACAACCGCCGGAGCCACTGCGTTTGCCGGCACCGCTAAGCCGACTTCCCTGGGATCTCGCGAAAGACGAGTTCGGCCGGAAAGGTTCTGATTTTATTGCAGTTATGGGAGCACTCCTGGTGCGCTCCGCGAAAGACCAGATCCGCCCGTATCCGATTGATCCCACGAGAGTTTCCAGCACACTCGCCCTCCCCGACGCAAAAGACCAGATGCCACCTGCCCCATACTGATTGCCGACGCCAAAGGCGGCCATGCAACTGGAGTTTCACCAACTCGACCGGCGCTGGGAGCACCTGCGGGTGCGCCATGCGGCACGGCAGCGGCGGCTGTTGGCGTCGCTGGCCGAGTCCGGCCAGCAAACGCCCCTCGTGGTGGTAGCGGCCGAAGGCCAAGCGGACCGCTACGTGGTGATCGACGGCTATAAGCGGATCGCGGCTCTGGAGCAACTGGGGCGGGACACGGTGGAAGCGGTGGTGTGGCCGATGAGCGAGGCCGCGGCGGTGCTGTTGGACCGCTCCCTGCGACTGTCCGAACACGAGACGGCGCTGGAGGTGGGCTGGCTGCTGGCGGAGTTGGAGCAGCGCTTCGGGTACGGGCTGGATGAGTTGGCGCGCCGGTTCGATCGCAGTGTGAGCTGGGTATCGCGGCGGCTGGCGCTGGCGGAGGTTCTGCCGGAAGCGATCCAGCAGCAGGTGCGCGAGGGCAAGATTCTGGCACAAGTAGCGATGAAGTTTCTGGTGCCGGTGGCACGCCAAAGCCTGGCGGATTGCCAGCGGATGGCCGTCATTTTCGCCGAATACCATTGCGATACGCGGCAAGCCGGCCAACTGTATGCCGCGTGGCGCAAGGGGGCACCCGCAATCCGCAAACGGATTCTGGAGGATCCCGAGCTGTTTTTCAAAACACAGCGGCAGGCACAGGAGAACGCCCCGGCTGGAACAGGCGCCGAACTGTTACGCGATCTGGAAATGGTGGTGGCGATTGTGAACCGCACGCAGCGGCGGCTGGCTGGCGCCGCGGCCACCGAGTTGGATGACCAGCAATCGAAGGCCGCGCGGCATCAGATCGAGCGCATTCAAAGCCAACTCCACCGCATCGACGAAGAAATCCTAGCGGAGAAGAAACCTCATGTTGAGCCAGGCGCAACGCACCACGATTCTGGAACTGAATGCGAAGCAAGTGAGCAAACGGGAGATCGCACGGGTGATGGGAATCTCGCGCGTGGCGGTACGCAAAGTCCTCCGCTCGAACTCCACCACCGTGCCGGAACTACACCGAGTCGAGAAAGCCGAACCTCACCGGCAACAGATCCTGGAGCTTTTCGACAAGTGCAAGGGGAATCTCGTGCGAGTCCATGAGGAACTGCTGGCGGGCGGCGCGAAGTTATCGTATACCGCGTTAACAGCATTCTGCCGGCGGCATGGAATCGGCTACGCGCCGCCGGCGCCGGCGGGCCAGTCAGCGTTCGCGCCCGGTGAGTAATCGCAAGCTTCCGATTACTCACCTAATCGTCAGCACGCCGTAATGAGAAGAAAGGCCGCCGCGCCCGTCTATTCCGCCGGCGACGGGCAGCATGACCTTCCCATTATGGGTAAGCGCTTCTCACAGCGAGTCGAGCCACTTCAATAGCTCCGGATCGTGTTTCCACCGCGGCGGTTTAGATGGTTTGGTCGCCGCATCGACCTGATCGAGTGCTTTGCGTTTTGTTTCGAGATTCGCTCGTGCGTACAGGTCGGTCGTGTCCAATCGAGCGTGTCCGAACCAATTTCGGATGACGGTCGCATCGACGCCCGCGGCAACCAACTGGACTCCAACGCTGTGTCGAAACGTATGTGGGCCGACGCGTTTTTTCGCGAGCGATGGCGCCTCTTGGGCCGCTGCTTGAACATATTGCTTGAGTTTGAATCGAACACCTGCAGCGCCGAGGGGTCGCCCATAGCAATTCACGAAGATTGGCTGATCGTCGGGACGGGGCCGGCGCCTCAGCAACGCTCTGAGCAGATCCACCGTTTCAGGCCACAAAGGACAGACTCGGGTTTTCCTGCCCTTTCCAAAGAGCTCTACGTGGGCAGGCGACTCGAACCGAATTGCGTGAGGGCACACATTCAGCGCTTCCTGGATGCGGGCTCCCGTGTTGTAGAGGAATCCGAGTAAAGCATGATCACGCTGTCCTTCTGGATTCGACCGGTCGGGCTGCCGCAGAATCGCTGTGATTTCCTCTGCGTCCAGATAGCACATTGCTGGCCGGTTCATCTTCTTTACCGGTATGCGTGCAATCTCACCGCACTGCGCGATCGCCAGTGGTTCGCGATGTGCGACAAAGGTGAAGAAGCTGTGGATGGCAGCCAGACGACAGTTGCGTGTGCCGATGGATACTTTCCTGTCATTCTCCAGATATTGCAAGAACGCGAGCACTTCAGCGGCTTCCAGGTCGGACAGCGACAGTGCGGTGATCTCTCGACGCTTGCGCTCAGAGACGAAGCGCAGCAACAACTTCCATGTGTCGCGATATGACAAAACGGTGTGGCGGGACAGATTTCTCTGTTGTCCCATCCATTCGTGGAAGAACGCATGCAGCAGCTTTGCGAAGGAATACGGTTTCATAGCGAGCCTCCGGTCTGCAGTGTTGCCGCGCCGTTCTTTCGAAAGCGTTCGCTCGCCTCGTGCAGCAGCTCTGGTGTGATGTTCAGGTAGACGAGCGTTGAGTTGATGTCTTTGTGCCCGAGGTAGGTCGCCAAGTGAGGCAATTTCGATTGCGGGTTGATGCCCTCTCTGTACCATTGACGCATGCGGTGGCCAACCATGGTGTGACGAAGATCATGAATTCTCGGACCGATCCGGCCAGTAGTCGGCTTAAGGCTAGCCCGGCGCAATACCTCGACCAAGAGGATGCTCAATCCACCGCGTGAGTAGCACTGTCCGAACTTTTGATTCCAGAACAAGCCACTATCCGAGTTCGTCGGCCCTCCGGCTTGTTCGCGGGCCACAAGGTAATTCTTGAGGGCCGCGATCACCCCCGCGGCCAGCGGGAGTCGACGATCTTTGAAGAATTTCGTGTCTCGAATCTCGATCGTACCGTCCTGCAGATTCACATCTGCCAATGTCAAACCGACGATCTCACCCAATCGCAGCCCCGCACAGTAGGCAAGCACGACCATGGTAAAGAGGCTCAGCGGCCGCAGCGGCGCCTTTGGAGATGGGAACGCCAGCGCTGCCTTTAGGATCCGTTGCATTTCCTCGTCGGAGTAAACGTAGGGCCGCCTCTGCTCCAGGCGAACTGGCTGGGATATCTCGATACTCATCGGGAAGATTGCGGCGGCAGGATCGAGCCGATGCATCGCTTTCGATATCAGTTGTCCCACTCTCTTCGCCTCCCACAGACGGTTCGGCGAGGGATCGCTCTGAGCCCAAACTTCGATAAGCCGATTTACCGGCTGGCCGGCCAATTCGGCACGGCTTTGCAGGAAGCGATCGAAGCGGAGTAGCATACCTTCGTTGACGTCGTAGCGATAGCCGAGCGATCGCATCAGCTCCAGGTGCTCTGCCATCACTTTTCCGAGGAAGCTTCCAAACCGCGGCTCAGGGCGGAGGTCCCGTAACGCTGTCTCGACATCATCGCTGACTAGCGCTCGCACAATCGGTGTCGTACGCGGCCCATAGTGACGATGCAATTCGGCAAACGGATTCGTGTCGATCACGCCACGGACCTGCGACCATTCCAGGAATCGCTCCACAAGTCGAGCCCGATGGCAGACCATGTGAAGAGGCCACATCTGCCGCTTTTTGCAGAGCCATTCCTGTAGATTTGATACGGAAACCGACGCACCAGACACACCAATGGCGCATTCGCCGACAGATGACTGAAACGCACGCAGGATATGGCCATAAATTCTGCTTGTTTCTCGATCGCGAAAACGCTGAGTACGGAGAAAGCGGCCAACAGAGTCCGCACCCGCGGAGGATGAGCGAGTCATGGCAACACCTCCTTTGGAATGTTTAAGCCGACGGCCCGTAGATCCTCCGTCGCGAGTTTCAGATACACCGCAGTCGATTCCGCGGATCTATGCCCAAGGACATCACCAATGATCTTTAGGGGTACCGCGGCGCGCAGCAGACTGACCGCTCGTGCGTGACGGAAGGCGTGAGGGCCCTTCCTGCCACGAGGAGTGATTCCGGCCATCTTCAGACGAGCGCCGATGACACAGTTAAGGATGGACCCGCTTTTATATGCCAGATAGGGCGCCTGGAGTTGCAGAAATACCTCCCGACGCTTGCTCTCCGGTCTGGCCTTTTCCAAATAGCTCAGTACTGCTTCGCCGGGTTCGCGCAGCAAGGGCAGTTCGGAAACCGCGCCCGTCTTCGAGTGCCGCACGCGAAGGATCTCTTTCTGCCAGTCAATGTCCTCCAGACGCAACGCGACGATTTCGCCGGCTCGCAGGCCGTAAGTGGCCAACAGCATCAAAAAGGCGTAATCCCTTCGGCCAATCGGCGAGCAATCTTGACGAGTCGCTTCCACGACGGCCTGAACCTCCTCGGGACGCAGCGCCGAAGGAATTTGCTCATCGTCATAGATCCGTGGTCCGATCACGGTACTGCTCAGATCGAGGGCGGTTCGTCCGCTGCCATGCAAATAGCGCAAGAAGCTTCGAAGGCACACCGTGTAGCCCTCGATCGTTCGCCGACGCCAACCCTTGCAACGCTGCTGCAGGTGGGCATCGACATCCCGAACGCGCAAGTGCGCAAGGCTCTCTTGCTCACCACGCGGCCCCAGCTCAGTCAGGAACTCCAGCGCTTGTGTTGTACGCTTCGACCGCGTCACCGATGCCAACCCGCGCAACTCCCGCATCCACGCGTCGTATCCTCGTACCAGATCGCAGTGAAATGCCTCGATGGCCGTCACTGGGGTGGCTGCAACGGGCCAATGCCCATGCACCAGCCGCAAAAACACGTTCACGGCAGTTCTGTTGCGGCGACGCCATTCGAAAACGTTACGCGGATCCCGTCCGTGCCGCCTACGCCAACTTCGAAGCTCCCAACGTAGGAAGTCATCGCACTCCGGCGCATGGGCCGCCTCGACGGCGATACATTTCTTCCCAAGGTAATCAACAAACCGCTGCGCAATCCACAAGTAGCGCCGTTGAAGCGCCGCGGCATAACGGGCTGTTTCTAGGTGACTTTCGAATTCGTCCAATCGGGACGCAGTCGAAGTCGATTCAATGGACATGAGTACCTCCTCCGAAGCAGAGGATCGCACCAGCCCCTTTAATGGGAAGCAACAGGCGCATTAAAGTGCTATAAATCCGCCACCGAGGGGCCGCCTTCTCATTACGGCGTGCTTACGATTAGGTGAGGAGGTTCAGCACGACACGTCTCCCCACGAACTCGAACTGGGCGGCAAAAAGCGCAAGGTGCAGACCGCATCGGCGGTGCTGTGCTATTCGCGGATGCTGTTCTTCCAGTGCTACCCCAACTTCCGGCGTTTCGACTGCAAGGTATTTCTCACTGAGGCGATGCGATTCATGGGTGGCGCGACCACTCGCGTCATGATCGATAACACGCACGTGGTGGTGCTGCGCGGCAGCGGACGCGAGATGGTGCCGGTGCCGGAGATGGCCGCCTTTGGAGAGCGCTTCGGCTTTGAGTTCGTGGCCCACGCGATTGGGCATGCGAACCGTTCGGCGCGCGTAGAACGTCCCTTCCATTTCATAGAGCATAACTTCCTGGCGGGGCGCACTTTCAGCAGTTGGGAGGATTTGAATCAGCGGGCGCGGGAGTGGTGCGATAAGGTCAACGCGACTTACAAGAAACATATCCGCGCGGTTCCCCGTGAGCTGTTCGCCGTCGAGCGGTTGCATCTGAAACCGCTGCCAACGTGGATTCCGGAGGTCTACCGGATGCATCAGCGCCTGGTCGATATCGAAGGGTATGTCGCGCTGAACAGCAACCGGTACTCGGTTCCGGTGGACTGGATCGGTCGCCGCGTGGAGGTGCGCGAGACCAGGGACAAGATCGAGATTCAACTCGATGCCCGCCGTCTGGTCACTCACCGGCGCATCGCCGAGGCCGAGCACCTGCGAGTCATGCTCGCCGAGCATCGTCCGCCGCGCGGCCAGAGAGACGCGCGACCCGATCCACATCCGGAAGAGAAGGCCATTGTCACGGCCGCACCCGAGTTGGCCGACTATGTCGCGGGGTTGAAACAACGGAGCCGCAAGGTAGTCACGCTTGCCCTGCGGCAACTGTTACGACTGGTGCGGGAGTATCCACGCGAACCGCTGTTGGGCGCCGTGCGCGAGGCCGGCCGTTATGGTCTTTACGATCTGGACCGGCTGGAACGGATGATCTTGCGCCGCGTGACACGCGAGTACTTTCTGCTCGAAGGGGAATCCGGCGATGACTGAAGAACTGGAACAACTGCTGAAGAATCTCAAGCTGCGGCGCATGCTGGAGATCTATGACGAACAGTTGCGCGCCGCCGACAAGGACGACATCAGCTACTCGGAGTTCGTCACGCGTCTGGTGCGCGCGCAGTTTCAGGCCAGGCAGGAGGGCGCGCTGGAGTGGCGCATCCGGCGTGCCAACCTGCCCGAGCGCTGGTCGCTGGAGACGTTCCCCTTCGCCCGCCAGCCGGGCGTGAATCGCAAACAGATTCGTGGGTTTGCGGAACTGGAGTTCATCACCAAGGCGGAAAATATCGTCCTGGTCGGGGAAACCGGAAGAGGCAAGACGGGATTGGCTTGTGGTCTGCTGCTGAAGGCGCTGGAGAATGGTTACCGCTGTCAGTTCGTCAAGGCTCAGGACTTGTTCGACGAGATGTACGCCTCGCTGGCGGATCGATCCTCGCGGAAACTGCTCAAGCGACTTGCCCGGCTCGACGTGCTCGCCATCGACGAATTCGGCTATTTGAATCTGAAACCGGAGCAGTCGAACATCTTCTTCAAGCTGATGGAGGAACGCTACCGCCAGCATCCCACGATCCTCACCACGAACTTGGGCTATGACGAGTGGCCCAACTTTCTGGGAAACCGAGCCATGGTGGAGGCGCTGTTGAGCCGCTTGCGGCACTATTGTCACACCGTGCACATCGACGGCCCATCGTTACGCGAGTTGCAGGGTTGAGAACACACTCATGGACGACGGCCGCAGCCAGGAAGAATATATTCGCCAAGTCCTGGACGCGTATCGCCAGACGCCAGGAACGATGGGGACGGTTCGTCGGGCGGACCGGATGCTGGCGGTACAACTTTATCAACGCGGCCTTTCGGTGAAGGTGATCGAAAATGCGTTGGTGCTAGCGGCAACACGCCGCCTGATTCGGCCGGCCGACGCGCCGCCCCTGGGCACGATTCGCTCGCTGGCTTATTTCCTGCCGGTGATTGAGGAAGTGCTGGAGTTGCGTGTCAGCCCGGATTACTTCGAATATCTCCGGTACAAGCTCGGACGCGACGGATCGGAGCGCTAGACTCGGTTCCCCGGCCCCGGATGATGCCGCGCCCTAGGCGCGGATGATGGAAAGCACCCCGCACGCCTGCGGCGTGGATGATAATGCCGCCTCCTCCCCCCAAAGACCAACACGCCTTCGGCGTGGATGACGGCCTCTGATCTCGCTCCGGTTCCCAGTCCCGTTCCAGGCCTGGATCAGTTCAGCCAAGCGCTACTGGGTCAGTTTTGCGTAGCGCTGACGCGATCCTGGGCCTCGGAAGTCCCGATCTCGGAAGCGTGCGCCGGGAAGCCGTTCGCGTGCAGTCTTCTACAGCCGTCGCGTGCGACGATTCCGAGAGCACCGTGCGCTGCTACTCTATGTAGAGTCGGATGAATCGCAGGCAACTCGTACAGATCCTGGGAAGTACCGCTGTCACCCTCGGCGGCGCGCCCCTGCTCGACAGTTCCGGCTTTGTATTCCGCAGGCGGCTATCCAGGTAGTCACCGTGGATTTTGATCACGGTGCACAGAGAGTGCGTCAGCGGCATAGCACCCTTCACCGCGTCGGTCGTGCTGATGACCGTTGGCT
>JBAUEX010000228.1:0-6867 GCA_049678845.1 Candidatus Acidiferrales bacterium
GAATCGCAATGACAGTCCCCTCCGCGCCCGAAAACAGGCTACTGGCTTAATCGGGCGGGCAATTCGATCTGTGGCAAGGCTGCCACGAAATCGCCGAGAAAAGTTCTAAGATCGTCCCCTTGGGCGCGCCACTTTTTGAGGGCCCGGCCCGGACACATGGGTTACACAATGTACTTATTTGAGTATTTCATAATGTAGTTAAAAGGGAAGAGTTCCGCTTGCTGCCAGAAGGCCATAACCAAATTGGGGCGGCGACGCATCCGTTTGAGAGCGCGAATGGCTTCGACGCTGGTTCACCCAAGTCCTTAGGGCAAAAATTGGCCAGTTCGTGCTGCTTGAGATGGCCCCAGATGTATTCGGTCGGATTCAGTTCCGGCGCGTAGGTGGGCAGAAACTCCAGCCAGATTCGCCCGCGCTGTTATCGAAATTTTCGGCGAATAATCCCGCGCCGCTATTCCCACGGCGGTTGGAATCCAGTCCGATTATTCTTTTCTCCCGCCGCGAGAGCACGCATGCACAGCTTCTTCAAATCCCTTTTGTCGCACTGATAGATTTGCATCATCGGCAAATCCTGCGGCTTCACGACGTACACCCCGCGTTCCATTTCGTCCGACGCGCCCTGATCGTCCGTTACCACCGGACTTCCCGACCGCACGCGAATCCGGAACGCCCCCGACGACGGCTCGTAATTTGCATACGAGAAGCATCGCGCGATGCACGCGCGGTCCACGATGTGCATGATGAAGTAGATCCGCGAGTCCTCCGGATTCCAGATGGTCTCGATGACGCGCGTACCATAGGGCAGCCCGCTCACCAGATTCTCCGCCTGCTTCTCCATCCGGTTCAGCGCCGTCGTGTCCTGATACGTCCACACAAAAAACATTCCCGCGCAGATCACGAGCCCCGCCAGATGCCATCGCCGTGGCTTCACCGTCCCCAGCACGCACAGCCCCAGCACGGCCATAATCGTCGTCAGCCGCAAGACAATCAGCCCTAGCGGCGCCGTGTATGCCGGAAAATAAATGTTCTCCGGCAGCATCGCTGCGGCAAACAGAAGCACGGCCCACAATTCCAGCGGCGTTCGAAACACCCATCGCGCTTCTTTCTGGTTCCTCTCGCTGGCCACGCCCGCAATCATGCACAGCGAGCCGAAGATCAGCACCGCCCACGCCAGCTTCGTGTACCTTTCGCCATAGGTCACGAGCTGGTCCACGCCGTTCAGCAAGTAACAATTTTGCGTCTCAAACTTATCCACTTCGAAATGCCGCACTACATAAAATCGCACCGCGTAAACCGATCCCAGCGCCGCAGCGAACAAGATCCATCGCCCCCAGCCCCGCAGCTTCTCTGAAATCCTGACGTACCCCGCTGCTCCAACGAGCCACGCAAACGCCATCGGGTGCGCCACCAGAACGATCGGCGCCATCGCCGCGCCGGCAACCCAGTCCGTACCGTGCGCGCGCCACAAAATGGCCAGAGCGAAAAACGCTAGTCCCACCGCGAGGTAGTAATTCATGAATCCCGATTGAAACGTCCAGCCGTAGGCAATCATCGCGATTCCCGGGGCGAGGTACCACGGCGCGCGCCGCGCCACTGCACCGATCAGCGCAAACGCGCTCCAGAAAAAAATCAGCACGCACACGCACGCCACGATTTTCTCCGCCGCCGCGAATCCGAAAATTTCGCCAAGCCGTGCGAGCGCGATATCCACCAGCACATTGTTCCACTGCCGCGCGATATACAGCCCCGGCGCTTGGCCGTGCGTGCTCAACTGCGCCAGCCACGCGTTGTACACATGGCTCGCGAAATCCCCTCCCTGAATCCGCCGCTGCACGAGGCACGGCATCAGCATCGCCGCCGAAATCACGAGCACGAGCATCCATCGCTCGCGCACGAACCACAGCGCGTGAGCCACGGCGTGTCCCTCATCGCCACGCTCAACAGTTCCGCGGTTCTGTTCGCCGGCCATCTCTCTCGCGCGCTGCATCGCCCATGGCATCTTGCCTTACCGGGACCGAGTGCGGCGCTAGAAAACAAATATCTACAAACCCAAACGCCGAGGACACTCACGCTGCAGCAAACATGTCAAGAAATCGGCGAGGAAAGTTCTAAAATCGTCCCTTGGGGCGCACCACTTCCTTCAGGGTACCGGAATGCTTACGGGAGCCTACTCGTTCTCTCGACGCTTCAGTGGATACCGACAAAGGGATTTTCGATGAGAATGCCCGCAATCATTTGCCCAGCGTTTAAATCTTCCGAGAGGATCCGAGTCGCGCCGTTTTTTGAGGCAGAGGAAACAATCAGGGCGTCCCAGAAACCGATTCGCGATTCGTCCTCGATCCGAAATGCCGAGGCAATTTCAATTGGGGTGGTTTCCGTGCACCAGATTGCATAGCTGCTCACCACAAGGCGAGCCAAATCCTTTGACAAGGGAGAGGAGATCTTTCGCGTGACGTTGACATAGAATTCCTGGAGTACCTGCACGCTAAGAACGCCCGTTCGCTCGCTCCAAAGGTCACGGAGAATCGTCTTTGCAATTTGGTGCTTCGCACCTGCGTCTGTGTCATGCGCATAGATCAAGACATTCGTATCGATGAACGTCTTACCGCTCATGGAGTTCGTCTCGGCCGACTCGAATTACACCGCCCAGGTGAAAGCCTTGGTCGAGCAAGGTCATTGCTTGCCGCTCGGCCCGTTCGTAGGCTTCTTCCTCGCCTACGAGTATCTCAATTTGATGAGCTAGTAGGCCGCTGATGGAAGTCGAACGCCGAGCGGCGAAGATCTTGGCCTTCTGAATGGTTTTTCGGTCAAGACTGATCGTCACGTTTTGCTTCTCGTTTCTCTTGGCATCCGCCATGATTTTCTCCATTACACGTACTGTACGTGTAGCACGCATTTCACGTGCAGTCAAGTCGTGGGGTTGTGGAGACCACTTTTTTCTCTTTTTGCATCCAAGGATTTGCGATTCGCAGGTCAATCGCGAGCCAAGTCGCGAATTTTCTTGGCGAGCTTCTCGATTTCTTCCGTCTTCTGCACAAACGCAACCGAGAGCACCACCACCGTGTCGGTCTTCCCCGCTTCTTCCTTCAAGTCCTGCGCGAGCGAAAAAAGCTGGTCGACGTCCTTCTTGATTTCCTTTTGATTCGCCTTCAATTGAACCTTCGACGGAGGCTTTGGTACTGGCGGAAGCGGGGCTTGGGGTGGCACGTCTTGCGGAAACGACTGCGGCGGATCCTGGGGAGGCGTTGTGCAATCCTGCGCTCCCAGGATTGCCGCGCTGGTAAAGACCGCGCCGGGGATCAACATCTTTAAGAAAAAACGCCTTTGCCCTTCCATGACGCCGCCTCCTCTGCACACACGAAACCTCGAAGGGCCCTGTGGGACAGGATGGTATAATTCCGATCTTCCCCATTATATATGACTCCATATCTCCAACATTGGCTCGATGTAGTGAAGGGACGCGGGCCGCGCATCGTCGCCGTGATCGTGATTGCGTTCATCCTCAACCGAATGGCCCGCGCATTTACCTCGCACTTCATCGTCCCTGCAAAAACGTCGAGTCGCGTTGCGGAAGCGCGTGAACACCAAACGCGTACGATGGCTGGCGTGCTCTACAGCGTTGTTTCAGCAGTCATCCTGATTGGCGCGATTTTGATGATCCTGCCGGAATTTGGATTTGATGTAACGCCCGTCGCGGCAGTGGCCGGGCTGGCGAGCCTGGCGCTCGGTTTTGGCGGACAATACCTGGTTCGGGACACCATCAACGGCTTCTTCATTATTTTTGAGGACCAATACGTCGTGGGCGACATCATCAAGTTCAACAATGAATCGGGACGCGTGAAACACATCACGCTGCGGCGAACGGTGATTCGCAATCCTCAGGGCGCTGTGGTGACCATCCCAAACAGTCACGTTGGACAAGTTTCCAATCTCAGCCGCGACTGGTCGCAGGATTTCCTCGACGTGACAATTCCCGGTGAGACCGCCGTCGCGCAGGCGCTGGCCGTTCTGCAAGAATGCGCCTCTGAGATTCGCGAAGATCCCGCCTGGTCTCCGCTTCTTGTCGATGGCCCGAACGTGCTGGGCGTCGAGTCTCTGGCGCTTACGGGCACCACGCTTCGCATGCAATTTCGCAGCGAACCGACGCGCAACGATGATGTAGCTCGTGAGCTTCGCCGCCGCATCCTTGCGGAAATGAATCGTGCAGGCGTGCAACTGGTGGGCGCGCATCGCGTGACGCTTTTTAACTCTGGGCCGAGTCCAACGCAATCTCCGCAGACAAGCGGAAACACTCAGTCGGAGTAGGAATCGTGATTGATCACAACCCCCTCCACGGATCCGGACGAGCGGGTTTCCCGCATCCGGGTTGGGATAGAACGCAAGCGCTGTATCGGTGGGCAGCGGGGAGTTGCCGTTACCGGCTCCTCGTCGGAGATTGCCGGTGCCTCATTCCGCGCCTCGGTCAGTTTCCTACGTCCCCCCGTTTCATCCCGGACGGCGGGATTGCCCCGGTCCGGTTGGGGATAGCAGCTTTCCCCTGGGAGCCTTCCATGATGGCCGGCCACTTTAAGCGATGGCACGCATCCTTTGGCTACCACCAAGTTTGCTCCAAGGCTCGACGCGATCGTCTACACCAAAATGCGCCGGCCACAGTGTGCCGACTGGTGTGCGTGGCGCGCCCGCTACTACCCAGGGCCCCTTTGCTCCGAAGGCATTACCCTCCATCCTCGCTACTACGGGCCCATGCGCAAGTCCTGTGCCCTCCATGCCACTTCGACCTTGGTCTCGTAGGCAATGGTCTTTGCCGCTTATGCCATCCACGGCTGGTCCACCGGACTGTCCTAGCTTTGACGCTGTGGCTATTTCCGAAAGTGTCGTGCCCCCTGCGACGGGTGCTCGCTTGGTGCATGAGGTCGATTTCTTCCCAAGCGACTGCGGCCTTCGCCAGCAAGAGATGGCTCGGCGCGCTCCAAGTCCTCCCGCAAACGACTTCACGCGGGCACCTATTTTCGACGCTGCAGGCATTCTCTTCGATTACGACCCTCTCGTTCACTCGCCCCCCTGGTCGCTCCCGCGCAGCTACACGCGGCGAGGGCTTTGTCGCTCGAGCTTGCTTGGGATTTGTTTCCTCTTCCCAAGTCGAGCCAGTTACCCGGTTGAATCGACCAATTTCCGGGACAGGATTTGCACCTGCTAGTCACAACGCGTTGCTAGCTGCACCTCTTGCCTTAGGTGACGACGCCCATGCGCCGCAGAGGATAGGGATGACAGACAGAAGGCAAGGGCAGCCAGCGAGTGATGAGGCGCCGCATACGATCCCACAGGACGCAGCCGGTCTGACTGCGCCGCGACAGGGCGCGTTGCCAGAGCCAGCCGACCCGGAACCGAAAAATCGCCAGCGCCGGTTGATTCATGGGCACGCCGTAGTATCGGATGTGTCCACGCACCACCGCTTGCAGCCATTTACCCACTGCGGGAATGGGTTCGTGCATCCGTCGCTGAAGCTCGGCTTTCACCTCGTTCAGCTTCGTCTGCAACCTTTTGCGGATCGTCTGCCGCAACACCGTAAACCGTCCATTGCTCCTTTTCTTTACGCAGATATGCGTAAAGCCGAGAAAGTTGAACGTCTCCGGTTTCCCTTCTCCGCGTCTCTGCCGGTTGTCGATCGCCAACGGACCGAACTCCAGCAGTCGCGTTTTATCGGGATGCAGTTCCAGGTGGAACTTCTTCATTCGTTCCCTGAGTTCTACTCGAAACTGATCGGCTTCCGCTTTCCTCTGAAATCCCAGCACGATATCGTCCGCGAAACGCACAACGATGACGTCTCCGCGCGCCCGCTTCCGTCGCCATGCTTGGACCCACAGGTCGAACACGTAGTGAAGGTAGACGTTGGCCAAAAGCGGCGAAGCACTTCCGCCCTGGGGCGTCCCTTCTTCCACTTGTATTCGTTTCCCATCCTCCAGCACACCGGCGTTGAGCCATTTCTGGATCAACCGCACGACGCGCCGATCTGCAACCCGGTGCTCGACGAATTTCACAAGCCATTCGTGAGAAAGCCCATCGAAAAAGCCTTGGATATCCAGATCGAGCGCCCAGTTCACTTTCCTCGTCAGCAGCCCCGTGTAGAGAGCGACCAGCGCCTGATGCTGGCTGCGCCCTGGTCGGAACCCATACGAGAAGCCGAGAAAGTCCGTTTCGTAAATGGCGTTCAGCACCTCAACCGCCGCACGCTGGACGATCTTGTCTTCCAGCGTAGTAACTCCGAGCGGTCTCTGCCGCCCGTCGGCCTTGGGGATGTACACCCTACGCACCGGCTTTGCTCGGTACGCTCCTCGCTTCAGCCTTGCGGAGAGGTCCTGGAGATTCGTTTCCAGTTCCTCGCCGTAGTGCCGCCACGTTTCCCCGTCCACGCCCGGCGAGGCTTCCTTCTTCAGTCCGAAGTAGGCCATGCGCAACGTGTCCAGGTTGTAGATGTGGTGCAGGAGCGCCGTGAACCGCAACTTCTTATCCTTTGCTGCTGCTTGACGTACCCGCCCGAGCGCACTGAGCGCGTTGCTCCGGCTCTGAATCCGGGACGCGTTTTGCTGGGGCAGGTTCCCTTTGGCCAGACCTTTTCCCTCCACCCGCTCCGCCACCGGTCGCCCAGCTTTGTTCGAGGGCTTCTCAGGTACTGTAGGTCTGTCCGACTTCCCAGGTCCGTTCGTCATCGGCGTACGTCCTTAGACTTCCCGATGCGTCCCAAAGCTACTGCGGCCTTGGGCGAACCCGGGATCTCCCGGTTCCCGAGCGAGGTGTCTGCGTACGTGCACGGGGTCTCTGACCGCGCGGGACTCTGGAGCACCTCGCGATATCGGTGCACCCGATGGG
>JBAUEX010000229.1:0-11994 GCA_049678845.1 Candidatus Acidiferrales bacterium
GGCACCGATCTCCACATTTATCACTGGGACAAATGGTCCGCCTCGCGCATCCGCCCGCCGATGACGTTTGGCCACGAATTCTGCGGCACGATTGAAAAAGTGGGCGATGAAGTCGAGTCGCTAAAGCCCGGCGATTTCGTCAGCGCCGAGATGCACGTAAATTGCGGCCACTGCCGAGCCTGTCGCGCGGGCCAGCCGCATCTGTGCCGCAACGTGAAAATCATCGGCATCGACGCCGACGGATGCTTCGCCGAATTTGTCCGCATTCCCGCGCGCAATGTCTGGAAAATCGATCCCGCGATTCCCGAGCATTACGCCGCGATTCTCGACCCGCTCGGCAATGCCGTGCACACCGTTCTCGCCGGAGAAATCGCCGGGCAAACCGTCGCCGTCACCGGCTGCGGTCCCATTGGCCTGATGTCCATCGCGGTCGCGCGCGCTTGCGGTTGCTCCACCATTTTTGCCACAGAGGTGAACGCGCATCGCCGAGCACTGGCAAAACAAATGGGTGCCGACGCAGTATTTGACCCGAAGGAAAGCGATCCTCTCGCGCGCGTCCGCGAAGCCACCGACGGCGACGGTGTCGACGTGCTTCTCGAAATGAGCGGCAATCCTGCCGGCATTCGCCAGGGATTTCAAATGCTGCGTCAAGGCGGCCGCGCTTCTCTTCTCGGAATTCCCAGCGAGCCAGTCACACTTGATTTGGTCAATGACGTGATTTTCAAAGGCGCGGTCGTTCAGGGAATTTACGGCCGCAAAATGTTTGAGACCTGGGAGCAGATGACTTCGTTGCTCAAAGCCGGCCGCCTCAACCTCGAACCGCTATTCAACGAGCGCCTGCCCCTCGACCGTTTCGCCGAAGCCTTCGCCCTCCTCGAATCCGGCCAAGCCAGCAAAATTCTCTTCTACCCCAACGGCTCCGCGAAATAATTTTGCGCTGTCGCCCTCGCCTGCTGCCTGTCCTATAATGTTCGTTGCATTGCTCAGCTCTTTTTCCCTCATAGGAGGAATCATGGCTACACCGTCACCGATAATGTCCACTCGCCCGCAAACACAATATCTCCACGACGCGCTCGAGGACTTGAAATCGAAGCATCAATATATTCAGCTCCGCATTCTCGAAGGCGAGCAAAAACCCATCGCCACCATCGACGGCAAGGAAGTCATCAACCTCAGCTCCAACAATTATCTTGGCCTCACCACGCATCCCAAACTTCGCCGCGCCGCCATCGATGCCATCCGCAAATACGGAGTCGGCTCCGGCGCCGTCCGCACCATCGTCGGCACCATGAAAATTCACATGGAACTCGAAGAGCAGATCGCGCGCTTTAAAGGCACCGAAGCCTGCGTGGTGTTTCAGTCCGGCTTCACCGCGAACGCAGGTACCGTCTCTGCAATTTTGGGAAAAGAAGATTTGATCATCTCCGACGAGCTGAACCACGCCTCCATCATCGACGGCTGCCGCCTCTCGCGCGCCACAATCAAAGTTTTCAAGCATAAAGACATCGCCGATTGCGAACGCATCCTCCAGGAAACAAAAGACTGGAACGGCCACAAGCTCCTCGTCACCGACGGCGTCTTTTCCATGGAGGGTGACATCGCCCCGCTTCCCGCGCTTTGCGATCTCGCCGAAAAATACAATTGCATCATGATGGTCGACGACGCTCATTCCTCCGGCGTTCTGGGCCGCAACGGTCGTGGCACCGTCGATCAGCTCGGCTGCCACGGCCGCGTTGACATTCAAGTCGGCACGCTCAGCAAAGCTATCGGCTCAATCGGCGGCTATGTTTGCGGCTCGCGCGACCTCATCGAGTTCCTCTACCATCGCGGCCGCCCGTTCCTGTTCTCGACGTCGCATCCGCCCTCCGTCACCGCCACGTGCCAGGCCGCTTTCGAGCTTCTCGATTCCGATGCGGGCGAAAAGCTCATCAAGCGCCTCTGGAGCAACACGAAATTTTTCAAGCGCCGCCTCAAACGCCTCGGCTTTAAGACCGGCAAGAGCGAAACGCCCATCACGCCAATCATGGTCGGCGAGACGGACAAAGCATTTGAATTCTCCCGCGAGCTTTTCCAGGAAGGGCTGCTGGCCATGGCCATCGGCTATCCCACCGTGCCGCAAGGCACAGCGCGCCTGCGCACGATTGTCACCGCCACGCACAAGCGCGCCGACCTCGAGCGCGCCGCCGAAATCCTGGAGCGTGTCGGCAAAAAACTCGCCGTGATCTGACACGCAACTGAATTTATTTTTCTCCGCGAAACCATCGCGCGATGGATGCACAGGCCGTTATGCGGAGAATTCGAGGATGTTTGCCATGAGCAATGGAACAGACAACAAGATCAAGCCGCCCGAAAAAATAAATCCGTCGCGTTACTTGCAACCTAATGAAACGGAAAATGGCGAGACCGATAACGTCGACGAAGCCTCGCGCGAATCATTTCCCGCGAGCGACCCACCTGCATGGATGGTAAGACCCCGGAAACACGATGAGAAAAAGTTATAAGCGCGGCTGAACGCCGCCTCCACAAAATGGCACGGCCCGGGGCAAAATCGGTTAGATCTCGGTTCAGGACATCAGGGTATATTTTTCCAGAACTGTTACGTTTTCTCCCGGGAAGAACCCCTTAAACAGACTCAATTGTCCCGTATGTCATTATAAACACGTAACCTATTTTCCGGAATGGGAATTGCATCGATCACCTCCGGGTAAATGAGGGGAAGTGTGACTCTCCGCTCGCACCGCCTCTCAGGGATTTGCCAATCTCCAGGAGGGTCAAAATGAATAGACTTGGCTTCTCATTTCTAGCGATTGCAGCTCTGGCATTCACATCTGCCGCACAGTCGGCGAACCAGCAATACCGTTCCAGTCAGGACCAAGATCACTCGCGTCCTGGGCAGCAAACGAAATCCTCGCCTTCGACTAGCAAGCAGAGCGGTGCGCAGGGCGCGGCTTCCACTTCAGCGTCCGGCTCGGCAAACGCTTCGGCAAATGCCGGAGGGACGTCGGCAGGCCTCTCTTCCGGAACGACAATCAATACCGAATTGCAAACCACACTTGACGCGCGCAAATGCCATCCGGGTCAGCGCGTTGTTGCGAAAACCACGCAGGACGTCAAAGAAGACGGTCACGTGGTCCTGCGAAAGGGAACGCAACTGATCGGCCATGTCACGGAAGCACAGGCCCGAACCAAGGCAAACGCCGAGTCTTCCGTCGGGATCGTCTTCGACCAAGCCGTGATGAAGAAAGGTGAGGAAGTTCCATTCCACGCCACGATTCAAGCGTTGGCCGCTGCACAGTCCACCTCAGCCGCTTCGCTTGATAACGACATGATGGAACCTTCCGAGCCTTCGATGGGCTCCGGCGGTGGAGCAATGGGGGGTGGCGTGATGGGTGGTGCTGGATCGGCGGTGGGATCAGCCGCAGGCGCGACGCGCGGTATGGCTGGCGGTTTACCTCAAACGGCTAATGGCGCAATTGGCGCAACTTCAGCCACTGCTGCATCAGCGGGAGGCAATCTCCGCGGCTTGAACGCGGCGGGTCAGTTGACTTCGGCCAGCAGCGGCGTCATTGGCATGAATGACATGAGCCTGACGTCCGCAGCCGCCAATTCCACGCAAGGCTCCGTTGTTACGTCCGCAAAGCGCAACGTACATCTGTCCAGCGGCACGCAGATGCTCTTGCGAGTAAACGGCAACTAGCTTGCACTTTCTTTTGGGGCCGTGCGAAGCTGCCGCTTTGCACGGCCTTTTTTTGTTGCTTGGCCCTTAAAACGCGTTTGTTGACTCTTTATCCATCGCTGGCGCACTTCGGTACTATGGAAAGGTGCGGTATACGGCCACAATTGTGGCATCACCCCTGTTCGCCTCTCGAGCAGGAAAAGGGATGGGACCATCCATGCGGAAACCACGAGGCTTGGGAATTCTCCCGTTGTCGCTATGCATTTTAATTTGGACGGCAGGTTGCAGCCATGCGAACTTTAACTTCGGCGGCGGAGGCGGGGGCGCCAAGACGGCCCCGATGCTTCTGACGTTCCACGACACACCAGCCGCCGGCATTACCGTCACTTCTTTCGAAGTCACGGTCACAGGCGCCGTGCTGCAACCTGGCAATGTGTCGCTCTTGTCAGCGCCGCAGACGATTGAGCTGACCCAACTCCAAACCAACTCCGCTTTCCTCTCGACCACCAACGTCCCGTTCGGAACGTACACGAGCCTGACGCTTACCTACGCGAGCCCGCAGTACACATTTTTGAATAACAGCGGAGTACAGGTCACTGCGGGCGGCCAGCCGTGCGCTGCGGGAGCTTCCTGTGTCGTGACCTCCCCGACAGCTTCGCCGCTGACGCTCACATTGTCTGCCCCGGCCTTTCCGTCGGTCCCGGTCACATCCGCCTCTACCCAGACGCTGCTCGAAGTGGACGTCAACTTGAACAACATCATCCAACCCAACTTCTCCCTCAATTTCGGCCCCAGCGCTTCTGGAGGATCTGGAGCAGTCACAGTCACTCAGTCCAGCGGAACAGGGACCCCCAGCAAGATCGGCAATTTCAACGTCACGGGCCAGATCGCCTCCGTTACAACCAGTCCTGACCAATTCAAGCTCACCACCTCAACGGGCCAAATAACGATTCAAGCCGTTTCGCCTGACTTTGAGTTTGCGCGTGCCAATTGCACGAACAACAATTTCACGTGCCTCGCCGCAGGCCAGATCGTTGACGCGAATGTCGATATCTTCAGTGACGGCTCGCTCAGCGCGACCGAAGTCGATTTCGACGACGCCTCCGGCACGCAGCAAGTCAGCGGCATCATCGTCACGGAGAACAACTCTCCACCCACAAGTTTCCAAATGATTGTTCGCAACACCATTCCGCCGGTCGCCAGTCTTCCTCCCGGAACTCCGGTTACCGTCAACATCAGCGGCACCGCTTCATTTTTCATCAACAACGGCTCGTTCGTCTTGCCGACAGGCGTCAGTTTCGCCTCCACTTCCGACGTCATCGTCGGCCAGGAAGTGGAAGCGCGCGTAGCATCGGGCACCAGCATTTCGAGCGGCGCATTCACCACGGATCGTCTCGCGCTGGAGCAAACGCAAGTCCAATCCAAGGTAACATCGCTGAGTGCGACCGCCCAGCCTCCCCAGCCCTCGTTCGCGTTGAATCCGCTCCCACCGCTCTTTGTGAGCCCAGTCACGCAAATCTTTGTTCTCACGGTTACGCAGGGGACTACTGGGCTAACCCAATTTCAAGCTCTCACGCCGAACGATATCACTGGCCTCACTGACCTGCAGCCCGTGACCGTCAGTGGCTTCCTTTTCAACACCACCGGCACCGTCGGCTCTCCCACAATTGTCGCCACCACTGTCCGGGGTGAAGTGCCGGGCACATAGAATAGTTTCGCCACGAAAAAAAGGCCGGGATTTTCTCTCCCGGCCTTTCTCATTTCATTCGCAAATTCTAAAGCAAATCTACACAGCCACCGGTGCGGCTATCGCTGATGTGTGCCGGAGATGCCGGTAGATGGCGATCGCAATGGCGCCCATTCCCCACCAAAGCGCAACCAGCTTCACGATTGTGCCCGCATGATACGGCAACAGTTCCAGGCCGTGCAAAATCACCAGGCCAAGAGCCAACCGTCCAAGCAGTGCCCCCGTGCCTTCGCCCTTGCCCAGCAAAGCGCCGCCAATCCACGTGCTGACGAAAGCCTGCGACGCGTAAAGCGCAATCGCATAAATCAGAATCGTCGCGATTCCCACGCCCAGCCCCACCATCGTGACGCACACGATTATGGCAACAATCGGCGTCGCGATCATCGCCACCACTCCCAACCCCAATGCCGGCAAAAATCTCCGGCTCGCCTGCATTCCGTCGGCGAAAAACCCAGGCAAAAGCAAAATCAGCACGAGGCCGAAAACAAATGCAGCCCCCCACAGCAACGCGCGATGCCACCAATAACGCCCGGAAGAATAGTCAGGCCCTACTTTCAATGGCGTGAATACCAACGGCCTAGCCAGCTTGGCCCCGGCATCCACGATCGGTTTGTTGAAGCCCGCGTACGTCGTCGATCCCGCCATTTCCGCTTCGGATCCTATATGGAGATGCGAACTGCGAAGCTTTGCATTGCCGCCCACCGAACCGCTGACTTCCAACTCCGCGGCTCTCGCCATCAGGTCCCGGCCGATTCTGCCGTCCACTCGTCCCTCTGCACCTTGGAAAGTGAAACTACCATCCACCTGCGCGTTCGGGTTCAATTCAATCTCTTCGCCCGCCGCCAGCACGTTTTTCATCACTTTCCCGTTGATGATGATCATCTGGCTCCAGTTCCGCACGTTCCCGTCCACCTGCCCATTGATCCGTGTCGTCTGGCAAAAGGTGAACACGTCGCCCGTGACGTGGCCGTTCACTTCTGCCTCTCGGCCCCAGATGAACACATCCCCGTTCACCGTCCCGTCGATGCGAATGTAATCCCCAGCCACGAACAAATCCGTATTCAGCGTTTGTCCTGCCGCCAGCGTGTAGCTCGGATTCCCGTGCTCGATCTCTCCCGCATGCGCCGCGGGCGCGGCCAGAAGCAAAAACGGAATCAGCAATATCACAAGCGCGATGTTCGCGAGTACGACGCCCACCGCGACTCCGCCCCGCCAGAATCGCTTCAGCAACGCCAACGTCAGCATCGAAAACGCCGCCACCGTGAAGAATTCCACAAAACTCAGCACGCTTGACCATCCCTTCCAGAATGCGCCGCTAAAAAAGAGCATCGTCATCAAATTTCCTCCGCTGAACCCTGCCTGATTGAGCTGCTGCTGAAATGGCTCTACGATTCCGTTCCACACGGTATAAATTCCCGCCGCGCCCATGGCCATCACCGTCATCCATCCCCAGGACATGCCCGCATGCGTCGCAGGCGTGGCAAAGCGCGCCGGCACTGCGTCTTTTTCCTGCAGGCTTGCTTCGAGCCAGCGCGTTTCGTGTTCCAGCGACGCAAGCAGCGCTCGGCACTCCGAGCACTCGCTCGTGTGCGCCCGCACTTCGGCCGCTTGCGCCCGTTCGAGCTGCCCATCCAGATACAAAAGCGCCGCCACTTCATCGAAGTGTGTCATCGCCTGCTCCCCGCTGCGGAAGCGCGCAGCCCGGGCGCGGTCTGCTCGAGCGTCCGCCGCAATTGATGCCGCGCGCGCAGCAGCAGCACGCCCACAAACGGTCGCCGCACGCCCAGGGTCTCCGCGATTTCGTCGTAACTCATGTCCGAGTAGTACCGCAACGTCAACGCCATCCGCGTCCGGTTCGGCAACTGTTCCAGCGCCTTCCGCACCTGCTCGCGCGAATGCTGTTCGAGCAATCGCTCCAGCTGCCCCGGGTCGGGATGCTCCAGCGGCATGCTCTCGATGTCGCCCGTTTCCAAATCCTGCCTTACGCGCCGCCGCCGCAATAAATCCCAGCAGTGATTCGCCGCCACGCGGTAAAGCCACGCGTTGAATGGCCGCGAAGCATCGTATTGTTCCAGCTTGCCGCGCAATTTGGCAAACACCTCCGACGTCGCGTCCTCGGCGTCCTCTCGGGTGGGCATGGCCCGCCGGCAGAACCGGAAAATCGCGGGCGCGAACTGGCGGTAAAGCTGCGCCCAGGCCTCGGAATCTCCGTCCCGCGCCTGCGCAATCGCCCGCTCCAGCCCTGCGTCTTGTCCTCCGGGTTCCATCTCGGGCTGCATATATGTCTACGCACCGCCGTGCCGCTAAGTTACACCAACAGCTCTTTTAGACGGATCAAAAACTCAAACTCCGCCGCGTGCATTTTCTCTCGCGCCGCCTCAATCGTATAAAACGCCGCGCGGTCCACTTCCGGAAACTCCTTCTGTTCTCCCGTTCGCGGCGGCCATTCCATGCTGAACGTATTGCTCTTGATTGACCCGGGCTTGCAATCGCTTTCAAACGCCCATGCCGTAACCGTTTTCCCGCTTTTGTGTTTCACGCTGTCCAGCTCCAGGAATTTGCCTTCTGGCTTAATTCCCGTCTCTTCCATGAATTCCCGTTTCGCCGCCGAAAACAAATCCTCATCCGGCTTCGCTTCTCCCTTGGGAATAAACCACGCACCAGCGTCCTTCTTCGCCCAGAATGGCCCGCCCGGATGCACCAGCAACACTTCAATCTCTCCGCCACGCATGCGGTACATCACCAACCCCGCGCTGACCTTCGGCATTCGGCCAGTGTAATCCGTATCGTTCGCGTTGCCCATCCGGGCTCTCGGCGAGGCGCGTCTCTTGCTATAATTGTTATTTCGCTTCATCGGGAAACTCCGTGCAGCGTGTTACCTTGTTTTCTCGCTTCCCGTTCAACATTCGGGCTGACGCATGACCGCCAAATCGCGCAAAACACTTTTCCTCGTCGACGCCATGGGCTACATCTTCCGCGCCTACTACGCCCCCATGGGCGAGCGCTTCGAGCACAAAGGCATACCCACCAAAGTCCCCTATATTTTCGCCACCATGATGCGCCGCCTCATCGAAGGCCAGAAGCCCGATTATCTCGGCGTGGTTTACGATACGCCGCAGCCCACGTTTCGTGACAAGCTCTTCGCCGAGTACAAAGCCCAGCGCGCTCCGATGCCTGACGATCTTTTCATTCAAGTCCCCTTTGTCCGCCGCTATTGCGAAGCGATGCACCTCCCCATCCTCGAGCTCGCGGGCTACGAAGCGGACGACGTGATTGCTTCGCTCGCGCGCCAGGGCGTCGAGAAAGACCTCGATATTTTCATCGTCACCGCGGACAAGGACTTCATGCAGCTCGTCGACGGTCGCGTGAAGATGCTCAATCCCTCGAAGGGCGATCTGATTATCGACGAGAAAAAAGTCGAGGAGCTGATGGGCGTGCCGCCTTCAAAAGTCGCCGACGTAATGGCCCTCATGGGCGACACCATCGACAATATTCCCGGCGCGCGTGATCCCAACGAAAAGCCCGGCCCCGGCGAACGCCGCAAACCCGGCATCGGTGACGTGGGCGCGCGCATGCTCATCCAGCAATTCGGCAGTGCCGAAGAAGCCATTCGCCGCGCCGGTGAAGTCACGCGCGCGAGTTATCGCGAAGCCCTGCAAAATAATGCCAAGTTCGTCACCCTCAGCAAGGAGCTCGCCACGATCCATGCCGCCGCGCCCGTCGAACTCGATCTCGACGCACTGCGCTTGCAGGATCCCGATCTCGTCGCGCTGCGCGAGCTTTATTCCGAGCTCGCCTTCACTTCGCTCTTGAAAACTCTCCCCGCGCCAAAGAGCACGGAAAAAACCGACTACGCGAATTTCGCTTCCGCGCGTGAGCTCCGCGAATTTCTCGATTCGCTTCCGCCCACGGACGAAGTCGCCATCTGGCTCGCGCTCGACAGCGACGATACTGACAACCAGGGCTACGGCAGGAGTGTGCGCGCCATCGAAGTCTCACATCGCTCCGGCTTTGCTCGCATCTTGACTATCGACGCCGCGCCAACCTCGAAAAAGGCCGGAAAAGACGAACCTCTCGGCGCACTCGCCGATTGGCTTTCTGACGCGACCCGCCCGAAAATTGTTCACGATCCAAAACTTTTCGAGCTTCTCGGTCTCTGCGACGCCGACGCCAGGCAGCGTTGCGTCGCCGGCATTCGCCACGCGACAATGCTCTACTCCTATCTCCTTCGCCCCACCACCGCGAATCATTCCTTCGCGGAAGCGGTTCTGCGCCATCTGAACATCACGCTTTCCGGCGCGCCCCGCGAACACGCTGATTTCCTCTTCCGCCTCGCGCCAATTCTGCACGGCGAAGTCGAAAAGGAAAATCTCCTCGGCCTTTACAACAAAATCGATTTGCCGCTCGCCGCTGTCCTCTCGCGCATGGAACGCGCCGGCGTCTGCGTCGATCCGAAGGCCCTCAAAAAACTCTCCGTCGCCCTCGAAGAGGAAATTCGTGGCTTCGAAAAACGCATTTACGATCTCGCTGGTTTCGAATTCAATATCAATTCGCCGCAACAGCTCGCCGAAGTCCTTTATGACAAGCTGAATCTAACGCTTCCGCGCCGCACGCGTGGCAAAGCGCGCTCCACCGCCGCTGAAGTTCTCACCGAACTGGCCGCGCTTCACGAGCTGCCCAAGCTGGTGATGGACTATCGCGAAGTAGCGAAACTCAATTCCACCTACGCGGACACGCTCCACCAGCTTATCTCCCCACATACGGGCCGCCTGCACACGCAGATCGACCAGACCGGCACGGCCACCGGCCGCCTCAGTTCCTCGAATCCCAATCTTCAGAACATCCCCATTCGCACCAAGCTCGGCCGCGAAATTCGCGCCGCCTTCGTCGCCGAGCCCGGCAACATTCTTCTCTCCGCCGATTATTCCCAGATCGAGCTGCGCATCCTCGCGCATTTTTCCGAGGACCCTGTTCTCGTCGAAGCCTTTCGCCGCGCCGAGGACATTCACTCTCGCACCGCACAGGAAGTTTTCGACGTCGCGCCCTTTGCCCAAACGCCCGAGCATCGCCGCGCCGCCAAAGTAATCAACTTTGGCATCATCTACGGCCTCTCAGCGTTTGGCCTGGCGCAGAATTTGCAGATTGACCAAAAAGAAGCCGCGAGATTCATCGCCGCTTATTTCGACCGCTACCGCGGCGTCAAAAAATATCTCGAACGCCAGGTCGCCGAAACGCGCAAGACCGGCGTCACGCGCACGATGTTCGGCCGCATCCGTCCGATTCCAGAAATCAATTCGCCACAGCCCAACCTGCGCAATTTCGCCGAACGTACCGCGATGAACACGCCGCTTCAGGGCACCGCCGCCGATCTCATCAAACTCGCCATGATCGAAATCGACCGGCGCCTCATCGCCGAACAATTCCGCACGCGCATGATTTTGCAGGTCCACGACGAGCTTCTCTTCGAGGGCCCCGTGGAGGAACTCGACCGGCTCAAGCCCCTCGTCAAGCACGCCATGGAGCAAGTCCATCCGCTCATCGTCCCGCTCGTCGTCGACATCAAGATCGGCCCCAACTGGCGCGATATGGACCCGTCTCCTGTGCGATAATTTGTTTGGGATTCGAATCGGAGGAGATTACAAATGGCGCACCATCATTCGCCCGCATTCCTCAGCATCGTCAACGATGCGAAAACGCGTGTCAAGGAAGCCGATTTTCGCGAAATCAAAAAACGCCTCGACGCCGGCGAAAAAATGATTCTCGTCGACACGCGCGAGGACAACGAATGGGCCAAAGGCCACATTCCCGGCGCTGTCCATCTCGGCAAAGGCGTCATCGAACGCGACGTCGAAACAACCATCCCCGATAAAAACGCCACGGTCGTTCTCTATTGCGGCGGAGGTTTCCGCTCCGCGCTCGCCGCCGACAATCTCCAGAAAATGGGCTACAAAAACGTCATCTCCATGGACGGCGGCTGGCGCGGCTGGACCGAGTCCAATTTCCCCATCGCCAAAGATTAAGGCCCGGCAGAAGGCAAACAGAGCAAGCTTCAGGTTGCTCGGGCGTCGGATTCGAAACATGTTGCCATGCTGAAGAGACATAAGCTATTCACCTCTGAGCTGTTCCAAAGCGAACTTGAAATTATGAAGCAAGAACAACTTCGGACTGGGGCAGACACCAAAGCTCCACCACGCATATCAATACGCCGATGCAGCTCTACGGGCTGTGAAGATCGGGATTTGCGAACCCCCGCATATTTCCGTAGGCAGACATCGCAGGCGCGTGGCCCACGTTCTAGGGTTTAGTTTTTTCGGGCGCCCCATGCTCGTGTTGTGAGCGTGGGGCTTTTCGGGCGACTGGCGCAACTTCGACAAAAACGACGCCCCTGCCGCAAAAACTCCAATGAGGCACGGATCAAAGACTGGCTGGGGCGGTTGGATTCGAACCAACACCGTCTGCATTAACAGTGCAGCGTCCTACCAATTGGACCACGCCCCAAACTGACGAAGAATTGCAACTCACATTTTAGACGATGGGAAAGAATTGTGCAGAAGTTCGTTCGTGGTGGCGC
>JBAUEX010000230.1:0-3041 GCA_049678845.1 Candidatus Acidiferrales bacterium
AGCTAACACCGGGCACGTCGCTGGCGTTGCGGGATCCAGAAGGCGTGATGCTCGCAGCATTGCGTGTCGAAGAGGTTTGGGAAGCAGACCGTCAGCAGGAAGCGGAACAGGTTTTCGGGACGGTCGATCGCAAACACCCGGGAGCGGCGCATCTGCTCGATAAAGCGAATCCGTTTTACATCTCTGGCAAGCTAGAAGGCTTGCAGCTTCCATCGCACTATGATTACCGGGGTTTGCGCCAAACTCCCGCTGAGATGCGTGAGAAATTTGCACGCTTCGGATGGCGCCGGATCGCCGCCTTTCAGACGCGGAATCCGATGCATCGTGCGCACGTAGAACTCACCTTTCGCGCGGCCAAAGAAGCGAGCGCGAATCTCCTCATTCAGCCTTCGGTAGGCATGACGAAACCGGGCGACGTGGATCATTACACTCGCGTGCGCTGCTATCAGGCCATCCTGCCGCATTACCCGGCGAATACGGTCGAACTAGCTTTGCTGCCGTTGGCGATGCGGATGGGAGGGCCTCGTGAAGCCGTCTGGCATGCCATCATCCGCAAGAACTTCGGCTGCACGCACTTCATCGTGGGCCGCGACCATGCGGGACCGGGAAATGATTCAAAGGGTAAGCCCTTCTACGATCCCTACGGTGCACAGAATTTGCTGCGAGAGCACCAGCAAGAGATCGGCGTCACAATGGTGCCTTTCAAGATGATGGTCTATCTTGAAGACAAAGACATCTATGTTCCCGAAGACGAAGTGCCCAGCGGGAGCCGTGTGCTGAATATCTCAGGAACCGAGCTGCGTGCACGTCTGGCGGAGGGCCGCGAAATTCCTGCATGGTTCACTTATCCGCAAGTCGTCAGCGAGTTGCGGCGCACCTATCCTCCGCGCCATCGCCAGGGGTTCACGGTTTTCTTCACAGGCCTTTCCGGCTCGGGCAAGTCGACCATTGCGAACGTCCTGCTCGTGAAATTTCTCGAGATGGGCGGGCGACCGGTTACGCTGCTTGACGGCGATATCGTCCGGAAGAATCTATCTTCCGAATTGGGCTTTTCCAAAGAGCATCGAGACTTGAATATCCGGCGAATTGGCTTTGTGGCGCGGGAAATTACGAAGAATGGCGGCATCGCGGTTTGCGCTCCCATAGCTCCATACGACAACATTCGGAAAGAACTGCGACAGTCAATTGACAGCGTCGGAGGGTTCATCCTTGTACATACCTCGACGTCGCTCGAGGTCTGTGAACAGAGAGACCGAAAGGGTCTGTACGCGAAGGCTCGCGCAGGAATCATCCCGTCGTTCACCGGCGTTTCCGATCCTTATGAAGTTCCTGCAGATGCCGAGATCGTCATCAATACGACGGATGCGACTCCGGAAGAGGCTGCCCAGGAAATTATGTTGTATTTGGAAAAACAGGGCTATGTTGGAGAAGCCGAGCTAGAGCAACAGTGAAAAGGGGGAGAAGGATAGACGGCCACACATGCACGACATCTTTCTGATCGCTATAGTAGGGCTCTTGGTCGGAATCATGGTGGGTCTGACCGGCGTTGGTGGCGGCGCGCTACTTGTGCCGATTCTCGTGCTGGTGATGCGAGTGCCTCCCATGATCGCCGTGGGAACCGGTGCGCTCTTCATCGCTGCGACAAAGGTCGGTGCAGCTTGGTCGTACCATCGCCAGGGACATGTAGAGATGCGCCTTGTCGGACGAATGGCCCTTGGCAGCATACCCGGCGCTCTCTTGGGAATCGGATGTCTAGCCCTGCTACGAGCTCACATGGGAGATCGCGTGAATGGAGTGTTGAAAGTAATGATCGGTGTCCTTCTGATTGCCACGCCGACAATCGCGCTTTTGAAGAATTACATGGAAAGGAAGGGAAAGGGATCGCTCAGAGACCGCCTGCCAGCATACATCACTGCCACGAACGGCGCTGTCATGGTTGGCTTCGTTGGGGGCTGTCTGGTGGGCATGACTTCGATGGGTTCCGGCAGCATCATCATGACTCTCCTCCTCCTGTTTTACTCAAGGCCTGTAGCGACACTGGTCGGAACGGACATCGCTCACGCTGTGATACTGGCAGCGGTCGCCGGAGCAGGTCATCTTGTTTTGGGCACGGTCGATTTTCGATTGCTTGGCGCGCTCCTTTTAGGATCGATTCCCGGAGCATGGTTTGCGGCACACATGGCCACTTCGGTGCACACAGTTTGGCTGCGACGAATACTATTTTCGGTGTTGGTTGTAACGGGGCTTTCGATGCTTTAGCTGTTCAGTACATGTTGCCCCGAGAATCCCAAACCATACCTGGGGTTGACGCCGGAACGGTTCCGCCAAAGGCTCCTCTAGAGTCAAACGTAAAATGACAAGCCAACAGAAGGATCTTGAAAGAATCATCAGTGCCTTGGAAGCGGCTGGGAATGTCTATCGCTTCCGGTCTGCCGGACCCCTCAACGTCACGCGGAAGAGCGGTGGCGATCCGGTCACCGATGCCGAACGCGACGTGAATCAGCTTTTATTTGAGATGCTGGTAGAGGCGGGAGAGGGGTGGTTGTCGGAAGAAAGTCTTGATAACACGGAAAGACTAGGGTGTTCTCGGGTTTGGCTAGTCGATCCTCTCGATGGTACTAAGGAGTACATCTCAGGGATACCAGAATGGTGTATTTCCATCGCCCTGCTCGAGGAAGGAAAGCTCGTCGCCGGAGGTGTCTTAAATCCAGTCACGGGCGAGTTGTTCTACGGATCCAGGGAAGCGGGAATCGTTTACCGGAACGGATCAGCAAACGACCCCGAAACCGATGCTCTATTACCGCAGCCGCCGTTAGTGCTGGGTAGCCGTAGCGAATTCGGGCGGGGAGAATGGGAACGATTTCGCGATCTGCCTGTTCGGCTTCAGCCAATGGGTTCGGTGGCCTATAAGCTGGCTCGCGTGGCCGCAGGGAAAGCTGACGCGACATGGACGCTAGTTCCGAAACACGAGTGGGACGTTGCTGCGGGCGTCGCGCTTCTGCTGGCTGCTGGTGGACACGTCGTGAGGTCCGATGGACTGG
>JBAUEX010000231.1:0-1848 GCA_049678845.1 Candidatus Acidiferrales bacterium
TCTAAAGACACCCAAGACCACGGAACCCGTTGCTCCCGTCGAAATTACCCACTGCGCGCCCGGCGCACACCCTCCGCTGAGTTGAAATCAGACTGTTTGAGGGCTAGCCCGGATTATTCGTGAAGACATCGCGAGCGCCCAGTCATTGGGTCGAAGTGGGTTGTAAATCCGGACAGTTGGGGTTGGTCGAGCAAAGGAGCGAAGGAATCGAAGAGTTCCAGGATCGGGATGTTCAAGTTGCCGGATGGAGAGACAGGGGCGCCGTGACCGTCGTCGGGGTAGGAATTTCGGTTGAGTGAGTAAACCGGAAAAGGGAGTTAGCCGGTTGCCGCGCTGAGCGCCAGAGCCACACGACGGAAGGCGGGTAGAAACGGGAAGGAAGCGGGTAGATGGACGACGACGCGTCGTGCCGAGACCAAGACTCGAGCGCCTAGCTTCAGCAGTCGTTCGCGCAACATGCAAACTTGAGCGCGGGCACAAGCGGTACCGGCAGCTCGCAAGCGCAACTCCTGCATCAGGACGTACGCCGCAGCGGTGAGTAGGACGCGAAACTGGTTTGCCCAGAAGCTGGTGCAACTGGTGCGGTCGATCTCGAGGTCGTGCAGCTCCTTGATCCGATTCTCTATGTCCCCGCGCTGGCAGTAGACCCGTTCGTAAATCCATTGCGGACTCTGTTTCATGTTGGTGATGACAAACCGGGGATTGTCTTTGGGGTCCTTCTCGGCAGCGCGGACGACCTCGGCTTTGATGATGACGCGGCGAAACCCTGGCCACTTCCCGGCCTTGTAGCGGACTTCCCCGTAAACATGTTCGGTCTTTTCGCTGCGCCCCGAGAGCTTGCGCGCTCGCCGCATTCCGCTTTCGACGGCGCGCTTCAACACTGCATTCTTGGCCATCGCGACCACATATTCCAGTTTCGGCTGGGCGTCCAAAAACTGGAGCAGGGCCGGATGCGCGAACCCGCCATCCAGCCGTACCCGAATCTGTACTCCAGGAAGATGGTGACGAATCATCCTCACCAAACGCCGTAGCATGGCGACCGCGCCCACCGCTGCTCCCACGTTGCCAGGCCGTAACACCGCGGCGCACAGATACTGTTCGGCTTCGTCGTTGAAGCTGACAAAACCCATCATCGGCAGGTAGCACCAGGTGTCGTAATGTCCGTTGAAAAACGACAACTGCTGCGCGCCGTGCGTGGGATCGTCAGTCGGATCCAGATCGATGGTGACGCGATAGGCGCGATGGCGCAGCCGCTTGGCGTGGCGCCGGATCACACTCTCCGCCAGGAACTGGCCCGAACGATAGAGTTCCTTGACCCCAACCCCGTTCTCGAAACGCGACAAGGTCGGCTGCGAAGCCAGGTCGCGACCCACGATCGGATCGCGATCCAGAAGTAGTTTGTGAATCGGATCCACGGACAGGCGGGCCGAATCGTTGGCGTCCGGGTAGCCGCAGGCGATTGAGAATACTCGCTGCGCCACCAACTCGCGCAACGAATGATCGACCTTGCCCGCTTGCCGATCATCTCGAAGGCAGGAACTCAGTCCGGCCACCAAGTCATAGTGCCGATCCGCGGCCTTCAGCAGCAGAGCCCCGCCGTCGGAACTGCCCTCGCGCTGATCAAACTGGGCAACGATTGGCTTGCGAAAAATTCCTGGGAACAATAAACACTGTGTTGTGCTATCGTCTGACATTAAGGAAGCCTTTTTTGTTGCTCAAACATTGTCTAGTCAACATGTTTGTAACAGAGGAGGCTTCTTTTGTCTTCCGATCTCTTCACATTCACGAATAATGCGGGTTAGGCGAATATTTACTCACCCATCATGGATGCGAGGAGAATGCTTAAAG
>JBAUEX010000232.1:0-2504 GCA_049678845.1 Candidatus Acidiferrales bacterium
GGTCTCGCGCACTTCGACGCGGCGGCCGATCCAGTCAACCGGCACCGAGTAGCGGTTGCTGTTTACCGTGACATAGCCTTCCACGTCCACCATGCGTTCGTACAGACGGTAGACCTCCGGAACCCAGACCGGAAGCGGGCGCAGATGCTGCTGCTCCATCGCGAACAACTCGCGCGGCACGGCGCGGAGATGCTTCTTGTATGTCCCGTTGACGCGGTCGCACCACTGCCGCGCCTGCTGGTTCAGATCCTGCCAACTTGTGAAGCTTCGCCCCGCCAGGAAGTTCCGCTCGATAAACCAGAACGGCCGTTCGACGCGAGCCGAGCGGTTGGCGTTACCTAACTCGTGAGCGACGAAGCGGAAGCCGAAGCGTTCTGCAAAAGCCGCCATCTCGGGCACCGGAACCATCGCCCGTCCGGTGCCGCGCAGCACCACGACATGAGTGTTGTCGATCATTACGCGTTCGGTCGAACCGTTGAAGTAGCGCAGAGCCTCGACGAGGAACACCTTGCAGTCGAAGCGCTGGAAGGTGGGATACAACTGGAAGAACAGCATGTGCGAGTAACACAGAACCGCCGACGCAGTCTGCGCCTTGCGCCGTTTCCCTCCCAGTTGAACCTCGTGCGGTGAGGTGTCGTGCTGCATCTCCTCTGACGGGGTGAAGTGATAACGGCCCGCCGCCACCACCGGCGCTTGCCCGATCCCATGCCGGCGGCAGAAGGCGGTCAGCGCCGAGTACGACAGGTTCGCTCCACTGGCCGCCAGCTCTTCCTGGACCCGCACCAGGTTGCCCTTGCACAGAGGCAACAGTTCCAGGATCTGCTGCCGGTAGGGCTCGTATAACTCCGCTCGGGCCAACGCCGGTATCTCCGCAGAACCGGAGCGCAACACTTCGCGCACTGTCCGCCGGCTGACCTTCAGCACACGAGCTATCTCGCGCTTGCTCACCTTTTGCGTGTTCAGTTCCAGAATCGCCGCTCGCTGACTCTGACTCAACATCCTCCGCTCCTTCTTCGTGCAAGTTGGGTTGGTGTGGGATCTTCGCGGCCAGACGGCCGAGCTCATCGATTGCTCGATGGATCTTGCTGTGCGTCTCAGCGCATTGCCGCGTATCCAGTTCCACCGTGGTGCCCGACAGACGACGGTTGGCGCGCCGCGCAATCGCTGCCACCACTTCCAGATCACGACCCAGTTCCACCATGGCCGGCGAGGGCGGATCCACTGCATGTTCGCGTTGTGTCTTCAGAAACAGTTGCGGCTCATTCAGAAGGCGCTCACGAACCGCAGCTGTCGAAGTTCTCCAGGCGGCATATAACTGTCCCGCTTCACGGCTGCTCAGCCGATAGCGCGCAAACCCCTCCGCCATGCGTCGGCACTCTTCGGGGCGTGACCGTGCTACCGGAACCAGGAACTTCATCGCCACGTGCGCCGCGATGGCGCCGTCGCGCACCTGTTGTTGCACACTCTCGGGAAGCAACTCGACCAGTCCCATCCGACGCGACACCCAACTCGTGCTGCGATCAAAACGCCGCCCCAGTGCCTCCAGCCCGTAGTTGAAGCGCTGCTCCAGTTCCACCAGAAGCCAGCCTTCCTCGAGAGCCGTCTCGTGGTCGCCCGAACGCATCGACCGGTCCAGAAGCAGGGCCTCCACTTCGCTCAGCGACCAGACCACCGCCTCGACCGTATCCCGGCCCAGTTGCTGGAGCGCCGCGATTCGCTGATAGCCGTCGATGACTAGATATCGATCCGGCTGCTCGGCTTGAACCACGACGATCGGCGTCTGCTGACCGTTGGCCGCCAACGATGCCAGCAACCGCCGTTGTCGCTCCGGCCGACGCACGCGAAGGTGCTCCAGACGATGCTCAAGTTGGTGGAATTCCAGGCGCATCACACGCAGCCCCTCGACAGCTCCACTCTGCACCGGCTTCGATCTGGGATTGCGCGGCAGGATCGAGTAGTGCCGACGAATCCGACTTGAAATCAATAAGATACGGCTTTAACTGGGATTGCGTGACGTGAACCAGTAGTGCGCCCATAACGCCCAGAAAATCAGCGCCTTGTACCCCAAACTCGGATTGCGCGATGTCCCAGGGAAGTCGGTTTAGAGGAGACGGCAAACGGAACGGCTCCGGGGGCGGATCAGCCGCCATCCGCGCCTGAATACGGCGACCTGCAAAGTAATCCGGATTCCGTGCTCGCCAAGCCGCTTGTCTCTTCCGACGACGCGACGCCTGGCACGCAGGCTTACTGCAAGCCCGCTGCCGGGAGCCAACTCGATTGTCGGGACTGAACCAGCGATGGCAGATGCAACAGGGACGCTTCCGAGCAGCAGGCATGATGAACCATCATCCCCATGCCCAGTGCGGATACTCAGTTGCAAGCTTGATTACAGATCAAGTGGGTCACTTCTGGAAAGCAGACCCGGGTCAGTTCTCGAAAGCGCCGAAGAAGAGGATCTTGCCCTGATTCAAGGCGCGGGGCACATCGCTCGAATTGCAATTGAG
>JBAUEX010000233.1:0-10887 GCA_049678845.1 Candidatus Acidiferrales bacterium
CGAAGATTCTGCTCCTCAGTGTTCCGCTTCCTTCGCGTAATTCTTGTTCCAAGACGGAATCTCCACGACAACATCCTTCGTGCCGTCAGGGACGCACTGGCAACCGAGCCGCGACTTCGGCGTCACGCCCGGCGCTTCATCCAGCTGGTCGAGTTCCGCATCGGTCGCTTCGTTGCACGATTCGAGGCCTTCGTGGACAATCACGTGGCACGTCGAGCACGCGCACACGCCGCCGCAAGCGTGGTCGAGTCCCATGTGAAATCCCGTGGCGATGTCAAGGATGCTGCCCGGCAAGCCGTCGTGGCCGTAGGGAAATTTCGCCGGGTCGACTTCGACGGTTTTTCCCTCTTTCGCGAACGTCACCTTGAATTTCTGCGTCGCCGTCGTGTACTTTGTCTCTTCGATATACGGATTCTTTCCGCCCATCGCACCTCGCTTCCACAAATCTTGCAAACTAAACGTCGTCGATCCTCTTCCCGCCCACGGCCGCCTGCAGCACTCTGTTCATGGTCAACTCCGCCAGATTCAGCGTTGCCTGATTCAGTTCATCGATTCGCGTACGCACCAATTTGTAGTCTGTTCCCGCGGCCGCCGCGCGCAGCGCCGCAACGGATTCATCAATCGCCGCGCGCTCTTCGCACGAAAGCCCCTCTGCGTGAACGCCCGAAAGCGCTTTCTCCGTCGCGCGTAAAATCGCGTCAGCTTCGTTGCGCGCCTCGATGATCTGACGCTGCTTGAAATCCTGCTCGGCAAATTCAATCGACTCTTCGAGCATTCGCTCCATCTCGACATCCGTCAGCCCGTAACTCGGCTCGACTTCGAGCGTGCTTTGCTCGCCTGTGCGCAAATCCCGCGCGGCCGCTTGCAAAATCCCGTTCGCGTCGATCAGGAATTTCACTTCCACGCGCGCCAGACCCGCGGGGCCCGGCGGCACTTTCAACTGAAAGCGTGCGAGCGACCGGCAATCGACGGCCAGTTCCCGCTCGCCCTGCAAAATGTGAATGTCGATTCCCGTTTGATTATCCACGCCCGTGGTAAACAACTCCTGCGCGCTCGCCGGAATGGTCGAATTTCGCGGAACCAGTTTCGCCACCACGCCGCCCATCGTTTCGATCCCCAGAGAGAGCGGCGTGACGTCAAGGAGCAGCATGTTCTTTACGCCGCTCTCCAGAATGTCCGCTTGCACGGCCGCGCCCAGCGCCACCACTTCGTCCGGATTCAATTCGCAATGCGGCGCGCGTCCGAAATAATCGCCGACCGTTTTGCGCACCAGAGGGATCCGCGTCGACCCGCCCACCAGCACCACTTCATCCATTTCCGAGGGCTGCATTTTCGCGTCGGCCAGAGCCATTTTCACCGGCGCCATGGTGCGCGCGATGATCGGCGCAATCATTTCCTCGAATTCAGCGCGCGTGATTTCGCGGCTATAGATGCGATCGTCGGGCAACGCAAAACGAATCGTCGCACGCTCACCGATCGAAAGCTTGTGCTTCGTGTGAATCAGCGTCTTGCGCAATTCCTGCACGGATTCCGGATGCCGCTCAAAATCGATGCGATATTTCTTCGCGATTTCCTCGCGCGCCATCGCCGAGAGCGCGTTGTCGATGTCGTCTCCGCCCAGATGCGTGTCGCCATTCGTGGCGAGCACCTGGTAAATGTCGCCCTCGGTCGTCGAGATCAGTTTCAAAATTGAAATATCAAACGTGCCGCCGCCAAAATCGTATACGGCCACGCGGCCACGCCGCTGCTTGTGCAGACCGTACGCCAGCGCCGCCGCCGTGGGCTCGTTCACCAGCCGCAACACTTCGAGACCCGCGAGCCGCCCCGCGTCTTTCGTCGCTTGCCGCTGCGCGTCGTTGAAATACGCAGGCACGGTGATCACCGCGCGATCGACCGTGTCCTTGAAGAAGTCCTCGGCCCACGATTTCAGCTCGCGCAAAATGAACGCCGAAATCTCCGGTGGCGTAAAATACTTGTCGCCCAACTTCACGCGAATCACACCGCGGCTTTTTTCGTCGATGCGGAAAGGAAAAATCTTCAGCTCGTCGCGCACATCGTCGACGCCGCGTCCCATCAGCCTCTTCACCGAATAAATCGTGCGGTTCGATTGCGTCAGCAACCGGCGTCGCGCCGGCTCGCCCGCGACAATTGCGCCATTCGCGTCCAGGCTCACCACGGACGGGCACAGTGTCTCGCCGTACGGCCCCGGAATGCACCGCGGCTCGCCCGTCGCCGGATCGACAAACGCGATCAGGCTGAATGTGGTCCCCAAATCAATTCCAACTGTCTTCCCCATGAATCTTTCTAAGCCTCTAATTCCTGTGCGACATTGCGCACCAGATTTCGGATGTACGACCGCCGGTTCAGTACTTCGTTCAACTGCGCGCCGACCGCGCGTCGCGCCGCTTCATCAGCGCCAGAATCGATCGCCTTATCCCATTCGCCGAAGACGCGCAGCAACTCCGCGTCGACCTCTTCCAGTTTCTCCTGAAACTTCTCCTGCGCCTCCGCGAGCCTTCCTCGCAATTCGCTCAAATCCCCGCCGTCATTTTTCGCCTCGCGCAATTCGTCGAGCGATTCATTCAACTCGAAAACCTCTTCCAACAATTCCGGCGGCGCCTGCTGCTTGGTGGTTCCTTCTTTGCGAACCTTTTCGCGCAGCAAAAGATATTCGACGCGCAGAATAGGCTCGCGCAGCGCGCGATACGCATCATTCAATTCCGACGAACGCTCCAAAGCCAAATTCCGCTCGAATTCCGAAGCCTTCACAAAATTATCCGGGTGCAGCTTCCAGCTCAATTGATGGAATCGCTGTTCAAGCTCTGCCTCATCGATTTTCAGCTTTTGCGGCAGTCCGAAAAACGCGAAATAATCCGCACCGTCGGCAAGCGGCTGAATTTTGCCGCACGCCGCGCAAAAATGTCCTCCGCGCGCAGCCGCTCTGCAATTCCAACAAGCTTGAGCGGGCGCGGCGCCGGTCTGTGTTTTTGTGGAGCTCATGTATGATTTCCCAGGCGATTTTTTTGGGCGAGACAGCTGCGTTCGCGGCATCCAACATCGTCACGTTCCCCCGCCGCGGACGTTGCAGAAGGAAGCAGAACAGAATCAGGCGGTGAAGGAACTCCCGCAGCCGCAGCTTCGCGTCGCTTGCGGATTCTGGAAAACGAATCCCTGCCGCACAAGCGTCTCTTCGAAATCGAGTGTTGTATTGGCCAGATACAGAAAACTCTTCGCGTCCACGAAAACGCGCGCGCCATTTTCTTCGATCACTTTGTCGCGGTCGCGCGCCTGCGTCTCCAGCCGCATCGCATAGGACAGGCCCGAGCACCCGCCGCCCTGGACGCCGACGCGCAATCCACCCGAGTCGGGCGGCACGCCTTCCTTAACCAGCAATTCGCGGATTTTCTCCGCTGCTTTTTCCGTGACGTGAATCATGGCCCTCGCCTCCCGCCGGCGGCCGCCAAACAAATCGTCCGCCCGGCATCGCGCGATTTGTCAACTGTGCGCCTGCGCTGCGTTGGTTTGGGCGGCCTGATCGCCTTCGCCGGCCTTTTTCTTCCAGTCGGAAATGGCGGCCTTAATGGCGTCTTCGGCCAGTACCGAGCAGTGGATCTTCACTGGCGGCAGCGAAAGTTCACGGACGATGTCGGTGTTCTTGATCGACAGCGCCTCTTCCACCGTTTTCCCGCGCACCCACTCGGTGGCGAGCGAGGAGCTCGCAATCGCCGAGCCGCAGCCGAACGTCTTGAACTTCGCTTCCTCGATCACGCGCGTGTCGGGATTGATTTTCATCTGCAGCTTCATCACGTCGCCGCATTCCGGCGCGCCGACGAGCCCCGTGCCCACGTTCGGATCTTTCTTGTCGAGCGAGCCGACGTTGCGCGGATTGTTGTAGTGCTCGATTACTTTGTCGCTATACGCCATGATTTCCTCCAGCGAATTTGATCAAAACTTTCCGTTCCCAGCCCTGCAAAAAACTTTACGCCGTCTTCCAATTCATCTTGCTCACATCCGTGCCCTCTTTCGCCATTTCGTACAGCGGAGAAAGCTCGCGCAAGCGGTTCACGGTCTCGACCACGCGATTCGCCACGTAATCGACTTCTTCTTCCGTGTTGAATCTTCCAATCCCAAATCGAATCGACGTGTGCGCCAAATCCTCTCCGACGCCCAGCGCCTTCAGCACGTAGCTCGGTTCCAGCGTAGCCGAAGTGCAAGCCGAACCGCTCGACACCGCGACGTCGTTGATGCCCATCAGCAGCGATTCGCCTTCCACATACGCGAAGCTGATATTGATGTTGTGCGGCAGGTGATGCTCCATGGTGCCGTTGATGAACGTCTCGTCCAACTTCGACATGATGGCTTCCCTGAGCCGGTCGCGCAACGCGCTCAATTTCTTCGTTTCCTCGGCCATTTCCAGTCGGCAGAGTTCGCATGCCTTGCCGAATCCCACGATTCCCGGAACGTTCAGCGTGCCCGAACGCATGCCGCGTTCGTGTCCGCCGCCGTCGACCATCGCGGTCAATTGCACGCGGGGGTTCTTGCGCCGAACGTACAGCGCGCCCACGCCCTTGGGTCCGTAAAGCTTATGCGCGGAAATCGAAAGCAAATCGATCCCGTCCTTCTGCACGTCCACGGGAACTTTGCCCACGGCTTGCACGCCGTCGCTGTGAAAGAAAACGCCCTTTTCTTTTGCGATCTTGCCAATCTCGGCAATCGGCTGAATCACGCCGATTTCGTTGTTGGCGTACATAATCGAGATCAAAATCGTCTTGGGAGTGATCGCGCGGCGCAAGTCGTCCAAATTGATGCGTCCGTCTTTCTCAACCGGCAGATACGTGACCTCGTAGCCTTCTTTTTCGAGGCGCTTGCATGTGTCGAGCACGGCCTTGTGCTCGGTCACCTGCGTGATGATGTGATTGCCCTTCTCGCGATACATCTCCGCGACGCCCTTAATCGCCAGATTGTCCGATTCGGTCGCGCCGCTCGTGAACACGATTTCTTTCGGCGTCGCGCCAATCAACTGCGCGATTTGTGCGCGCGCGTTCTCGACCGCTTCTTCGCCCGCCCAACCAAACGCGTGGTTTCGGCTCGCCGCGTTTCCGAATTTCTCCGTGAAATAGGGCAGCATCGCATCCACCACGCGCGGATCCACCGGAGTCGTCGCATGATTATCCATATAAATCGGTAATTTAATTGCCATTCCTCATCTCCCCCTAAACTCTCAGCTCGACCACCTCGGAAGCCGGGGCGTCGTCGGCCATTTCTGAAATTGTGACTTTGCTTAGCAGCTCGAGAATGCTGCGATTTACTTTGCGAAGCGGCTCTTTAATTGTGCACGTGTGCGTCTGATCGCAGTCGCCATGGTGCGTGACGCAGGAAGTCAGCGACACTGGCCCGTCAATCGCATTAATTGTTTCGAGCGCCGTGATGGTTCGCGCGTCGCGCCCGAGCGTGTATCCGCCGCTGGAGCCGTGCCGCGCCACCACCAGGCCCACTCGTGCCAACTTTTGCAGCACCTTTGCCATTAGCGGCGCCGAAATACCATACCGTTCCGCAATGTCTGCGGCGCTGCACGAGCCGTCGTCTGGGTGCGTCGCCAGATGCTTCAAAGCGATCAGCGCGTAATCCGATTTTTTTGACAGTTTCAGCATGCGAATCGAGCTGACTGGATATACGACCCACACAGTCGCATATTCATTCTAGGCGTGCCTAGCCCGTTGTGTCAAGTACAACGATTGCTGCAAACCCTATGTTAACATAGGTTTAAAACAGGACTAAACAGGTCGGGAATGCGATTGAGCTCGAGTCAGTGAATGGGCGAAAAATCGACTTTAATGCGGCGTTTCCCGCCTTGAATGGAATGGCGTGACCTCGTTAGCTCGGCAATTCCTAATTCGCGGCGTTCTTCTTCGATGATATCGCCGCCGATTCCGCCTTACCCTTCGTCAGCATCTGCGCCGCCCGCTCGACGGTGATGTCGTCCGGCACGCGCTGGTAATTCGATTCGACTCTCTTTTCATGCACGGCGATCGTCTTAAAAAATAGCGCTTTCCCATTCAATTCCGTGTCCAGCAGGGTCATATCCCAGTGGGTGCCTGCAACATCGGCCTGCTTCACCGCAAATGTTCCGCCTTTATCCAGATGCCCCAGAATTCCACCGAAAAATTTCACTTCGCTGTTTAGACGTCCCCGCAATTCGACCAGTCGTTTCACCTTATCGTTCAGCACCATCACTCCCGACATATGGTGAAACACCTCTGCCTCGTGCGAGGAGGCGTGAAATTTGGGATTGGGTTTGAACGTCAGCCTCACCAGATCGCCCTTTCTGCTCGCATAACGATACAGCAGCGCGTCCGGAAGCATCGCGAGTAATTTTGTTTCCTGGTCGCCGTCTTGCTTTAGCGTTTGCACTTGCTTCTTCAGCGCGTCCGGTTCGTTCCTTAGCTTCTGAATCCGCGCATTTTCGACGCGCTGCTGCTCTGCGTTCAATGGTTTGCCATTCTCGGCCAACAGGCGGCTGACGTCGCCATGCTTCGTTTCAATCACGTCGTACAGTTGCTCTTTGCCATTTTTCCACTCCGCTTTTCGGAATCTCCACAAAGTATTGTCGCTCTGCTCCGCCTTCAGTTCGTTCGTGAGCACATCGCGCGCCAGTTGTTGAGCGTCCATTTTTCCGTCACGGCTCGAACCGGCTTTCGCGTCCGCCTTCGATTTCGACCCTTGAGCTTCGGCTGAAAAATTAGCGCCTGCGATAATTACTATACTTGCGAGAAGAATTGCGGAGCCTGTCCAAGCTGTCCTAAGAATGAATGCCCGGCTTTTACCATTCCCCCAAGACATCGCGCGACCTCGCTTTGTAAATTTTTACCGGGCGGCTGCGCGTGGCCCTCAGGAAATCAACGCGTCCATATCCCGCCCCAAAATTAAGATGTCTTGGCGCGGCAGAAAGCCACTCCTGAAGACAAATTTGTTTTACTCCGCTGTGAGTGGGTTTAGAATCTGTTGGTTGTTTAAAGGCAGCCTGGAAGGATGGCCGATGCAACGATGATCCGCTTTCCGGAAACTCGACACCCGCGCGAAGAAGGCGCCGACGCGCAACAATTCGCGCTCGGCCACCTGGAAGTTAGCGTGATGGAGGTTCTCTGGTCGCGTGGCGAATCGAGCGTGCGAGACGTGGTTCACCAACTTCCGCGCGCGCTTGCATATACCACCGTCATGACCACGCTCGACCGGCTCTACAAGAAAGATTTACTGGATCGCCGCAAATCGGAGCGCGCCTTTCTCTATTCGCCGCGCCTCTCGCGCGAAGAATGGGAACGCAAACGCGCCGGCGATCTTGTTGCCGGCTTCCTCGCGGGACCGCGGCCTTCGCGCGATTTGCTGATCTCCTGCCTGGTCGAAGCGGTGGGTCAGTATGACGAAGCCCTTCTCGATGCGCTCGAAAAGAAAATCCGCCGGAAACGCAAAGAGCTTTTTCGTCGAGGCCGCTCGTGATTCTTCCTTACGTCCTGCGGCTGGTGTGTCTCTGCTTCGCATCGTTTTTCCTGATTTACGCTGGCTTAAGCCTGGCGGCGTGGATTGTTGCGCCTTCTGCGATCCGGCTCGGTGAATCGCTCAGGCCGCATTTCGCGGCGCGCCTGCTGCTCGTCTTGCGTCTGTCGCCAGTCGCCGTTGCCGCTTTCATCGTATCCGCGCTTTGCGTACCCAGCTATTTGTGGCTGGAGCCGGACGCAAACGCGGAACGCGTTGGCATCGCGTGCTGCCTCGCCGCTCTTCTCGGCGTCGCGCTCTGGACGATATCCCTTGCGCGAGTTCTGCGCGCCATTTTTATCTCGCTTCGTTACCGCCGCCAGTGCGAACGCGACGCCACGCTTATCTCGCACGAGCGAGCGCCGCTGCTCGTCGTAGAGACCGAAGGCGCGGTACTGGCGCTTTCCGGCGTCCTTCGTCCACGAGTCTTGGTCTCGCGCGGCGTGCTACAGACACTGTTGCCGCATCAACTCCGCGCGGCTCTGGAACACGAACGCGCCCACCAATTTTCGTGCGACAATCTCAAACGTTTCCTTTTGCTTCTGGCGCCCGGCATTTTCCCGCTCTCGCGAGGCTTTGCGGCCGTGGATCGCTCGTGGGCGCGTTTCACCGAATGGGCCGCCGACGACCGCGCCGCGGCGGGAGATTCCCAACGCTCGCTTTCGCTCGCCGAGGCGCTCGTGCGGGTCGCGCGGATGGGGGCGTCTTCGCGAACGTCTTTATTCGTCAGTTGCCTGATCGAGGATGGCCGCGATCTGTTCATCCGCGTCGATCGCCTGCTGGGCTTCGAAGCGCCTGTCGAAAAGGCGCCGCGCAAAATACGCGCATTGCTCGCGGGCATTTCTCTTGTACTCGCCGGTCTCGCAGTCGCCGTAATGGTGCGCCCAGCCACGCTTTACTCCGTGCATCGTCTGCTCGAACATCTCATTCGATAAACCTCCGCTTCGAACCACCGAACTACGGCCCGTGGTAGTAGTTTCTCCTGCGAAGTAATCTGCAACGCGAAATGAAGCGGACCTTCACAACCGGCACTTTGCATGTCTACGCGAAAAAGACGCGCTCCGCCCTGATTTTCGCTTTTGCCGTGATTTTTCTGGCGCCTTTGTCGCGCGCTCAGAATTTTCGCGGCAGCATCGTCGGTGAAGTCGTGGACACGACCGGCGCGCGTGTTCCCTCCGCGAAAATCGTCGCCCGCTCGCTGCAAACTTCCTTCGAGCGCCAGGCCACCTCCGACGCGCAAGGTGAATTTCGCCTCGCAGATCTTCCGCCCGGGCCCTACCGCTTGACCGTTTCCGCGTCCGGCTTCATGAACGCCACCTCGGATGTCTCTGCTGTCGTCAGCTCCGTTCAGGACGTGAGCGTCACCTTAAAACCCGCCGCTGTCCAGCAACGCGTCACCGTCGAGGCCGAAGCTTCTTCCATCACCACGGAGCCGATTGATATCACCAGCGCCGTGCATTCCGGCGCCGTATCCGCGCAGGATCTTGCAAACATTCCCCTGGCTCATCGCACTTTCGCCAACATCGCCTTCCTCGTTCCCGGCACCGAACCCGTCGAGCCTTCTGACCCCACCAAGGCGCGCATCACGGCAGTTTCCTTCGGCGGCAGTTCCGGACTCAATGACGTTCTCAACGTCGATGGCGGAGACAACTCCGACGACTACATCGGTGGCTTCCTCCAGAATTTTTCGCCTGACGCCATTCAGGAATTTGCGGTCGAAACTTCGCAGCAAAATGCGGACACGGGCCGCACCGTCGGCGGCTCTGTCGTCATCACCACCAAACGCGGCGGCGACCAGTGGCATGGCGACGCCGCCTTTTCCGAACGCGCCGCCGCTCTCGATGCGCGTTATCCTATTGAGAATCCCGCGCCACTGCCCAAGCAGCCCTTCTCCTCTCAGGATTACATCGCCACGCTGGGCGGCCCGATGGTGAAAAGCAAGCTTTGGTTCTTCACCTCTTTCGAATACACCCATGAAAATGCCAGTATTGCTTACAGCCCGGCGAGCCTCGCGCAATTCAACGCTCTTGCCTCTCTGGCCGCTCAGGGCTTGATTCCCGGCGTGAATTCCATCGCCGTTCCCAATAACGTTCCCGTTCCGTTTCGCGATTACCTCGGCAGCGCGCGCATCGATTGGGCCCAGGCCAATCGCTCGCAGTGGTTCTTGCGTGCTTCCGAGGACAACTACACCACTCAGAATTTCGCCGTTCAGCAGGCCACGCTTCCATCCACCGGCGCCGACTGGCACAGCAATTATCTGAATTTGGTAATCAGCAACCAATTCACCTTCAGTCCCACTTGGCTGGGCTCTTTCACCTTGGATGCCAGCGGCTTGCATTTAACCGAAGTCCGCAATTCCAATTTCGGCTTTGCGCTCGCGTTTCCGTTCAGCTCCACGTTTCAAACCATCTCCGGCTTCGAAACATTTGGCGACAATCAATTCGTCACGCCCATCACTGCGTTTCCGGTCCTGCGCAATCAGGAAAAATATCAGTTCCGCTACGACGCCAGCCACGCCACCGGCAAGCACAATCCGCGCTTCGGAATTGATTTCATCCATGAACCGGTGTTGAGCGGCGCGCTCTCGGGAACCGCGGAGAATCTCACGACATTCGCCATGAACCCCACCGATTATCTGGGCAATCCGCAACAGTTCACCGTTGACCTCACCTGCACGCCCAGTAGAGGTTTACAACCCACACCGGGAACCACTTGCGCCGGCACTCCCGCCGGCAATGGCAGCTTTTCGCAAAACGTGCAGCGCCTCGGTTTATACGCCGAGGACTTTTGGCGCGTCACACCGCATCTCACCGTCGATCCGGGAATTCGCTACGATACGACTTTCGGCCTCTTCACCGCCTCGGGCCAATCGCAACTGCAGAATCCCGCGTTTTTGACGCTGCGCGCGTTACAAATTCCGCTCGTCAACGGCGCGCCCCATGATTATCGCGGACAAATTGCGCCGCGCCTCGGCATCGCGTACTCGCCGGGAGAGTCCGAGAGCACTGTGATTCGCGCGGGCATCGGCCTGTATTACAACGACCTCGCGCAAAACGGCTGGGTCACTGCATTTCAGGCCGTGAACACAGCACCGGGCCCGTGTGTGAATCCCGGCGACCCTGGCTGCATTCCCGGCTCGTCCAACGGCGGCGCAGGCGCCATCATCGATCCGCATTACAGGACTCCCTACGCGCTGCACATAAGCGCGGGCGTCGAACACGCGTTCAAGAAGAATTGGATCGCCAGCGCCGATTGGACCCACGAGCAAGGCGTGCACGGGTATCGGCGCTACCAATATCAAGCGGGCTTCACGCTTTTTACGCCGACGATTCCCACTTCAGACCCGAATTATCAGGC
>JBAUEX010000234.1:0-5488 GCA_049678845.1 Candidatus Acidiferrales bacterium
GCATAAATCGTATATGGCAAGCTGCTTATTTTCTTTTGCCCGTCGTACTCAGTCAGGAGGAGGTCAATTCGGACGTGAGAAATTGACTGGTCGTTCGGCGTTTTGGCTTGCTCTTGCGCGCGGTTGACCACCGGCATCAAGAGCAGCGCCACCAAAATTCCAGCCATTCGTAGTGTTAGCTTCATCGTGTGCTCCTTTTAGGATCAGTGCGTTATCGAGAGTCTTTTGAACGAACGAAATTCTTCTCGCTCCTACCGGCGGAGGTTCCGCTAGCCTTGCCGTCCGCGAGCTCCGGCGTTTCCAGCGGCTTAATTTTCAGGGGCTGATCGGCGGCTTTCAAATCCGCGAGCAATTTCGCGCCGTCAATTTGACCGCTATTCAGCATTTGCGCGAAGCGCATCACCGCTTCCATTTGCCCCGGCTGGACGATGACCTCGGGGATTTCGGGCGCTGACGGGTGCCGCTCGATTCGCCGAGCACTAAGTTTGCGGGCTGAACGCGCGAGCGCGACCATCGGCCCGCGCCGTTGTGGCGTGATTTTTGGCTTCGCGGTCAGCACGGTCGCCGGGCGAACTGCTTGTGCCTGCGATGGAGGTGCCGAGCTTGCGGTCAGCTCGTGCCGGGCGTCCGTTCGCGGCCACAAGGTCCAGACCGATGCCGCCACGATCAGCACGGCCGCACACGCCACAGCCGGAACCCAACGCGCGTTCCACCACGGGGCAACAGATGCCTCGTCATGAATGCGTTGACGCACCCGCTCCATCAATCTCGGAGAAGGTGCCGCCGCCGCTTGCGCAGTCACTCCGAGGTCGATCGCTGCCAAGAGTGTTCGCACCCGCTGAAATTCCTGGCGGCAGGCGGCGCACTCGCGCGCGTGATTTTCCAATTCCGTGCGGCGGTTTTCAGGCAATTCATCCGCGGCCGCGTCCGTCATCCAGCTTCGATATCGTTCGCAACTCATCGCAATTTCTCCGCCAACCTTTTGCGCGCCAATCGCAGCCGCGACTTCACCGTGCCTTCCGGCAACCCGAGCAGCGCCGCGACTTCGCGCGTGTCGTAGCCCTCAATTCCGGCCATCACCATCACAATCCTCAATTTGCCCGGCAACATTTCCATCTCTTCGGCAAGGCGTCCCTGAAATTCCCGCGACGCCGCGATTTCCTCCGCCGACTGCGAAGTGTGCGTAAGCCCGCGGGCGTCGTCGATGGCAACATCTTGCTCGCGATTTTCTCGCCGCTTCCCGGCCCGGCGATGATCCATGGCCATGCGCCACGCGATCCGCACCAGCCAACCGCGAAATCGCGTGCGGTCGCGCAAACGGTGAAAATTTCTGTACGCCCGCAGCAACGCCTCTTGCGCCACATCCTCAGCTTCCGCGCGGTCCCGCACGATGGCGAGCGCCACTCGAAACGCGAGCGTGGCGCATTCCGCCAGCCGCTCCTGGAATTCGCGCTCGAGCGAAGCGTCGCCGTCCACTACGATCTCAGTGCAACTGACCGCCAGCGCATCCATCGCCTTCCCACTATGCCAGACGCCGCCCGCCGCGAATTGGTTCACTAGTTTCATCAGAACGTTCGATGCAGATGTGTGCAATGTGAACCTAAAGGCGGCGCAGCGCAAGCGACGGTGCGGCGATGGCAAAAGTTCAAAACAGGAAGGTTACCGCGATGCCGTTCCGCTTTGAAACAGCAGGAAGAGTTCGGGTCGGCCCTCAGACCCTTTTGTCGCGCCAGGATACCGTACCAAAGTAAGCTAATAGACTTTGTTTCAATGGTTTAGGGGAACGTGGCGACATTTCACCCGCCTGCCCCGTTGTCGAACATGCCGTGCCTTTACTCGTTTTGTCTAACGGGGTCAAAGGCACATGTTCTTCTCTGCTTTACCAAAATCCGGCGCGTCGCCAAGCATTCGTTTCTACTTCCCGCAAAATTCCAGAATCATCTCGCGCAACGCTTCCGCGCATTTCTCCGCTGACTCAATCTCCACGTATTCCTCGGCGCCGTGAAGGCCGCGGCCTGTGGGGCCGAAAACGACTCCGGGAATTCCGGCAACGGCAAGCAGCGCCGTGTCTGTCCATGCCGCCATGCCGCTCAATGCGCACGCACCGCAAACGTGCGCGATGATTTTGCGCGCGCGTTGCACGAGTGGGGCGTCTTCGCGAATCTCATATGCCGGACGCGCGCCCAATCCTCCGCGCAGCACAGCGCGAAACCCCGCATCCTGCTTTTCGAGTCCCGCGAGCATCTCGCGCAATTCCGCTTCCGCGCTTTGCTCCGTTTCTCCCGGCAGCATGCGCCGCTCGAGTTGCAATCGGCACTCCGCCGGATAGCTCGAAAGCTCCTGCCCGCCCTCGATTAGCGACGCGTGCAGCGACGCATTTCCCAGCCGCGCATGCGGCGCACGCGAAGCGAGCTGCGTTTCCAACTCGTCGAGCGCCACCAGCACGCGCCCCATCATGCGTATCGCGTCGCGTCCCTCGGCGGGCAAGCTGCCATGCGCTGCGCGGCCGTGCATCAAAATCTCAAACCACGCGTAGCCCTTGTGTGCGACGACGAGCTTCAAGTCCGTCGGCTCCAGCACAATTGCGGCTTCCGCCGTGTGTCCGCGTCGCAGCAGCGCTTCGGTGCCAATGGAGTTGCATTCCTCGTCAACGACCCCCGCCATCATCACCGGCCGCGCCAACCGCGCGCCTGCGCGCACAGTTTCAATGGCTGCCGCGCACATCGCCGCAATGCCGCTCTTGATGTCGAGCGCGCCGCGTCCGTACATTTTCCCGTCGCGCACGCGCGGAGTGAACGGCTCGCGCATGTCGCCTGCGCCCACCGTGTCGACGTGGGCGACGATCATCAGCGCCGGCTTCATGTTCGCCGGACCAATGGTCGCGACCACGTTGGGCCTGCCGGGCGCGGCGTCCTCTAGTTCTGCCGCGATTCCATTTGCGCGCAAAAAATCACGTACATGTTCAGACGCGCGCTGCTCCCCCGATGCACCCGGCCCGCCCGCCGCCTGCCCGCCGTGACGGGTGGCGGGCACCAACGTGGGATTCACCGAGTCAATCGCCACCAATTCTTCGAGCAGCTTCAACGTATTTTGTTTGTCGATTGCCATCGGCGTGCGATGTGAGGACTAAAACCAGGTGTGCTTGCGATACTCGCGATACGCGTCGCCGAATTTCGCTTCGAGCACTTCGCGCTCTTTGCGAATGCGCAGCCATTGCATGGGAATCATAATCAAGAAGATCAGAAGCAGTTGCGGCCGCCCAAAAAACAAGACCAGTCCGGCGAAAAACATTCCGCCGAAAACGTAAACAGGATTTTGAATCTTCGAATACAGACCGTGGGTGACGAGTTCCTTGGCCTGCGCGCTGATCGCAAATGACCGTCCCAGCTGCAGCCGCGCCAACGCCCACAAACAAAATCCCGGGACCGCAATCGCGATTCCCACGATTTGATGCGTCGTCCACGCGGTGCCGCGGTTCTGGTAAAACACAAAAAACCAGACCGCGCTAGCTGCAATGATCCATATCCACGTCTGCCAGGTTTTCATGCCCGCAGTCTACACATCTCCGCTTTGTTACGCTATCTCCGCAGGCTTGCACTCGGCACTCCGACACGCGGTCCAAAGAAGCTTGAACCCCCAGGGGATAAACAACCAGGAAATGGACAAACCTGGGAGTCCACTGAGAACCCACAAGATTCCCATGAAAATGAATCCCAATCGTTCGATTCCATTCCGTGGGCGCGACGCTCGAATAAGCAAACCGTAAAACATTCCAAGGTTGAGGGCGGAATCCATCGGCAGGATGTTGCTCTGCCGGAAAGCTACTTGAGCCTCGAAATGCTGGAGGGCCTGCTCTTGCGCGATTTCTTCGGGAGTTGCATCGCGAGGTTCGTCAGTCATAAAAAGTCATGGTAGCGCCAACGGGAGTCGAACCCGTATTACCGCCTTGAAAGGGCGATGTGCTAACCATTGCACCATGGCGCCACGGAGTAACGCGTAGAAACGTCCATCGATTATCGAAGATGCCGGGGGAATTGACAAGGACGACTTCGTGATGCACGAAACTCGAAGATCGAAATTCGAAAAACGATCAGCCCATGTTCGCGAGAGGTGCCGGCGTCAGCTCATCTCGCCTCCCCCCTCGCGGTCAATTGCGGGTCTCGGATTTCGGCTTTGGACTTCTCTACTTCCAGCCTTTGCGCTCGCGCAGGCCGGTGATGTGCGCGACGTGATGCCTTCCGTGCCAGGCATACAATCCCAGCGTATCGTCGAGCGACATGGCGCCGCGCTCCGGATGCTTCATCTTGCGCGAAAAATCCGCCGCGTTCATTCCGCGCATCAGATGCAGCCAGCGTTCGTGCAGCGCATCGAATATCGCCAGCGAAGTCTCCACAGGCGTGGTTTTCGAGTCGCTCAACTCCGCCCAGCGCGTTTCGTTGTAGGGCTTGATGGTCGGCTCGTCCTCCGTCAGCGCCAGCTTGAACCGCACGTACGCGTTCATGTGGCTGTCGGCGAGATGATGCACCACCTGCTGAACGCTCCAGCCGCCGTCGCGATAGGGAGTCCCCAGCTGTTCGCGCGTCAATCCCTTCACCGCCGCGCGCAGACGTTTTGGCGCTTCTTCCACTTGCGCGATCAATTTTCGCCGATCGTCTTCGGTCGGCGTGGCGTTCGGTTGAAATTGTCCTACCGGATATCGCAACTCTGCATCGCTCATTCGTTTCCTCTTTCCGCGGCCAAGAAATCTATTCCTTGCTCTCCTTATACTCCTCGTACCACTCCATTTGAATCGCTTCCAGCTTGCCTTCGTTCGACAGCGCCGCGTCGCCCGCGAATCCATCGAGCTCGGTGACCCACTTGTGCAAATCGGTGAAGCGCACCGTCAGCGGATCCACGCCCGGAAATTTTTCCACCAGCCGGATCCCGATTTCTTCCGCGTTGTCCCAGTCAAAAGTCCCCGGCATCGTTTTTCTCCACCCTTCCACTCACATGCGAGTTATATGGATGTTGCCATGCCGCGCAAAGATTCTGCTTCTAGTGCTCCGCTTCCTTCGCGTAATTCTTATTCCAAGACGGAATCTCCACCACCACATCCTTCGTGCCATCCGGCACGCACTGGCAACCGAGCCGCGACTTCGGCGTCACGCCCGGCGCTTCGTCAAGCTGGTCGAGTTCCGCATCGGTCGCTTCGTTGCAGGACTCCAGCCCTTCGTGAACGATCACGTGGCACGTCGAGCACGCGCAGACTCCGCCGCACGCGTGGTCGAGGCCCATGTGGAAGCCCGTGGCGATGTCGAGAACGCTCCCGGGCAATCCATCGTGCCCGTAGGGAAATTTCTCGGGATCCACTTCGACGATCTTCCCTTCGGGAAGAAACTTCACCTTGAACTTCTTCGTCGCCGTCTTGTACTGCGCCTGCTCGATGTAAGGATTTGTGCCGCCCATCGCGTCAGCCTCCTGTTGCGGCTCTCAGAACTCTCTCTTAAAC
>JBAUEX010000235.1:0-1825 GCA_049678845.1 Candidatus Acidiferrales bacterium
CGCAGGGGATAGGGATGACAGACAGAAGGCAAAGGCAGCCAGCGGGTGATAAGGCGCCGCATACGGTCCCAGAGGACGCGGCCATTCTGGCTGCGCCGCGACAGCGCGCGATACCAGAGCCGTCCCACTTGGAAACGGAAGATCCACAGCGCCTGTCTGTTCATGGGCACCCCGTAGTACCGGATGTGTCCACGCACCACCGCTTGCAACCACTTGCCCTGTTCGGGGATGGGTTCATGCATGCGTCGCTGAAGCTCGGCTTTTACCTCGTTCAGCTTCGCCTGCAGTCTCTTGCGTATCGTTTGCCGCAACACAGTAAACCGTCCATTGCTCCTCTTCTTCACGCAGATGTGCGTAAAGCCCAAGAAGTTGAACGTCTCCGGTTTCCCTTCTCCACGCCAGTGCCGTTGGTCGATCGCACACGGGCCGAACTCCAGCAGGCGCGTTTTCTCGGGATGCAGTTCCAGGCTGAACTTCTTCATTCGTTCCGCGAGTTCCACCCGAAACTGATCGGCATCCGCTTGGCTCTGAAAGCCCACCACGATGTCGTCAGCGAATCGCACCACGATCACATCGCCGTGCGCGCGCTTCTGACGCCACGCTTGGACCCACAGATCGAATACGTAATGAAGATAGACGTTCGCCAAAAGCGGCGAAGCACTTCCACCTTGGGGCGTCCCTTCCTCCACGCGTATTCGCTTCCCATCCTCCAGCACGCCGGCATTCAGCCATTTCTGGATCAACCGCACGACGCGCCGGTCCGCAACCCGGTGCTCGACGAACTTCACAAGCCATTCGTGGGAAAGCCCATCGAAAAAGCCTTTGATGTCCAGATCGAGAACCCAGTTCACTTTTCTAGTCAGCAGTCCCGTATAGAGCGCATCCAGCGCTTGATGCTGGCTTCGCCCTGGCCGGAACCCGTACGAAAATCCAAGAAAGTCGGTTTCGTAGATAGCGTTCAACACCTCGACCGCCGCTCGCTGGACGATTTTGTCTTCCAGCGCCGGGACTCCGAGCGGTCTTTGCCGCCCATCGGCCTTCGGGATATACACTCTACGCACCGGCTTGGCTCGGTACGCTCCTCGCTTCAGCCTTTCGGAGAGGTCCTGGAGATTCGTTTCCAGTTCCTCGCCGTAGTGCCGCCACGTCTCCCCGTCCACGCCCGGCGCTGCTTCCTTCTTCAATCGGAAGTAGGCCATGCGCAGTGTTTCCAGGTTGTAGATGTGGTGCAGGAGCGCCGTGAACCGCAACTTCTTATCCTTTCCTGCTGCTTGACGTACCCGCTCCAGCGCACTCGGCGCGTTGCTCCGGCTCGGTGTCCGGGACGCGTTTTGCTGTGGCAGGTTCCCTTTGGCCAGCCCCCTTCCCTCCATCCCCTCCGCCTCCGGTTGCCCGGCGTTGTTCGGGGACTTCTCAGGTACTACAGGTCTGTCCGACTTCCCAGGTCCGTTCGTCATCGGCGTACGTCCTTGGACTTCCCGACGCGTCCCAAGACATCTGCGGCCTTGGGCGAACTTGGGATCTCCCGGTTCCCGAGCGAGGTGTCTGCGTACGTGCACGGGGTCTCTGACCGCGCGGGACTCTGGCACACCTCGCGATATCGGTGCACCCGATGGGGCCTTCCGCTTTCTCCTACAGCGTCGGCGTCCCGGAGGAAGATCCTTACGCGGCTGAATACCCGGCCCGCACGTTCCCCTGTCAACGCTTCGACGCCGCCCTTGCGAGCGGCTCCGCATGACTCGGGGCCGATGTGGGTCGCTATTTCACATTCGTATGACTTTTGCATTCACTACACCTCGCCGGTTTAACCGGCGCACAGGAGAAA
>JBAUEX010000236.1:0-5096 GCA_049678845.1 Candidatus Acidiferrales bacterium
GTTCGAGCACGCTCAACCCGTTCACCTGGCCGGTGCGGGCGCCCTCGACATCAATCAGCAATAATCCTTTTTCGATCATCTCCTGAATTTTCATTTCGATCAGGTTGTGCCGCTCGATTTTCGCTTCGAGCGACTCCTGCACATGCGCCGCCGTCACCAGCTCTCTGTTTTCTTCTCGCGCTAGGTAACTCGATTCCCGCGCCACGTCGGCAATATCGAAGAATCTTGCGGTCACTTTGCCGCGCCGGCCCGCCTGCCGCACGCCATGCTCCATCAGCGCCGCCATCGCTTCACGGTCAAAGGGCAGCAACGCCTCATCGTCGCAAAGTTTCCTCAGCCGCCCGCAATAATGGGCGATCACTTCTTCGCTCCACTTCATCTCCTCGTCGAATTCCACGCGCACCTTGAAAATCTTTTTGAAATCATCTTCGAAGTTGTAAAGCAACTCGTACATTTCGCGGTCGCCGATCAAAATGATTTTCGCGCGAACTTCGATCGGCTCCGGCTTCATCGCCGCCGTGCTGAACGGGAAAAACACGTCCACCGGCTGAATTTCGAGTTTGCTGTGGTTCAACGTGCGCTTCAGCGTCCGCCACACCCCCGGCTCGGTCAGCGTGTCCAGCGCATACATGATCAGAAAACCGCCGTCGGCGCGCAGCAACGATCCGCCGCGCAGGTCCATGAAGTCCGAACTCCATCCGCCGCGCGCGTCGTAGCTCCGGTGGATGGTCCCAAACAAATTCGCGTAGGTCGGAATCGTCTCAAAGATCACGGGGCATCCTTCCTGCTCCCCATGTGCCAGAATCACGTTCACGCCATACACCCGGAACGGATCCCGATCCGAACGGTCCATCCTCAAATTGCCTCCGCCCTCCGACGGCGGTTGTTCGTCCTCGCCCTCGCGCTCCTTAAATGGATCCAGGTTGTCCAGGATGTGGTGCCGCACTTCCTCCAAATATTCCGCCACGTGCGAGTCCGCATATTTTTCCTTGAGCTCCTCGATCACACCATCCACGAGCACCGATGCCGCTTCCTGTTCGAGGTAGCTCATCTCGCTCGCCAGTTCTCGTGAGAGCGTCAGGGTTTTCCGGTAAACCACGGTGAACTCTTGCCGGAACTGGTCGTATTTTCGTTCAAGATCCTCCGCCGCGGTCGTTTCGATTTTCCCTTCTTGCACCAGCTTCGGAATCTCCTCGATCGGCACCATGGCCCCTTCGAGTACCGGGAAAATCTCCGGCAATGCCACGGCGCCCACTTGCATTCGTCCCAGCGCGAACTGCTCCCGCGCAATCCGTCGCGTGAAATCGTCCATCAGTTCTTTTTCGCGTTGCGTGTAGCGGTCCACAATCCGCGATTTCTGCCGCTGGAACGGCTCGCCCTCGAATACCTGCGGAATTCGCCGCCGCAGAAATTCGATCCCCGACTCCATCTCCTTGCGGAACGCATTCGCCTGTCCTGGCGGCAGGGTCAGCAGCCGAGGCCGGTCGGGATTCTTGAAATTATTTACGTAGCACCGGTCTGGCGAAAGCTGGATCTTCGGCCCGATCCCTTCGATCATCCGCACAATCATTCCGCCGCGACTCGTCCCGGTCAGCCCGCAGACGAACGCGTTATAGCCCTGCGCCGTCATTTCCACGCCCATGCGCAGCGCCCGCAGCGCGCGATCCTGTCCAATCTCCCCGCCAATCGACGGCGCTTCGTTCGACGTCGAATAGGGCACCGTCGCCGGATCGCATCTCCAGCGCAGTTGCTCGGGTCTAAGTTCTTTCACCGCTAAACTCTTGGGCTTCATTTTCGCTTCCCAACTTCACCACCGCAGGAACGGCGGCTTACTCTAGCACGCCTCTGCGCGGGGTCCCAGTTGAACGCATTACGCCGTTTCCTCGCCGCGGACCGGGCCCGCATACAAATCGAGCACGCTGGCAGCCAGCGCCACCACGATCGGCCCCAATACGATTCCGAGCAAGCCAAACACCGCCATTCCACCGATCACCGCGATGAAAACCACCAGTCCGCTCAGCCGGGCGCGGCCGCTCATGAACCATGGCCGCAGGACATTGTCCACCACTCCGGCGACCACCGTCAGCAGAATGGCCAGGAAAATGGCACGGCCCCAGTGACCCGTGGCAATCAAATCGATCATCGCCGGAATCCAGATCACCAAGTCCCCCACCGCCGGCAGCAGCGAGAAAAACGCGATGGCCACACCCCAGAACACCGGCGCGGTAATTCCAACAATCGCAAATCCAATTCCTCCCGCCAATCCGTGTATCACCGCCGCCACCAGACTCGATGTCACGCTCGCAAAAATCAGGTCGCGCGATTTCCCCAGCATTTCTTCGCGGGAAGCTCGCTCGAAAGGCAACACCTGCCGCAGCCGCGCCATCATCTCGTCGCTGTCGCGGAAAAGATAAAACATCGCCAGGATCGTCACCACCAGATCAAAGGCAAAAATCGCCAGGTTCCGCAGCACGACGCCAATCTGAGATGCCAGATATGCCGCCACCCTCTCAATCGCGCGATGCAACAACTGCGACAGGCTCTCGGCCGTCTGGCCCGGTACGTGCGCTCCCAACCACGCCCACCAGCGGTCCACCCACGCGAAGCCTCCACGATTGATTTCCTGTTGCACCGATCCGGCCGCTTGCAGCCCCTGATGAATAAACGCGAAGCCCACGCCCATGGCCGGCGCGATCAGCAGCAACGTGACGAGTATCGTGCATCCGGCCGCCGCCCAGGTTCTTCCCCAATCCCGCTCCAGCCGCTTGTTCAATGGATGGAAAACAACCACCAAAACGGCCGCCCAGCACAGCGGCACCAGGAACGGCTCGAACACCAGAAATACAAAATAGGCGATCAGCGCGATAAATCCGTAGAACAGCACCGCGCCCAGCCGTTTCTGCGCTATGGTTTTTTCCCGCAACTCTCTTGTGCTCCCGCTCTAGATCGCCTGCGGATGCCTGGCAAACCGACCAACCGAATAGCATCCATAGTTTCCTTTAGCGTCTTTTTGACATCCTCTCCGGCCTGAAGACCGGGGATTCCTACGGCATCTAAACACATCGCTGTGCCTAGATTGCTTCGGAGGGTTCCTGACACGACGCCCTTACTTCAGGCGAAGATGACGAACAGGCTAACCAGGCGAGTCCCGCCTTTTTGATATTGATGGCTGCTACATGGTCTGCATTTGCTGCGAACCCACACGCGCCGCAAAGGAAGTCTTTTTGCGTCTTGCGGCTGTCCTTTGCTACGTGTTCGCAGCACGGGCAGGATTGGCTCGTGTACTGTGGGGGCACAGGAACGAGCCAGCCACCGCGCCACATCGTCTTGTAATCCAACTGACGGCGCAGCTCGAACGGGCTGGCGTCGAGAATCGAACGATTCAGTCCGGACTTGGCTCGCACGTTCTTTCCCGGTTTGTCCTTCGTGCCTGCTGCTGAGGCAGACATGTTCTTAACTTGCAGGTCTTCGATACAGACAACCGCGTGGTTTTTGCTGATGTCGTTCGAAGCCTTGTGCAGGAAATCTTTTCTGATGTTGGCAATTCGGCTATGCAACTTCCTGATGCGTGCTTTCGCTTTCTTCCAGTTCCGGGAGAATTTCTTTTTACGCGCCATCCGCCGCTGAAGTTTCGCGAGCTTAGGAAGAAACTTTTTGAGCGGCGCGCACGGTTCTTTGTGCTGCCCGTCTGACAACGTGAAGAAGCGTACCACGCCCCAATCCATACCGACGGCCGATTCGGAAGGATGAATGGGTCGTTGCACTTGACGCCGTGTGTTGATACTGACGAACCATTTCCCGCGCAATTCACTCACCGTGACATGGCGAACGGTACCGAGAACTTCTCGGCTGTTGCGGTAGCGCACCCACCCGATCTTGGGAAGACGGATGCGGCTATTGGCTTGGTCGAGCGTGACGCACTTGGGGTCCGATTCCCGAAACGAACTGCGCTGTCCTTTCTTGTGGAACTTCGGAAGTGCTGCGCGCTTCTGAAAGAAGTTTGTGAATGCTCTATCCAAATCCACGACCGCTTGCTGCAAAGTGTGGGACGGCACTTCTGTGAGCCACGGTGTTTCCGCTTTCCACAGAGATAACAGCTTGTCCAGTTGGTATCGGGTATGCTTCTTACCGCATAACTCGTAGATCTCTTTCTGAAGCGAGAGCGCTTTGTTGTAGACGAAACGCACACAGCCTGCCGTTCGGCGCATCAATCGTTCCTGCTCGCCGTTCTGCATCAATTCAAATTGGTAGGCTTGCCGGCGCTCCATGGTGGGAGTATGCTCTGGTCTATGGACAATAGCAAGGACCTTCGGCACGGAAGACATTGTGTTTTCGCCTTACACGTACATCTGGTCTTCGTGACCAAATACCGCCGATGCGTTTTCGACGGTGAAGCTATCGAGGCTCTGAGGCATATCTTCTTCAAGGTATGTGCGGATTTTGAGGCAAACCTGATTCACATGGACGGCGAAAACGACCACGTTCACTTGCTCGTCAACTACCCGCCGAAGGTTTCCATCTCATCACTTGTGAACTCCCTGAAAGGCGTTTCCAGCTATACCCTTCGAAAACAACTGCCGAGAATCAAGTCCTGCTACTGGAAAAAAGTGCTGTGGTCGCCCTCCTACTTTGCGGCGTCTTGCGGCGGAGCACCGCTAGGAAGTATCAAGCAATATATTGAGCAGCAAAAGACGCCGAACGAATAGCGACTTACCCCGCCCGGAACGACCGGGCTTGCGTCGCTCAACGGGTCAACTCTGGGCTTCCTTCGTTGTGCCCGTGCTTCGCCCACCTGTCGTTCAACACGCGCGCCGAGCCAGTGGTAAAATCTTCCTGGCTCACGGAGGTACTCAGCATGGCCGCCGTTCCTACCTGCGCGCACACCCGCACGATTCTCATTGCCAAGGACGAACACGAGGAATATCTCGAATGTCTCGATTGCGGCGAAATCTTCGAAGTTGCGGAACGCGAACCCTCCTCTCCCGGCTTCAACGAAACCCTCTCCGACGCCTAGTCCCCATTTCCCTTCCGGCTGGCCGCAGGGACGCAAATTGTGATATGAACCCGCGGTAATGCATATGTGGACTGCGTGTATC
>JBAUEX010000237.1:0-2316 GCA_049678845.1 Candidatus Acidiferrales bacterium
CGCTTGCACCCGTTAATTTGAACGGCAGAACAGCCAGCGCCAATAAGCCTGGAAGGATGACGATGAATGGTACGAACATTTTGAACGCCGCGCCAATGATCGGCGCCATCTTCGCCGCCCGTAAATCCTTCGCGGCCAGCAATCGCTGCACTACGAGGAAGTCCGTGGTCCAGTAACCGAACGATATGACAAGCCCCTGTCCGAAAAGGACGCCGGTCCAGTGAATTCCCTCGGGGTTGGTGCTGAAGGAACCCAGGTAACGCCACAGGTGAACGTATTCCACGGAAGTATTGTGAATGATCTGCGCTTTCAGCGGGCCCCAGCCACCAGCTTCAATTAATCCGAGAATGGGTATCAGGAGCGCGCCTGCCCAGATGAGCACGAATTGCAGCACTTCGTTGAAAATCGCTGAGCGCAGGCCGCCGAGGGCAACGTAAATCCCAACCGTGAGCGCGGAAATCCAGATGCTGAAGTTCATGTTCCAGCCCAAAACGATCTTGAGCACCAGCGCCATCGAATACATATTTATGCCGCTCATCAGCACGGTCATAAAAGCAAAAGAAATCGCCGACAGGCTGCGGCTCGATTCCCCGAAGCGCAGCTTTAGATAGCCCGGAACCGAATGCGTCTTGGAAATGTAATAGAACGGCATCATGAAGACGCCGAGGAACAGCATCGCCGGAATCGCGGCAATCCAGTAGGCGTGAGTCGCTAAAATGCCGTATTCGTAGGCCGAAGAAGCCCAGCCCATGAGCTCAAGCGCGCCGAGATTCGCCGAGAGAAAACTGAGGCCGGCGATCCACGCCGTCATTTCCCGGCCCGCAAGGAAGAAATCCTCGCCCGTGCTCGAACGCCGTTTCAGATAAAACCCGATGGCCAGGACGAGGGCGAAATAGAATACGATGATGACCAAATCGACGGGTGCAAGCTTTACGAGGCGTGATGGGACGGCCAGGGCGAGGACGGAAGTCATTGTTGTTTACTGCGAGAAAACCAACTGAAACGACTCAAGAGCAAACTTGCGGCGAAAAATAGGGCCAGGAGCCTTCGCTTTCACGTTTATACCTTTGCGGTCGCGAGCAGCGAAAAAAAATCTGATGCACTTAAGCCAGCGCTTCACATCCGAAAGCTCCCATGCATCCACCGGATGCTATCACTTGCGCCCAGTGGATGCACAGCGAGCAGATTTACAAAGCGAAAGCCTAGAATTCGAGGTTCGCCCGGAACTCAATTCTGCGCGCGGTGCTTATCACGTTGGCGCGCCCGAAGCTACCCTGAATATTGTCTGACGGATAGTAGTCATGAATGGTCCAATTCGGGTGATTGAATGCATTCAAGAACTCACCTTGGAAGGTAAATCGAATATTTTCATGAATCGGAATAGACTTCGAGAGCGCCAGGTCGGTATTGAAGAAGTGAGGTCCATACAGCCACGGGTGGGCGGCAAAAGTACCGGCCGTAGTGTTCGGGTTAAGGAAGGTCGTGTTACCGCCGCCTGCCGTGCTGGCAAGATACTTTGGATTAATACCATCTGCGTAGGTGTGGCCCGGAACATGGAATACCCCAACCGCGCTCTGTAGCTGCGAAACCGAAACGCCGCTCAACACGACGCCCCCATCCGCGTAATCGTTAAACGTATTATAACCTCCGAACAACAGGAACGGAGAACCAGTCTGGTACGTCACGATCGTACCCACATTCCAGCCTCCAACGATCTTGTCAATTGCTCCCGGGCGATCCAGGAAACGCTTGCCTGTTCCAAAAGGAAGATCGTAGGTCCCGCTGGCATGCACAACGTGCCGGACATCGAAGAGCGTCGGTCCATAGCTCAACCGCAGGTCGCGCATCGTAAACTGGTTCGTGGCACCGAGCCACTGATTGTCAGGTTGTTGCCCCAGGCTATGGCTCCACGTATAATTCACATCAAATTGCATTCCGTGCCAATTGCTCTGGCGGAAATCAACTTGCAGACCGTTGTAATTGCCATATCCACCGTCGGTCATGTAGTTCGTAATCCCAGCTCCATCTTGCCCGGCGCCAAAGGGGTTCGCTTGGAAGAAATTGATGGGGCGGTAGGGTCCAGGGTTCGAGTACGTATAGTTTGCACAGGGAGTCAGGGTGGGTCCAACAAGATTACAAATGTAGGCCTGTCCTCCTGCCGCCGTGCCAAACGGACCTGCAAGCGTCCCCGCCATTGATCCTACATTTCCCTGGTTTAGGTACAGAAGGTATGTCGAATTGCCATAGTCGACGAGCGGCTGCCCCGGACCGCCTGACGGCTCTCCGTAGAATGCTGAATCGAAGATCGGCAGCGCT
>JBAUEX010000238.1:0-5680 GCA_049678845.1 Candidatus Acidiferrales bacterium
GAAATGGCGGACTGGATGCGAGGGCCGCATCAGCGTGCTGAAACGCCGTCACGGATTGAATCGCTGCCGCTATCGCGGCTTCGAAGGAATGGAGCGCTGGGTGGGACTCGGAGTTATCGCCGACAACCTGATTCAGATCGGTAGCCGACTGGCGCTACAGCTAGCGTGAGCTCCGGGTGGCTCGACGAGCGAGCGCGGCGAGAAAGAAGCACTCTGGCACGAGAATCGACACAAAGGACTGCCCTGGTGCCAAAAATCAGCCTCAAAATCAGGACTTTTGCGACGGAAAGTAGCTAGCGGTGTGACGCGGGTCACATCCATTAGCTCTCTGCACATCGTATACCTACAATATCAAGCGAATGCGCTATACTTACACCTCGATGCGAACCGTGCTGGTTTTCGCACTAGCGTTGAGCCTCATTGGCCCGCAAGCGGTACCTCTGTTGGCGTGTGCGCTCCCTTTTTCGGAGCTTGCCACATGCTCAGCGTCAACGGAGAAGTCCTGCTGCAACCACATGAACATGATGGGAAGCGACAGTAAGCTTGCCGCTGCGTCAGACATGTCGTGTTGCGTCACAAAAGCTTCGCTGCCTGTGCCGCAATACAAGGCATCAGATGTTCGTATCGTATGGGTGCCCGCAATTGGGCGCGAGCCGCTCCGTGCAATCCGTCCCCCTCCACGCACTGAGCGAGGTCCTCTATTGAGGGACCCATCGCCTCCCTCATTTCAATCACTCCTCTGTACCTTCCTAATCTAAGACTGTCCTAAACGGCTCGTTAAAACGCACGTGTGTGCTTACGTGCGGCGTGGCAAAGCTCTGGCCAAGAGCCATTGAACGCACTAGGGGTATGACGCCCTGACCGTGAAAGGACAGCTTATGAAGCTCAGTCTAGCATTGCTGGTGACGTGTATCGCATTCGTATTCTCGGCCACTTTCACCCTTGCGCAAGAGGATTCGCCGCCGAATCAGCCCACGAAGCTCACGGACCTTCTGAGCGAAGCGGAGCGAAACAATCCTGAGATCCAGGCCGCGCGAAGCGCGTGGCAGGCCGCGACGAAAGTTCCTGCGCAAGTCTCGACGCTGCCGAATCCAGTCGTGAGCGTGCAGCAGTTCAGTGTTGGAAGCCCCCGGCCCTTCGCAGGTTACACCAACAGTGATTTCGCTTACTTCGGCCTGGGATTTTCTCAGGACCTTCCGTATCCCGGCAAACTTCGCCTGCGAGGGAAGGCTGCGGAAACCGAGGCGGCGTCGATGAACGAAGCTTGGCTGATGGCGAGCCGCAATGTTGCCGCGCAAGTCAAGGCCGCCTATTTCGATCTCGCTTATGAACAACAGGATCTCGCTATTCTCGAACGCGACGGCAGCCTGCTGGAGCAGATGGAAAAGATTGCTGAGGCGCGCTATCGCACGGGCCAGGTCAGCGAGCAGGACGTCCTGAAAGCGCAGCTGGAGCAAACCAATCTTATTCGGCAGACGGCGCTTGAGCAGCAAAAAGTAGGGCAACTTGAGGCTGACCTCAAAGCGCTGCTCAATCGTCCGCCCAGTTCTCCTGACATTTTCACAACCAAGCTCACCGAGACTCCGATGGCTTTGTCGTTCGACGAGCTCGCTTCACAGATTCACAGCGGCGACCCCGCTGTGCGCGCCGAATCGGACCAAATCAAAAAGCAGGCAACAAAGGTACAACTTGCGCACAAGGATTTTTATCCCGACTTCAATGTGCAGTACATGTGGCAGCGCACCGACCCGACGCAGTATCGCGCCTACTACATGCTCACCTTGAGCGCCAGCATTCCCATTTACCGTCACCGCCGGCAGGATGCCGAGCTTGCGGAGGCAAAAGAGAAGCAAGCCCAGTCGCAGCACGCGTATGACGCGCAGGTTCAACAGGCCTATTCGCGGCTACGGAACGATTATGTGGATGCAACAACTGCTGAGCGTTTGCTCGGAATTTACAAACAGGGTCTGATTCCGCAGTCCGCCGCGACTTTTCAAGCCGGCTTGGCCGCGTATCAAACCGGCCGGGAGGATTTTCAGACGCTGCTGTCTTCTTTCCTCGACGAGTTGCAACTTGAAGGGGAGTACTGGCGCAGCCTGGCGGACCACGAGATTGCTCTTGCTAGGATCGAAGAACTGACCGGCGTTGCACTGAATTGAATTTTGACGAGAGCTGTGAACAAAACGTGGATGGAGACAAGGGAAGTAGACGCGAGAAAGGAATTTTAAGATGAGAAATTTTCGGAACGCTTTTTGGATAACGCTAACTCTAAACCTTCTGCTCGCGGCGGCGCTCGGCTACGGCTGGTGGCGTTGGAGAGCGGGAGCGGCCTCACAAAATAGCGCGCCTGCCCGGCAGGCAGCTCCGGTGCAGTCGCAGACGTCGGCTCAAAGTGCGACCCCAGCTGCGCCTTCGCAGGCTGCTCTGGTGCCTTTGCAGCTCTCGCCGCAGCGAATGCAAAGCATCGGTGTGAAGACCGGGACAGTGCAGTACAAGGCCATTGACGACGAAATCCGCGTCACCGGCAATGTTGGTGTGGACGAGCGTCTGCAGGCGTACGTCCAAACGCGATTCTCAGGGTGGATTCAGACGGTCTTCGCCAACGCGAATTATCAGTATGTGCGAAAAGGCCAGCCATTGTTCACGATTTATAGTCCGGACCTCGTCACGACCGAACGTGAATATCTCCTTGCGCGGCAGAATCAAAAGCTTCTCTCAAGCAGCACCGTCCCCGGCGTGGCCGCTGGCGGGAACTCGCTCATGGAGGCCTCGCTCGAACGCTTGCAGCAGTGGGACTTGCCTGCGCGCGAAATTTCCATGCTCAAGACCGCAGGAAGAGTTCAGCAAAACGTGGAAATTGACTCGCCCGCTTCCGGTTTCATCGTGGAACGGAACGCTTTGCCGAACCTTTTCGTTCAGCCCGGAACGAATCTTTACACCATCGCTGACCTCTCAACCGTGTGGGCCTTTGCCCAAGTATTTCAGAATGATTTGGGGCGCGTGAAGGCGGGCGACCCGGCGACGCTTACGGTGGATTCGTATCCGGGACGAACGTTCCATGGCCGCGTGGACTTCGTCTATCCCGAAGTGGACATGACCACGCGAACCGCGCGCGTGTGCCTAGTCTTTTCGAACTCCGGATTGACGCTCAAGCCCGGAATGTTCGTTAACGTGACGCTTGAAATTCCCATGGGCCGACAATTGGCGATACCGGCTTCCGCCGTCTTCCAATCCGGGACGCGTCAGACCGCTTTTGTGGACCACGGCCAGGGCTACCTGGAGCCGCGCGAGATCGTCACGGGGCCTCAAGTTGGGGATGAATATCCCGTGCTGAAGGGACTGAAAGCGGGCGAGCGCATTGTTACTTCCGCGAATTTCCTGATTGATTCCGAAAGCCAGTTGCAGGCGGCGCTCGGTTCGTTCATCCCGCCTCCACCCGGCGCCGGCGCGGCAGCGGCGATGAATGCGCCGCAGAGTAGCGTTGAATTCAGTAGCGTGCCTTCTCCTCCAGCCCAAGGCAGTAACACTCTGCGCGTGAAACTCACGGATGCGCGCGGCGTGGGCATTGCCGGGGCGAACGTGAAAGTGGTGTTTCTCATGCCGCCGATGCCAGCGATGGGCATGGCCGCGCAGCGAGCGGAATTCGAGCTTTCCGACCGGGGGAACGGTACGTACGAGAGACAGGGGAAAATTCCGGCGGGCGGAGTCTGGCAGGTTTCCATCGTCGCCCAGAAAAATGGAACGGTTGTCGCGAGCAAACAGCTAAACGTGGATGTCGCGGGAGGGATGTAACATGGTCGGCTGTTTAATCGACTGGTGCACGCGGAACCGGTTTTTGGTTTTCACCGGAACCTTGCTTCTCCTTCTTGCCGGTGTCTGGTGCATGGGCCGCGTTCCGCTCGACGCGCTGCCCGACATTTCCGACGTGCAAGTCATCATACATACGGAATGGGCGGGTGAGCCGCCCAACATCATCGAAGACCAAGTCACCTATCCGATTGTTACGACCATGCTTGCTGCGCCGAATGTCAAGGCCGTGCGCGCGCAGACGATGTTCGGCGATTCGTATGTTTTCGTTGTATTTCAGGATGGAACGGATCTTTACTGGGCGCGTTCCCGCGTCCTCGAATACTTGCAGCAAATCGAAGGATGGTTGCCGCCCAATGTTCATCCGGTTATCGGCCCGGACGCAACCGGCGCCGGATGGGTCTACGAATATGTGCTCGTGGATCACACCCACAAATACAGTCTGGCCGATTTGCGCGCTTTGCAGGATTGGTATTTGCGTTATCAGCTTGAATCCGTTCCAGGCGTTGCCGAAGTCGCCTCCATTGGCGGCTTTGAGCGCCAGTATCAGGTGAATCTCGATCCCGATAAGCTTCGAGCTTACAACATCCCGCTTGAGACGGTGATCGATAGTGTTCGCGCCAGCACCAACGAAGTTGGCGGGCGCGTGCTGGATTTTGGCGGAGCCGAATACATGATTCGCGGGCTCGGCTATTTGAAATCGCTCGATGATCTGGGGAACGTGCCTGTGGCTACGAAGAACGGTACCCCTGTCCTCATTCGCAATCTGGGGACAGTCTCCTTCGGGCCCGACATTCGCGAAGGGGCCGCCGAATGGAACGGCGAAGGCGAAACGGTCAGCGGCATCGTTGTCATGCGGTATGGCATGAATGCCCTGAATGTAATCAATGGAGTGAAAGCGAAAATCGCGGAAATCGCTCCCTCTCTTCCCCAAGGCGTCGAAATTCGTTCAGGCTATGACCGCTCCGGTCTGATTGAATCTTCCATTCACACGCTGGAGCGCGACTTGGTCGAAGAGGCCATCGTCGTCAGTATCATCATCATCATTTTTCTTTTCCATTTCCGCTCGGCGCTCATTCCAATCCTCACGATACCCATCGCCGTCGTGGCGTCGTTTATTCCGATGTACTACCTGCACGTCAGTTCGAACATCATGTCGCTGGGCGGACTGGCGCTGGCGATCGGCGTGCTCGTGGACGCTGGCATCGTTATGGTTGAAAACGGATACCGTCATCTCGCCGAGCGGCAAGAGGTTCTCAAGAATTTCCCCGCTGAATCGTCTCCGACTCCGGCGGACGCAGACCGCGAGCGCCGCCGCATCCTTCTCGATGCGGCCAAACAAGTTGGCCCTGCATTGTTTTTTTCGCTGGTCATCATAGTCGTGTCCTTCCTGCCGGTTTTTCTTCTTGAAGCGCAGGAGGGCCGCATGTTCCGCCCCTTAGCCTGGACCAAAACGCTGGCCATCGGCTTTTCTTCCGTGCTGGCTGTAACACTAGTTCCGGTTCTGATGCCGCTGTTCATTCGCGGCCGCCTGCGGCCCGAGGCAAGAAATCCAATCTCGCGCATCACTCAGGCGATTTATCTCCCCATTTTGCGTTTGGCACTGCGTTTTCGCAAAACGACCGTTGCGCTTGCCATCGTCCTCCTTGCGCTGACAGTGCCACTGGCGCGGCAGATTGGCAGCCAGTTCATGCCGCCCCTTTTTGAAGGCTCTGCGCTTTACATGCCTACAGCTTTGCCAGGCATCTCCATCGGTCAGGCTTCGCAATTGCTCCAGGAACAGGACCGCATCATTCGTAGCTTCCCGGAAGTCGAAAGTGTTTTCGGAACAGTCGGACGCTCGAACACCGCCACCGACAACGCGCCTCTGGAC
>JBAUEX010000239.1:0-19333 GCA_049678845.1 Candidatus Acidiferrales bacterium
CGACAGCGTGCGACCCCCACTGTCCTCAACCACCCGTGCTATCTCCTCCCCTGTCTCTGACATGCTGACGCCTAGGATCGCTGTCGGCGAATCGAGAAACCTTGCTCCCGCGAGCAGCCCGGCGTGCGTACCGCCTGAGCTGGTGGCAAAGACCAGATGATCGATCACTATTCCTCGCGTCGCGGCCTGCTCAGTCAGTTCGATCATGGCGTTCACGTAGCCGATCGCGCCCCAGGGGCGCTGCATTGAGCCTTCCAGACGAGATCCGCCGATGGGTGCCAGGTAAGGCTTCCTGCCGCTCTCTCTTGCTCGCCTTGCAACGACGTCCACATATCTTCGCACTTCCTCGAGCCGGCCGATCGGCGCGCCCTTTTCCAGTTCAAAAACGGTGATGTCGGCACCCAAGATCTCATCGAGCAGCAGGTTGCCGTCCTCCTCCGCGGGCAGGCCAGGGCGTTTGAAGATCACAAGATAGGGCTCAATTCCAACGCGGCGGGCGGCGGCCGCCAATTGCCGGCACCAATTCGACTGCGCGCCTGCCCAGGTAATGATCGAATCCGCTCCCTGCGCCAGAGCATCCGCAGTGATGAATTCGAGCTTGCGGGACTTGTTTCCTCCCATGGCCAGGCCGGTTTGGTCGTCGCGCTTGATATACAGATTCACACTAAACTCGCGCGAGAGGTTCGAAAGCTTCTCCAGAGGGGTTGGCAGATTGGCGAGGGTCACGCGCGGAAAGGCATCCATTCGCGCCTTGAGACTCTGAAGCAGTGCAGTTTCCGTTTTCACGGTTCCCTGGCGCTGAGGCCTCGCCGGCAGAGTTTCATTTCTTCAACGGAGCAGGAATGTATGGAATGCCGGCCTTTCTCATCGCCGAATTCAACTTCGGCAAATCGGTTTCGATGGCCGTTTTCAACTGAGCAGCAGCGTGGCTCACAGCCGCGCCCAACTGCGTGTACCGATCCCCTTGCGCCGAGGTGGGAGGCTGGCTGACGTTCTCCAGGCTGAAAAGTAGCCGGGCGGTCTGGCCGGCCAGCGGTGGAGGCGTGTAGGTCAACGGAGCAAAGTTAGGCTCCGGAGGGCCAGCGATCTCGTCGCGCAGCTTCTCGACCTGCTTCGAGAAATTCTTCATCAGCGTTTTCACATCGTCTGGCGCTTTTGAATACGTCTTCTGGGCTTGATCGAGCGATTTCTGCAAGGCGGTGACCATTTCCTTGGCGTCGTTTGACTGCTTGTATAGGTCGTAAGCCTGCATCACCAGTCGATCGCGCTGTTGTCGATCCTGTTCGCTGATCCGGATGGTGGGATCGTCCTCAACCTCAATCGTTTTCGAAGCCTTTGCGTTGCCGATGGATACCTGGATAGTATAGGTTCCCGGAGACACGAAGGGTCCCTCGACGGCGTCGTAGAAAAACCCCTCGTATTCCGCTTCGAGCTGATCGGAGGTCGGTTTGACGGGCGTGGGATAACGCAAATCCCACACTACGCGGTTGACTCCCGCTTCGCTGCTACCCTGAAATTGTTGGATCTGTTTCCCGGCCTTGTCGGTGATAGTGATTTCGGCATGCTGGTTCTTGGCTGGTGGTTTGGCCAGGTAATAGTCGATGATGGCCCCGCGCGGAGGATTGGCAGCGATGAACAACTGGTCGCCGGTATATCCGTTGCTGTGGTCGAAAATTTTCCATTCGTAGGCCGGGCGGACATTGAAGAGATGAAGATTCGAGGCAAGAACGGAAGGCGCCAGTTCCTCGAGCGGACGGATGTCATCGAAGACCCAGAAGGCCCGGCCATGAGTGGCAAGAACCAAATCGCGGGAGCGAGGCTCAATGGTCATATCGTCGACGATCACCGATGGGAAATTCAGCTTCAGTGGCAGCCAGTGATCGCCACGATCAAAGGAAACGAAAAGGGAGAATTCAGTGCCGAGAAAAAGCAGGTTGCGATTGTTGGGATCCTGGCGAACGACCTGCGCGGTGCCGCGATCATCGGGAAGACCGCCGACGAGTTTTTGCCATGTCTCTCCATAGTTGTCTGTGCGGAAGACGTATATGCCGAAGTCACCGTTGCGGTGGCCGTCGAAGGTGATGAATGCCGAACCCTGAGCAAAGTGCGACGGCTCTACCGAACTCACGTAGACGCCTTTGGGCAAGCCGCCAGCGTCGATCACGTTCCGCCAGGTCTGGCCCCCGTCACGGGTGACTTGCAGGTTCCCGTCTTCGGTGCCCACCCAAATCACGCGCTCGGTGAGAGAAGAGACGCCGAGCGCTGTGATGCACGGATAACTCCCCTGGCCATAATCGCGCTCAAGCATTGTCTTGCTGGGCATCTGGCCGAGGATAGGCAGCTTGGTCGGATCCACGTTGGTTGTCAGATCCGGGCTGATTCGGGTCCAGGTATTGCCCTCGTCGGTCGATTTGAAAACAAAGTTAGCGGCCGAGTAGAGAGCACCCTGCGCCGTCGCCACCAGCGGCGAATTCCATTGCCAGCGGTAGGGCGGCGAATCGAGCTTCGAGGTCAAGGGTCGAATTAATGCCCATTCGTTGGTACGACGGTTGAGTCGAATCAATTTTCCGTTTTGCGCCTCGACGAAAACGATATTGGAATCCTTCGGATCGGGAACCACGTAGAATCCATCGCCATCCATGACGCGGTACCAGTCATCATTCATGATCCCGATCGGGTTTCGAGTCAAAACCGGACCGCACCACGAGCCGTTGTCCTGAAATCCGCCACAGATGTGATACGGATTTTCACTGTCGGTAGCCACGGCGTAGACTTGCCCTACCGGAATCGTGTTGACGTAATCCCACTTATCGCCACTGTCGTTACTGATGTACACGCCCCCATCAGAGCCGGAGATCATATAGTTGGAATCATCGGGATCGATCCACACAGCGTGAAAATCGGCATGAATCGTCTGTAAACCCTGCTTCTCCGGATCCGGCAGAAATGTCTTGCCCCCGTCATCGGAATGGGCAAGTCCACCGCCCGGTAGCCATACGCGAAGGGGATTGTTGGGGTCGACCAGAATCTGCGGAAAATAGGATGGCCGGGGATCGATGCTGCTCTGTTTTTTCCACGTTTCGCCGCCGTCTTCGCTTCGAAATACTCCCCCTCCCCCCAGGGCCCCGCCTGGCCCGAACTCTACGCGGGCATAGACAATTCGCGGATCGCGCGGGTAAATGGAAACGCCGATCCGGCCGGTGTCGCCGCCATGTTCGTAGGGAAGCCCTTTATACAGTTTTTCCCAAGTTTCGCCGCCGTCCGTGGATTTGTACAGGGCGCTGCTGGGGCCGCCGCCATTGAACCCGTAGACCGTTCGCCGCCGTTCGTAGGCAGCGGCAAAAAGAATTCCCGAGCTCTGCGGATCCATTTCCACATCTGCGATTCCGGCGTTTTCGTCAATCTGGAGCACGCGCTTCCAGTTCTTGCCGCCGTCGATAGTTTTGTACAGCCCGCGTTCACCGCCCGCGCCCCACAAATTGCCCAGCGCGGCAACATAGACGATTTGCGGATTCGCTGGATCGATAACGATGCGACTAATCTGAAAGCTGTCGCGGAGTCCCATGTTGGTCCAGGTGGTGCCAGCATCAGTGGACTTGTAGACGCCGTCGCCCCAGGAAGAAGTTTGCCGATTGTTCGCTTCGCCTGTTCCCACCCACACGATGGAAGGGTCCGAAGGAGCGATGTCGATCGCGCCGATGCTCGATACGGGCTCTTTGTCGAAGATTGGCTGCCAGGTCGTTCCCCGGTTTGTGCTCTTCCAGACCCCGCCGGTCGCCGCGGCAACGTAGATGGTGTCCGGGTGATGACGGGGCACGGCGAAGGCATCGATCCTACCGTCCATGTTCGCCGGCCCGAGGCTGCGGAACTCCAGGTGCTCAATGGCGCTTTCGTATGCCTGACCGTCAGCGCCGGACTGATCCTGGGCTCGCAAAGCGGAGTGCTGATCCATCAGGCCGATCGCGCCAAAAGCAGCAAGAACAAGCAGCCACCTTTTCATCTGCATTCCTCCTGAGGTCCGCCGACTCATTTTTCCAATGGCGCGACGCTCACATACGGCACGCTGGCACTCTTCAGTTTGGCGTTGAATTCCGCCAGGTCTTTAGCGATAAGCTGTTGAAACGTGGCCTTTTGCTCTGCCACCTGCTTGGCGTAAAGGGCAGAGAGGGCCTGTTCTCCCGCAGTCGGTGCGGAATCGTCGGCGACTTGGTTCGGACCGAAATCTTCAGCAGACGCAACGACAACTGCGAGAGATGTAACTTTTGAATACAGACTCGGTGGATAATAGAACGAACCGCTCTCGCCACCGTTCGAGATGTGAGTCCCGTAGAGCGCTTCTTCGACGGCGCGAAGCTTGCCGCTGAGCGCCTCTCCTTCGGTTTCGAGCGGTTTCCAGCGAGCATCGGTTTTGAGAACAGGCTCAAGAGTGAGAATCTGACCCCGGGCGGTCTCGATTTGATCGATGACCGAGGTCATCGTGTCGAGCATGTCGCGCAGATCGAGTTCCATCTTGGTCTGCGCCGCAATTCCCTGCTGCGTCCCCGTCGATTGCGGATCTTTCAGAACATCGAACGAGCGGCTGAGTTCGGTGGCGTCCACCTTCAACTTGACCGTGTAAACGCCGGGCGCGACCAGCGGTGCCAGCAGCCCATTCTTTGGTTGGCCCGCCTGGCTTTGAGATTCCTCCTCTTTCTGTTTCTCCGTCTCCAGACGCGGCTGCCGCGAACCTTTATATTTCAAGTCCCACCAAACCCGGTTGATTCCTAGCGTCTTTGTACCTTTCAATGTCCGGATAAGGTGTCCGCTGGCGTCGGCGATCTCGATCTCCACGTCGCCTTTTGGAACCGAACCGACATAGTAGTTGATATCGGCCCCGTATGGCGGGTTTTGGCCGGCAAGAGTCGGCGGATCGCTTTCTTCGCTCATGTACATCGGCAGCGTGGGCCTGGTCAGAAACCGGTATGCCGGCCGGATAGAGAATAAATGCTGCTTCGAGGAGCGGACCCGGTCGGTGAGCTGCTGCAGGGGTTGAATATCGTCGAGCACCCACATACCCCGCCCGTAAGTTGCCAGCACCAGGTCATCAAAATGCCCCTGCACTGTGATCCACGACACGCGGGTGTGCGGCAAGTTCTGCTGCAACGGCGTCCAATGGGCGCCCTGGTCAAATGAAACAAAAATCGCATTTTCGGTTCCCAGATAGAGCAAACCATCGCGCACCGGATCTTCCCGAATGCAGGCCGCGTAACCGAAAGTGCCTCGCGGCAGGTCCGAGACGATGGATTTCCAGCTCGCGCCGTAGTCGGTAGTGACGTAGACGTACGGGTTCCGATCATCCATCTGATGGCGATCGACGGTGATGAAAGCGGTTCCCGGACTGAACTCCGAGGGCTCGATGCTGGTAACGTTCCCGAAGGGCGGGAGATTGGGAATATTCTTGGTCACATTCGTCCAGGTGCCCCCGCCGTTCCGGGTCACCTGCACCAATCCATCGTTGGTTCCTGCCCAGATCAGCCCATCCTGAAGCGGCGATTCAGCAATTGCGAAGACCACGTCGAAAACTTCGACCCCGGTATTATCCGGCGACAGGCCGCCTGAGGACTGCTGCTTGCTTTTATCGTTTAGAGTCAGATCCGGGCTTATCGCCTTCCAAGTCTGTCCGTCGTCGTCGGATTCCATCACGTATTGACTGCCGATGTAGACGCGATGCGGATGGTGGGGCGAAAGGGCTAGGGGGTAGGTCCATTGGAAGCGATACTTCTGGTTTGCCGCCGGCCATCCGTCTTCCGGCCACGGGTTTACATCCCGCGCCAGGCCGGTGCGCAGATCCAGATGCTGAAGGAATCCGCCCATGCCCGAAGTCCAAACCATGTTGGAATCGGCAGGATCGGGAAGAGTCCAGCCGCTTTCCGCACCTCCCGTCCAAGTGCAATCTGCCGGAAGGATTTGGGTCCCATCGAGACTGTTGCTAGGGCAGCGGAATGCCGGACCGTCTTGGCGATTTCCATAGACGAAGTAGGGAATCCGATTGTCCGCTGCCACGTGATATATTTGGGCATTGGGCAAGTCCACTCTCATCCACGACTGACCGCGATTGGTTGAGATGTTCACGTACCGGTCGTTGCTCACAATAATCCGTTTCGGATTCTGGGGATCGATCCAGATGTCGTGGTTGTCGGGCCAGACGGCCGGGATGGCCTTCGTCGTCGCTCCGCCATCGCGCGAAACGTGCAGCTGCATGATGGTGGCGAACCAGATCTCGTCGGGGTTATCGGGCATTACCGCGAGCCGGGAAAAGTAATGCGGCCGCAGATTGAGCGTGGCGTCGCGGCTGGCCACCTGCCAGTTTTCACCCTCATCGTCCGAGCGCCACAAAACGCCCTTGCGGTCGGCGGTTTCGATCAGCGCATAGACGCGGCTGGGCTCGCTCGGCGCGAAGGCCAGGCCAATCCGGCCAAGCGGAGACTCAGGGAGTCCGTGACCAGAGAGGTGCTTCCAAGTCGTTCCTCCGTCGCGCGACAGATAAATCCCGCTTCCCGGGCCGCCGCTGTCGAGATCCCATGGGCGGATCAAAACTTGCCACATGGCTACCAGAAGAATCCTCGGATTGGCAGGATCCATTGCAACATCGACAGCGCCGGTGTTCTCATCGACAAAAAGCACGCGCTGCCAGCTCTTGCCGCCATCCTCAGTCCGGTAAAGGCCGCGATCCTGCTGAGGTCCATAGCAAGTCCCGAGGGCGGCGGCATATACGATGTTTGCGTTCCGCGGATCGACCACAATCCGGGCGATGCGGCCGCTCTGGTCTAGGCCCATGCGTGTCCACGTTTCACCGCCGTCGGTAGACTTGTAGATGCCGTTTCCGATCGAAACATTTCCACGGATGAACGCCTCTCCCGTTCCTGCCCACACGATATTGGGATCGGACGGAGCGACCGCAAGCGCGCCTATGGACTGTGCCTCCTGCTTGTCAAAAATGGGCTTCCAGTGCACCCCGCCATCGCCGGTCTTCCAAATTCCTCCCGTGGCGGTGCCCGCATAGATGATGTTGGCATTTCCCGGAATCCCTGCCACCGCCAGGACCCGATTGCCTATTGGACCAATGTAACGGTATTTCAGCGCCTGAAAAGGATCAGGTTCTACTTGAGCTCTGGCGGCTGGTAGGCCACAAAGCCCGAGGCACGCCAGAATAACGAGGAGACGCATAGCAAAAGTAGGTTTCATTTGAGTGCTTTGTATTCCTATCTCGTCTCCCGCCGCAACTGGGCGCTGTCAAACCTACAAACTACTGTTAGAACTCTAGCTTTAGCGCCAGTTGGATTTGACGCGGCGTGCCCGAGCCGACAAGCTGGCCCACCGTAGTTAGGGGCTGGCCAAAGGTAGCATCGTCCATGAATTGATCCGGGGGACTGAAGTTCGTATGGTTAAAGACGTTGAAGAACTCTGCTCTAAACTCAAGATTCTTACCTTCCATGAGCCGAGTCTCTTTGATGATGGAGAAGTCTGCTTGAGCGAACCGGTAGCCGCGCACAACGCTATTTGGGCAAGTGCCGAATGTGTACGCGGTCGGGTCGGTGAAGGCCGCAGGATTCCATAAGGCGTGAGGCACCGGATTATTGCCATAGAGCGGCTGTCCGGTAGTGCAGTTTGCCCGCTGGTTGTAGAAGTTGCCGTCGGCACCCGGGCTGAAGGTATAAACGCTGGCCGGCAATCCAGTGTGGAAGAAGCCGAGGCTGACGAATTCCCAGCCGCTAACAATCTTTTCAACGAACCCGCTGCTGCTACCGAGGAACGCATGACCACTACCGATCGGCAGGTTCCACAGGACGTTATATGAGAACTGGTGCCGAGCATCGTTCGAGCTGTCGCCACGCTCCGCGGCCACGTCGTTGTTATTCGCGGCATACGAACCGAACGTGTCTGCCTGTGGCATGGAGGCAATCGCGTGGGCCCAGGCGTATTCGACGTCATACAGAAGGCCATTTTTCATTTGGTGCTTGAATGAAACTTGCAGGGCGTTGTAATTGGACTGTGCGTCCCAACCGATGATTGTGTTGAGCCCGTCAGCTGGAATCTGGCCCAGCCAGTTGGTAAGCTGGTCCCGCTCTAGGTTGACAGAATGGTTCCCGACGTAATTGACGAGTATGCTGGTGGTCGCACCCAGCGTACGGCCAACGCCAAAGCTCCACTGTTCGGTGTAATTATTCGGCGCGTGCTTGATAAAGCCATAAAGCGAAGGCGGTGGCGTGCTCGCCTGCGAAACGTATGAAGCGTAGGGGTAGGACAGCCCGGAAACGCCAACCAGATCGAAGTTGCCGGGCAAGTTATTGCCCGCGGGCTCGCCAAAGCCAGCGTCGCCAAGGGGATATTCGACATAATAGAGACCATAACCACCGCGCACGATCCACTTGTCGGAATTCCCGGGAGCCCAAGCGATGGCCACTCGCGGCTCAAAGTTCTTCCAGTTTTCGTTGAAGTATGGCGTGCCTGGCGGATCGAGTACGCCGGTCGCCGGGTTAAACGCTTGTGTCTGATGGAATTCGTCATAAGGCACGTTGTCGTGGTCATAACGCAAGCCAAGTGTTGCGTTGAGTCCGGGCCGAACCAGCCAAGTGTCCTGGACGAACAGCCCGAATTCCCTTTGCGTTGTGACGGTTCCCGGATTCCCGGCGGTCTGCGAGACCTGAAACAGATTGTTGTTGATGAAGTCCTGCGGCGAATTGTAAGTCAGGCCGACAACGGGATCGGCAACATAGGGGATGTCCTTGAGCCACAAAGTTCCGCCGGTCTGAATGGTGTGGTTTCCCTTGACCCAGGTGAGCGTATCGCCCATCTGCCAGCTCATGGGGGATCGGGTGTAATGGCCGAAATTGCCAGGCTGGATGCCAATCCCCTTTATGGTAAGTTGCGGCAAGGTGCCCAAACTTTCATCGATTGTGGTGGCATAGCGCTGCACGCCGGTCAGGATGTTATTTGTCACAGTACCGGAGAAAATGTGTGTCTCGCCCAAGGCGACGTTGGTGACGAAAGTCGGCACCTCCTGGCCGTCCTGCAAGCCGAACGAGCCGGGAAAGATCTGAAAGACGGCTCCGGACACGAGCGACTGATTCATGTTCAACCGAAAGAACATGCTGTCGCTGTTGGTAAACCGGTCATCGATGCGGACGCTTCCTGTATTTTCGGCGACGTGCGACGCTCCCGTTGCGGTGTAGAGGGAGATCAAACCGTTAGAGCCCGGCTCGACGTTGCTGCTCGTCGGCATCTCCGCTATGAACGGTGCGAGAGCCGGTGACGTGCTCAAGACCTGCTGCCGCATAGCGTTGCTGGGCACGGTACTGTCCTCGGCGACTCCGAGAGACTGCTGGACGCCTTCGTAATTCAGGAAAAAAAATAAGTGGTCTTTCCAGATCGGTCCGCCGATATTGGCGCCGAAATCGTTGTAGTGCATGGGCTGCGACGTCGGAGAAAAGTAATTTCGTGCATCCAGAGCAGTGTTACGGACAAACTCCCAGGTTTCGCCGTGGATGCTATTCGTGCCAGACTTCGAGACGATGTTGACGTAGGCGCCGGCGGAACGGCCGTATTGAGCGCCATAAGTGCCCGTTTGTATGGAAAATTCGCCAATCGAGGACATGCTGCCGGTGAACAAACGGGCGCCACGTTCCGAGCCGTTGCCGATAAATGAGTAGTCGAGGCGCGTGGAATCGATACCGTCGATCGAGAACGTATTGCTCTCAAGCTCGAGGCCGTTAAAGGACAGGTCGGCAATCGAGCCGGTGCGCAGGGTCGCACCAGGCGCCAACAGGCTGAGTCGGGCATAATCGCGTCCGTTGATCGGTAGGTCGGAAATCTGCGCGCCTCCTATCGTCGATCCTGTGGTGGCATTGGTGGTCTCATAGGCTTGTGCCTGCGCATTTACTTCTACCTCTTGGGAGATTTGGCCGACCTGCAACGTCAGATTCACCGTCGCCGTTGAGCCCACCGTCAGCGCCAGATTCTCGACGACCTGCTTTTCGAAGTTGGCATGTTCAGCGGTTAGGCGGTATGTGCCCACTGGCAACAGGGAGATGTAGAAGTGCCCCTGCGTGTCGGTTGCAGCCTTCCAGGTCTGACCGGTGGCCAAGTTGAGCAGCGTAATAGCGACACTAGGAATCGCCGCCTTGGAGGCGTCCGTCACCTGGCCAGTGACGTTGGCCTGAACCTGGCCTTGCGCGTACGCTCGCCCGCAAGGAAGCAGAAGGAGCGCGGCTGCCATCAAGCCCCACAGAGAACCCAGAATGCCTCTTCCGATTCTCGTCGCGTTCATGAAATCACCATCCCTGGAGGTCCGCCAGCCGTGGAAAGCAAACGGCATCAGAGAGGCCTTCTCCGGCCTCTTGCCGCTCGCACTTCCAACCACAGCGGGAACGCACCTCCCTTGAAGTAAACTCATTTCGGTGATGCAGACCTATATATGACCGTGTATAAAAGTCAAGGAAAAAAATCGTAGCGCAGCGAGTTCAATTGTTATAGATATTTATATCTATTGCTCTCGAGTTTGAGGAACCGGCCGTACAACCGGAAAGAGGTCCGTCTCCGCGCAGTCAGCACGAGAAGCGGTCCCCACGACAATGTTGAGGAGAGATCCATGAAGCTGTCGGTTGACAAGCAAAGCAAAGTGCCTCTCTATCTGCAGCTGAGGGATTCGGTCAAGTACTACATCTCAACTGGAGAGATTCACGAAAATCAGCAACTTCCCACCGTCAACGGATTGGCCAAGGAACTTCAAGTCAACTTCGAGACAGTACGAAAAGCCTACAAGGAGCTCGAACGGGAAGGATTGCTGTCGACGAAGCGCGGCCTGGGAACTTATGTCGGCGGCCGGGTGGTTTCCCGAGAACTTTCGTCCGGCCGCCCACAATCGAAATCCGATTTGGCCAACTCCGCAAAACTGGCCATCAAGCAGCTGCTTGAGAGCGGCACCAGTGCTGACGAAATCAATCGCTGGGTTGACCGAATACGCGGCCAAGCAGCTCTGGAGAATCAAAAGCGGTATGCCATATTTGCCGAATGCAATACTCTTCAAGCGAACGAAATATCTCGCGAACTCTGCAGGTACCTGCAGATCGAAGTGAGGCCCATTCTCATTAAGGACCTGAAGGGACATTTCCACAAACCTGCTTCGAAAGATCCGAGGCTGCTAGCGGTAATCACGACCGGTTTCCACCTGAACGAGGTTCGAACCATCCTGGCAGATCACCCGATCCGAACGGAGTTCGTGATCACCAATATGTCGCCGGAAACCAGGCGCAAGATTGAAGCGTTCCCCAAAAGCTCGCGATTTGCATTTATCTGCAGGGATCCCGAATCGATCGGTCTGTACAAGGATACTCTCAGAGCGGAGTTGCAGCTGGGTTCGAATCTGCCCTGTTGCACCATCGGGGAGCGCGATAAGGTCGCGGCCGCTTTGAAATCTTCCGATGTTCTGTTGGTCACTCCGGGCGCTTACAAGAAACTGCGCCAGCTTGTGTCAGGAAAAATTCCATTTTTTAATGTCATTGATCACGTGGACCCGGGTTCGCTCCGGATTGTCAAAGAAAGGATCCTGGGACCAGACGAAAAATCGCGTAGCACGTGGCCTTTGTCACAGGCAAGATAATCATTTCTTTGTGAAGCAGTTCTTATCCGGCGTGGCAACCTTCTCAGCTCAGTAGGAGAACGGATTGTCGGGAAAAGTAATGATCGGGAGGCGCGCGCCCGAAAGCGCCGCGTCGAAATGAAGCAGCCACATCCCGATCCCCGACGCGCCTTGCATGTAGCCCGTCTGCGCAACAGCGATGTCGGGTCTGACGCGCGTTTCTACCTGCACCCAACGGTAGCCATGCGACTCGCGATCGGCGAGATTCAAGAGCTCGTTGCTGCCCTCTTTCGCTCCGGCGAGCCACCTCCGCTCATGGGTGATTAGATAAATGTCATACAGGAATTCTGCTTCCGCGGCGACACCGCAGCACATGCTGACGTTGTGCCAAACGCCCGGGGTGACCGCTTTGTCCGGCCCTCCGTTTGCGACAACCGCTTCCGCGCACTTCTTGACCAGGCTCATCCATTTGGGATCCCGAGTGACTTGATAAAGACGATAAAACAGCCGGGCGGTCCCGGCCGGGCCGTGGCACCAGCCGAGATAATAAAGACCTTTGTTCTGGTTGTCGTGATAGATCATGCAGTAGCGACTATTGATGTCGGCGATCGACACGAGGTAATCCGCTCCGGCGAGCGCCGCATTGAGAAATTTCTTTTGACCGGTGGCCTGATACAGAGTGGCCAGGAAATAGGAAACGCCAGCGGTGCCGTGCGAGAAGTTTGGCATTTCCCGGGGGAAGGTCGGATCCATCATCCACATGAGCCCGGCGCCCGGTTTCGGCTGCGCAGTGGCAATCAGGTGATCGCCGGCTCGAGCCGCCAATTCTAGCGCTCCCGGCGCATGTAAATGGTCCGCTGCCCAAAGCAGGAACAAACCAGTCCCGCTCGATCCGGCGATAATGTCGGTTACGTCATTCCACTTGACGCCGTCAGGAGTCCTTTTCGCCCGCTCCTGAAGCCAGCGGACACACTGGAGAGCGCCTTGGCGATAACGGACGTCGCCAGTGATCAGGTAAGCTTCGCCCAGCGTAAATCCGGATCCGGCAATCCCTTCGTAGAGCCCGGTCTCATCTTTTTTCGAAATCGAAGCGAGCAGAGCGTCAGCCCCGCGCCGCCCTTCCTCCAGGAAGGTTTGGTCATGTGTATACCGGTAAGTTTCAAGGAAGAACAGTATCGGACCAGGGGTACCTGCATAGAGAGTCGTGTTCACCGTCTTGGGATCCTGGGGATCCGATGCCCAGACCAATCCGTTAGCCGTCCTCAAGCTGTTCGTTTCCATCCAACGTGCCGCCCCCATGGCAGCCTCGTGATATGACCTGCTTGTCGTCGCACGGCCGAGAAGGGCGCAGAGAGCAATCCAGCCAGCCAAAGCGGCGATTTTGAATGGGTGTGTGGTCATAGATTCCTCCGCCGGCCGCCTTCAATACGGAAACGGATCATCAGGGAAAATGATGACCGGCCGGTGACTCCCAGCAAGTGCAGCGCCGAAGTGGAGGAGCCACATGCCGATGCCCGACGCGCCCTCCATGTAGCCGGTTTGCGCGATGGCATAGTCGGGACGAACGAACGTCTCGACCTGCACCCAACGGTAATTGCCGTCATTCACATCGGCCGCTTTCAAAAGTTCGTCGCTGCCTTCTTTGGCTGCTTCGAACCATTTGCGATTGTGCGTGGCAAGATAGACGTTGTAGAAGAACTGCGACTCTCCCGCGACTCCGTCGCACACGCTGGTATTGTTCCACACTCCCGGATTGGCGACTTCTTTTGGGCGGCCATCGCGCCAAACTGTGAGCGTCCGCGCCGATCCAGGCGGTATCGTGGCGAATGCCTTCTCTGGGCCTCCGAAGATACGGGTCGCCGCAGCACACTTCGCCACCAGTTCCATCCATTTTGGGTCCTTGGTGATTTGATAGAGGCGGTAGAAGAGTGCAGCCGTGCCGGCGGGTCCATGGGCCCAGTCGAGGTAAAAAAGATGATTGTTTTTGTTGTCATGGTAAACAAGGAAATATTGATTGGTCTGGTTGGCAATGGAGATGAGGTATTTGGCACCCGCCAGAGCGGCATTGAGGAATTGCTGGCGGTCGGTGGCCTGGTACAGCGTGGCGAGGAAATAGGAAACGCCGGCCGTGCCGTGGCAAAAATTCGGCATCTCAAAAGGATAGGATTTATCCATCATCCACTTCAGTCCGCCGCCCGCCTCACGCCCGCCAATGCTTATGAGATGTTCCCCGGCGCGAATGGCCAGTTCCCGCGCTCCCGGCGCATGGAGATGATCGGCGGCCCAGAGAAGGAACAGACCGGTACCGCTTGAGCCGCTGATGATGTCAGTAACATCATTCCATTTGGCCCCGTCCTGAGTCTTTACCGCTTTCTCCTCGATCCAGCGGACGCATTGAACTGCTCCGTCGCGGTAGCGCCTGTCGTGAGTGATTAGATACGCTTCGCCCAGCGTAAAACCGGAACCGGCAAGGCCGGTATACAAGCCGGTGTCATCCTTATCGGAAATGGAAACCAGAAGAGCGTCGGCGCCCTGCCGCGCTTTCTCGAGATAGGTCGTATCGCCGGTGTAACGGTAAGCCTCCAAGAGGAAAAGGATGGGACCGGGAGTCCCGGCATATAGCGTGGTATTGACGCTTTTAGGGTCTTTGGGATCGGCAGCCCAGACGATTCCCGGCTCCTTTTCGATGCCATTCGCTGCGATCCAGCGCGCCGCCCCAATGGCGGCGCCGCGGTAAGAGTTGTTCTCCGCTCGCCCCGGAGAAGCGAAAACCATCAAAGCGGCGAACATGCTCATTACTCCCAAGAGCGCCTTGTTCATAAATCCTCCTTCCCGCCCTTCCCTACCGATGTCATTTATGAAAAACGATCTGACCGTCCTTGATAACCAAGGTGACGTTGCGCAGGTTCTTTATGCCCTGCAGGGGATCGCCCGTTACGAAAACGAGATCCGCGCGCCTGCCCGGCTGGACGGTTCCAAAATCGGATGACCGGCCGAGCCACGAAGCTCCGTTGGCAGTCGCCGCCTCGATAATCGTCTGGCGCGGAATACCCGCGTGTTCGTAGACTTCCATTTCGTCGAACAGGCTTCCGTTGTCGGTACCGGCGAGAAGCGGGACGCCAGCTTCCACTGCCTGCTTCACGAATTGCGACATTCTTTGATAGCTCTGTTGCCAGAGAGCAAACTGCTCAAGACTGAGCTGCTGGCGCAGGAAAGGAAGCGGAGTCTGAATCGACAGCGTCGGGTCGAAGCCGACTTTCGCCTGGGCCATTCTATGGATCAGTTGGGCGACACTTGCGCTGTCGGGATCGATTTGACGCCAGTCCGCCTGCATCCGCGCGACCGGATGCCAGTCGTCATCAAGGCCGCCGTTTGCTCCTTGTGCCTGCTCGCTCTGCGGCAGAAAATCCGCCCATATGCGGATGTGATTGAGACCGTCAATCCCGTCTTCCACCGCCTGGGTCCAGCTGGTCTCGACACCGATGTGGCCGGTAACCGGCAAATGCACCTGGTGCGCGGCCTGCACTACAGCACGGAGAACATCGGGCTTCAGCAGGAAATAGACCTTGAGCAGATCCACGCCTTGAGCCTTAAGGGAATCAACAAGGCTCTCCGCATCTTCGGGCCGGTCGATCTCGACGGCCACCATGGGGTGATAGGTGCCGAAGCCGTCGATCAACGGGCCGGCATTGTAAATATCCGGACCAGGATCGAGACCGAGAGCGATGGCCTCTTTGAAATTCATGCTGTCCGCAAGGTCGGCTCCGGGGTCGCGAATATAGGTGATTCCGCGGGAAAGCAGGCGGGCGCCGTCAAAGGCGTCCCAAAAGTGGTAGTGGTTATCCATGAGGCCGGGAAGAACCGACTGTCCACGCGCATCCAGAACCGGCAGACCGGCTATGCTGGCGGCTGGGGGGTCGGTGCCATGGACTTCCGCAATTCGGCCATCGCGAATCACGATGCTCGCATCGGGAATGGGCGGGCGGCCTGTGCCGTCGATCAGACGAGCATGAAGGACGACGAGATTGGCCGGAGGCCGTTCAGGCAGTGGGAATGTAATGGTGAACGGAATCGGCCGCCGCGCTCCGCTGGGGATGTCGAGACGGAAAAGCTTTCGCGCCGCGCAAACGATCAGGGTACTCGCGTCCTCGCCGAAAGCGATCTGCGTATCCTGATAAGGAGAACGGGAAACCATGCGGGGCGGCGCTTCGCCAGTGGCAGGCTGGAGCAGGATTTCGTCCGCGCCGTTGCCGGTCTGGACGTAGGCGATGGACTTGCCGTCGCGACTCCAGGCGACGCTGGGGTCATCGAGGGGCGTGTTGGTCAGCCGGACCGATGCGCGTTTCTCGATCTCGAACCTGTAGAGATTCGAACCGCCGTAAAGCCCTGAGGAGAGAACGAGCTGTTTTCCGCCAGGCGACGGGGCAAATGACCATTCATGCCAGCGGCGGGTTAGGGTGATCTGCTGCGGGTTGCCGCCAGCGCTGGAGATTTGCCAGATGTGGGCATCACCTTGACCGTACCGCAGGACAAAGAAGATTTTCTGGCCGGCCGGGTCGTAAGCAATCTGTCCGATCACCCCGTCGGCTTGATAAAGGATGGCGGAGGTACCGGTGGCCAGATTGTAGACGACCAGAGAAGTGCGATACTGGATTTCGTGAGAATAAGCCAGGAAGCGGCCGTCAGGCGACCACGCTGGGAAACGATCCCAGCCCAAGCCTGCGGAAATCACCTGGCCATCTCCTCCGGCAGAAGGAACCACGCAGATTCTACCCAGCACACTCACGGCAATCTGGCGGCCCTCCGGCGAAACGGCCGGGTCGCGCGCTCCGTGATCGACAATGACCGCGCGGGCTTGAGCGGCAGCGAGGCCAAACGCACTCAATGCCAGGCACAGCGCGCCTATAACCAATCGGCTGGATCGGCGAAGCGCAACAGGGTGAGCGGCCAGCTGAGAAATCATTTTCGTTTCGAAGCCCCCTAGAAGAAAATATGCCCCGCTAGGCTGATGCGCCCCGGGCGACTGGCGGTGCAGACCCGATCGTCATGGACGGGCAGCGCCAAATTCGCCGACTGGCAATTTCCGCAGTAAACTTCTCTTCTATCCACGGGTCGAGCGCCCGTCGGGTTCCTGATACATGACACCCTTATGTCGCCGCTCCGTCCGGAATGACATCGACGCTGACAGAAATCTCCGCAGTTGGCCTCAGGGTCGCGGCCACGCTGCAATACTTCGAATTCGATAACTCCACAGCCTGTTTGACGGAGTCCTCGGAAAGATTGGGTCCCTTCACCACGTGGTGGATCTTAATCTTGTTATAACTGCGGGGAAAATCTTTCCGACGCTCGCCCTGGACCTCAATTCGGTAATCGGTCACGCGCTCGCGCTTCTTTCCAAGAATCTCGACCACGTCGGAACCCATGCAACCCCCGAGGGCAATCAGCAACAGGTCAACGGGGCTCGGTGCGGATCCCCTCTGGCCGTCGGTTTCCATGACCAGGGCCTGGCCCCCGGGGCCGACGCCCACAAAAAAATTGTTCCCGCCGTAGTGAACCGTCGCCTTGATTTCCGCCATTCCCTTCTCCTTCGTGCTGGACTGCTTGATAGAAGAAGCGCCGGTCGGTATAATGTCGCGGCTTCGCTTAGCTGTCCAATGAATTCGACAGATGAAAGCTATGCTTTCGAGGAAACGACCGTCCGTTTTAGTTCATCGAAGAATGAAGTACTGACTAGGTGTATTCGGGAAGGAGCTGTTCATGGAACTACGGCAGATTCAAATTTTCCGAACGCTGGCCCAGGAACTGAACTTCACGCGAGCGGCCAAGCGCGTCCATTGCGTTCAGTCCAATGTGAGCGTTCAGATCCGCTCCCTGGAGCGGGAATTCGGAGTGCAGCTGTTTGAGAGACTGGGGCAACGGGTGCGGCTGACCAGCCATGGTCAGAGGCTGCTGCCATACGTCGAGCGCATCCTGCGGCTCGTGCAGGAGGCCGCCGCCGTAACCGAGGGCAGTGACGGGCCTGCCGGAACCCTGCTGATCGGAATGCCGGAATCGGTGCTCACCTACCGTCTTCCTCCTGTTCTGCAGATCTTTCGCGAAAAATACCCGCGCGTCGAGCTTGTCTTCCGCGGCGCCAATTCCATGGAGATCGTTCCCAGCCTCGAGCGCGGGGACCTGGATTTGGGGCTAGTCATCGACGATGCCGTCAGGACCCCGGGAATTCACGCGGAGGTATTGTGCCGTGAACCGCTTGTGCTGGCGGCCCAGCCGCAGCATCCGCTGCTGCGCCTGCCGTCGGTGCGCGCCGATGATTTGGCTTCGCAGACCTTCCTGCTAACGGATTCGGGTTGCGCCTACCGCTCCAAGCTGGAAGGGGCCCTGGCGCGGTACCATGTGCACCCAAGAGCGGTCATGGAATTCACCAGCGTGGAGGCCATTAAACAGTGCGCCGCCTTGGGAATGGGTATTGCATGCCTGCCGAAAATCGTCGTGGACCAGGAACTCTCCAGCAAGAAACTGGTAGCCTTGCCCTGGGCTGGCTTCGAACTGACCATGAAAACCCTTGTTGTCTGGCATAAAGACAAGTGGCTCTCTCCAGCGATGGAAGCGTTCCTTTCCTTGATCCGAGTGCATCTGACTGGGGCTGCCGCAAAGAAAGCCGATTCCGCGAGTCAGCCCGCCACCTCGCCCATTTCCAAGAGCACGCCACGCAACGAAGCGAGCCACTTCGTCAATGCCTGTGGAGCAACCAAAAGCGGCATCTTGCGCCTGTCTGGCACCAGTCACCACTAAGGATTAAATACTAGCGATGGGACGAGGTCCGTGCGTTTCCGTAGAGACTGGCCGGACATTCTGGCCGAGCGCCATCGAGGCCGTCGCCAGGCACAATGCTGCGAAGATGAATCGACCCATCATTTTGTAAGTGTGACAGACCGCGGCAAAAGCCGCATTGGCCATGCCGCGAAGACAACACCGTCCGCGATAACTCCCGGACCGTCGACAATCTGGAGACGATCTCATTCGCAGCTTGCGCTACTCCTGAGTAGTCGCTAGCTGCTAGCGTTTACCGATGAGGCCGCTAACAGTTAGACTTTCAGGGTGTATTGGGGCGAAACGAAAGTAATCGACAAACAGCTCGCTCAACGTTCAGAGCTCCGATATTCGGGACAACCTCGGGACATTTGAGGAGCGGGACTTTCGCTGGTTTTCCGAGTAAGGGACACCCCGGTGGCAGCACTTCGGTACAACTTCGGGACATTTGGGGAGCGGGAATTTCATTGATTTTCCGTGTTAGCGACACCAGTCAAAGCATTTAGTGTTTTTCCCTCCCAGCTTTGCAAGCAGGGGGTCGCCGGTTCGATCCCGGCCACGTCCACCAACCACTATCATTTCAAAGCGATGCCGTCGGAGTTTTCCCGCGTAACCACCTGCTATTCAGGCAGGGGGTCGGGAGTTCGAATGTCCTCACGTCCACCAACTTAATTTCCGGTCTCATACAGATTTAAGATTCTCTTTCCTCGGAACTTTTTTGCCTCAAAGTCGGGACAATCGGTACAACAGGAGCAAGAATAAGCGCCAACTTGTTAGGGACGGCGAGCTCCAGTGAACAGATATGTTTTGTTCCTAGTTTGTGGTTGCCCGTGAATGGGAGAAAAGTCCCTGGACAAGCTTGTTGGCCGACGACACGGGAGGAAGTAGCCTGGCCGAGTTCAGAAT